>CAYGZA010000172.1:0-14286 GCA_964354135.1 uncultured Planctomycetaceae bacterium
ATTTCGCCTCTTGTGAATCTGGGGCGACCTGGGCCATGAACTCTTGGCTGGCCAAGGTGTTGCGCGGCGGAATCTGCGGCCTTTCCACCCAGAGTGCGGCGCAGAGACTCGGCTTGACAAGGCCCTGGTCAACATCGCGTCGGGCGCGGTCCCAAGAGGGCCCGTGGCCAACAATTCCCGAGCCTTCGGCAAGCCCAACGCTCTAAAGACGATGCGCCGACGATCTCGATTTCAGTTGACCAGTGGCGGCCTTGCGCAAGCCCGCTCTTAACCACCCCTTGTTGACCACCCGAAAACCGCCCGCAGGGCATTCTTGTCCGCATTCAACTCCGGTCGCGATCGGACGTTGTGACTTCTTGGGCCATTTTGGCTAGCGAATCGGTTTTCTCGCCTCGCGGCGCGCTCGCTGGTGGCCAACGGATGAGGGGCGGGGGATGAGAGGCGAGAGGCGAGGGCGGAAAGCTCAAAGCACCTCCCTCCCGAGGCATGACGTGAGGCCAAGGGGAATCGCCGGAGAAGCTTCAGGGAACCTCTGGGGAAGCTCTGGGGAAGGTTACTTGACAGCCAGCCTTGCCTTGCTAGGCTAAGACTGTCTTGGATGCTTTTCCCCAACGGAACTCTCTTCTGCGATCGGCACCGGGGAAACGGGCAGCGGGGTCTCTGCCGGGAGAACGCCCATGGCTGACTCGAGAGCCAACAGGCGGCCTTCGCGTTTCGCACACAGTCGGCGGGACGGCCGCCGGACTTCGTCAACCTCCCGGCCGTTCGGCCGGGTTTCCTGGAATCTCTTTTCACGGGAGGATCAGTCATGGCACGGGAACAGTCTCTGAGGAGTCGCGGGGGAGGTAGACTAGGCCGACGTAAGGGGAGGCAGCCCTCGCCGCGATGGCGCCGGCTGGCGATGCCGGAAGCGCTGGAAGTGCGGGCAGCCCCCAGGTGGGGGAATTCTGGAAATCCTCCTGGGCGCCCCCTTGCTCGACCCGTTCCTCGGGTCTTGCTGGGCCGACAGCAACCCGTTGGGCTCCGACGAATTGCCGGGCATCACCTATCGCAGCCAGAAGCGGCTCTCGGCGCTGGCGGCACTCGGGCAAGATTCCGAGGCCCTCCACACGATCCTCGGGGAGACACGACGGCTCTTGGACATTTCTCGCGTCGACAGCGCACTTGCCGACCTGTACGTGGACGTGGCCAAAACGCGGATTGAGAAAGTGGCCGACGCCCTTTCGGACCTGGGCAGCGGGGACCTCCATTCGCGCGAGTTTTCAAGGTCGCTCTGGTGGGTGGACGAGCTGTTCACGTCGTTGGCGTTTGCCCGGGGGCTTGGTTCCGACGCACTTGGCGCCGAAGGGATGGACTTCGGCGGCTGGTGGCCTCCTTTCAACATGCCGCCCATAGCCACCGACGACTGGTTGCCGTATTTGGTCCACGACCGGCCGTTCAGCATGCCAGCCCCCGGCGCGGTGGGGAACGACACGGATGACGGGCAAATCCAGCCGCTGAGCGCTTACCCCGACGAGGGCTACACGGCCCAGGGGGGCACCTACAGCATCGAGGCCAGCGGCGCGTTCACGTACATGCCTCCGGAGTTGTGGACCGGCACGGACTGGTTCGACTACCAGATCACCGACGGGCAGTATACCGACTGGGGCACGGTCCGCATGCTGGTAAACAATATGCCGCCTGTGGCGGTGGACGATGGGCCGTATTACGTCGGTTTCTTGGACACCGAGAATCCGCCCCCGTTGATCGTCGGTGCTCCGGGTGTGCTGTCAAATGACTGGGACCCGGACGGCGATTACCCGCTCAGCGCGGTTCTCTATTCCGACCCCTCGCACGGAACGCTGGAATACTTCAACAGCTATGGTTCTTTCAAGTACGTCCCCGACCCGGGCTTCACGGGAAACGACAGCTTCCAGTACCTGGCAAACGATGGGATCGCCAGTAGTCCTTCCGTCGGTACGGTACGGGTTACTACCTACCGGGTGGACGTGATGCTCTCCGACGGACAAATCGGCGCGGAGGTGCCCTACCCCGTCGAGGAGTCGCGGGGGGCCTTCACGGTCGCCAATAAAAACGACACCGACGGCGACGGGGTCACCGACAACGTGGACGTCGATGGTGTCATCGCAACCCCCGCCGGTCGGGGTGAGGTGGACTTGATGCGGCTTAAGATCGCCCGGCCGTACCTGGGCTTCGAGGGGAGCGCGACCTTGACGGTTCCTTCGGGCCAGATCGTCTTGTGGCAGGAATCGACGAAGGTGAATCGCGTCCCGCTTGACGATTTTGGCGTGGTTCAGTTCACGGCAGCCGATTTCACCGGGGAAGAAAAGGAAATGTGGGCAGAGGTGTTCTCGCCGAGTGCGTCCGTGCGCGACATGTCCATTAACCTTTCTTACCGCGCCTTGACCGACACGGCCAAGGCTACGGGTGTTTGGGTAAGTTTGGCAGCTGTGGAACATGATACGAATGCCGCCGCCGATTTGCTTGCGGCAGGTACGTGGCACGACATGTCAACTCCCCCAAAGGATGTCCTCAACACATTCGGTGGGACCGGGCTGCGACCGATCAACGCTCAAAACGGCGTCGCCAACGTGATTCTTATGAAATATGTCATCCAACCCGCGAGCAATCAGTACGTTGCAGAAGGCGTATTTTTCGACGTGACCCAGCGGGCGCAGGGCCACCAGTGGTGGCTGGACGCATCCAACGAGGTAGTCGACCACGACTCAAAGCAGTTCGATCCGCGGAACGAGTGGCCGAACGATGACCCGTTCAACAATTCGGCAAGTAATGAGCCTGACTCAGCCGGCGCCATGTATTTCATCGATCCACCGGGGACACCAGTGGCGCCCGAGGCTAACGAACAGCGGTACGTCATGCGCGCCAGCTACGAGACTTTCGTGCGCATGGGGATCGGTGCGGACCCGAGCGGAGACACTTGGCAAGGAAGCCGCGCTTCGGATAAGTATGAATGGCACGTTAGGCACCGTTGTCTGAACGTCAACGGTCAGTGGGAGCGGACGACCGGCAACCAGCAGGAAACGGATCTCAACGACATCGGCCCCCCGAAAATAACTCCCGGAGAAAACCCCTAACAGGGCATCACCGAAGGACCAGACCATGAGCAGGCGTCGACTGGCTGTGGCTTTCATCTACGTATTCGTGTTGAACGCCTCGCATGCACCGGTTTCTCGCTCGGAAACTCCGAACGAAAGGTCTGATGCGCTTACGAAGCAGCTCATGTCGCCCAACGCGCGGGAGCGTCTCCGCGCTTTTGACGAGTTGATCAGGGCGCGCCGAGATGCAGTGGAAAGTCTCGTTGCCGTGGCAAGCTCCGCCGGGGAACGCGAGCACGAGGTTTCCGCGCGCGCACAAGCAATTCGCACCCTGGGAGAGTTGCGCGCGGAGGAGGGGATCGGAGTTCTCTCGCACCAACTGACGTGTTGGTTCCCGGCGCACCTGTGGCGTCGGCACCCCCTGGACCATTATCTCGCCGCATGGGCGCTCTTGCAGATCGGCCCGCCAGCGGTGCCCACCGTCCTAAGTCGTTTGAACGCCGACGTTGCTTCGGAAGAGATGAGCGTGATTGCATGGTGGTTTCACTCACTCGACGGCAGGGACCTTGGTCTCGCGCGTCTGAAATTGGCCTTGGAAGGTGGTAACGGTCTGTCGGAGAAGGGAAAGGCGAACCTCGCACGTTTGATCAAGGTGTACCAGTCGATTGACTTCAGTGACCCCGTGCAATGGCCGCGCCCGCGAACACGGTCAGACCACGCACCCGCCAACGTTGAACGCGCGAAAGAGCCAGTCAAGGAGGCAAAGTGAAGAGGAATTACAGGGAAGGGCTGGTTGGCCCCGGGCGGTTACACGTCCGGGCCAACCAGACAGCTCCGTACGTTTGGCAGGGTGACGAGAATGCCGGGGTGAGGGTACTGCAAGGCTGGACGCCGGTCACCGATGGTTCCCAGCCGCCGCAATTGGCTGGAGAGCTTTTCAATGATGCTTTGGACCGTCAGACCTTCAACTGATTTCTGTGTATGCATTCGCGGAGGTCTAGCGCTATGATCAAGACAATAATCCTCGTACTGCTCTTGGCTCTTTACGCGGGAGCATCGCTGGCCGCCATACGCACAATTACCGGCGTGGAGGAGGACATCTGGACGGTCCTTAGCGTGGTCTATGCCGATATCAGCTCCGTCGCGAACGCTGGGCCGGCCAAGGTCGATTTTACGCTGCAAGTAAGAGCCACCTTGAGCGGTTCCTATGACGCTGCTGCGAAGCCAGTGCTGCAAGCGGAATTGCGATACGGGTTCCTCACAAGCGCCATTCCCCAGCCACCAGCCGCGAAGACGCGCGTGGTCGTGGTTCTTCGGCGGTTTCCGGATGGGCGTTATTCCGTTCCATCTGACTTCATGACCTTCATGCCGAATCGAGCCGCAATTGTCACGGTCGCGGGGTTCGACGACCCGAAGGTTGCGGAGACCATCAGCCGGCTCCGAGAACTTCGCAGCGGCAAGGCCGAGAAGGCCCCCGGTGCAGCCGGCGACATGAAGCCGAAGTAGGGTCCGGCGCCCGGACCGTGGAGCAACGACGAACAGCCATGCGGAAAACTGTCAGTCTCGTCACGCTCGCGATGATGCTCGGGACCGAAATGCTGGGCGCCGATCCCGAGGTGCCCACGGAACGCCTCTTGTACTACAATCTGGTGGAAGCGGTCCTCACCACAGTGACCGGCGACGAAGGCCGGTACACTGCGACCTTTCAGGTAACGCACGTCTTCAAAGGCGATCCCGGCCTTCATGGCAAGACGTTCGAATTCAGTGGCGGAGGAGCCGGATCGACGAACGGAAGGCCTTTCCTGCGATGGCCCATGAACATTGGCGGGAAGTCCATTTGGCTCCTCAGAAAGGAGGAAGCAGGCACCCTGACCTGGGTCGCGTTCGGCCCGCGAATGAATCGAACGCGAATCCTGATTGTGCTATCGCCCGTCATGGAAGGCTACGAACGCACTCGCCACGACACGCCGTACGCGGACGTCTTGGCGTGGGCCAAGACGGTCGAGGCGGCCGTCAAGGCGCAGCCGGGGGAACGTTACGCAATCTTGAGAAAGAATGCAGAAAGCCTTATCCGACCAAACGCTGTCTGGGCCTTCGCCGTAATGGCGGAGGTGGATCCGGAAGCGTCGAAGTCTCTCCTTCGTGCGATGCTGGAGCGCAAGGAGCTACCCGACTGGAAGAGAATCGGGCTCAACCGCATCCTGTCCGACCTGGAGAGGCGCCGCCAGCCAAACCCGAAGCAGCTCGAACCCCCGCCGGACTGAGAAACGGATCTGCGATTGTGACGCCGGTGGCGAGCCCACAGCTTTCGATGGCACACGGCTTCTCGATGCCGAAAGGAATCTCAACGAGGCGTGGGCGGATCCATCATTGGCTTGGTTTTGGGAGAATCAGTGAAAGGGAGCTCGCACTCATGTGGTTAACCAGTGCTCTCGTCATAATCGCGACGATGCTCGGTCCCGGAACGTTGGGCGCCGATCCCGAGGTGCCCACGGAACGCCTCTTGTACTACAATCTGGTCGAAACGGTCGTCACCGCCGCGACCAACCAGCCAAGTAGGTCAGGCACCCCGTGCCTGACTGTCTTGGTTCAGCGTGAAATGGAATCCGTGGGTCGGTGAGTTAGCGACTTTGGGGTTGACGCTCGCTGTTTGGATTCATCGCGTTGGTGCTGTAAGCGAAGGGGGAAGGTGGGCGGCGGCCCAGCCCGCGGCCTTTGGCATCGCGGCCTTCAACGACTGGGCCAAAATCCCCAGCGACTACGACGCGGTGAGCTGGACCTGTCAGCCTGGCAAGGACGGCCGCTTCCAACTCGAAGTCGGCGAGATGCGGCCCGGGGCGTCCCAACTCCGGCTCCGCGTTTGCCACACCAATGGGACCGCCAGCCAGTTCGCCTTCGACTACGAGGTGGACTCGAAAGGCAAGCCGGACATCGACGTCTTCCGCTATCGCTTGCCGTTGGACGAGGCTGTCGAGGCGTACGCGGCCGGGGACCGCGCACGGGCTGAAAAACTGGCTGGCGACATGGAACGGCGATTCTCCCATATCGCGGAGGTCCGGCGTAAGGCAGCCCACCTGCAGGCTTTGCTGAAGCCGTCGCCGCTTCAGTCGCTCTCGGAGATTCCTGCCAAAGATGGCTTGGTGCCCCTGTCTCGTGCCAAGTCCCGCAGTGAATCGGTAGGTTGGGGACGCCCGCTGCGAGACGAAGTGCTGATCGAACGGCCGGGCCAGTGTTTCCTACAGGTTGGGGGGCGGTTCTTCGAGCGCGGCCTCTACGCCCACGCCCCGTCGACATACCAGTGGGACTTGGGTCGCCAGTGGCAACGATTCCGCACGGCCTACGGCGTGCAGGATGGCCACGAGGGGTCGGTTGTGTTTGTGGTGCGCGGAGACGGCCGCGAGCTTTTCCGTTCGGCGGTGGTCAAGGACCACACGCTCGGAAAACTCGACCTCGACGTCAGCGGCGTCAGCGTGCTGGAGTTGGCTGTGGAGGAAGGCGGTGATGGCGCGAACAGCGATTGGGGCGTGTGGATCTGGCCGGGATTGAGGCAATAGTATGCCCCGCTTCCATTTTTGCTGCGAGTCACCCACGTCGCCGGTCGCGACAGACCGCAGACACGTAGCGGTCCGGACGTATCTACTTCTGCGGCTGCTGACGGCCGTTATGCTCCCGACCTGGTCTTGGGCGGCCGAAGAGCCCAAACGGCTGGCCTACGTGGCGGGCTCCAGTCAGAAGGTTTGCCAATTGACCGGGGACGAGGATCGACACACGCGGCTGCCGACCCTCAGCCGCACCGCCTCCCGGGTCGGTTTGGCGGCCACGGATCTGGGCAGTTCGTTGGAGCATCACGGGCGGTTGTTCTTCCTTTTCGGCGACACGTGGAGGCACGCCGACGGACGGGACGCGATGGTGGCGCGGGACGCACTGGCCTGGACCGACAGTCGCGATCCGACGCAGATTCAGTTGGAGTTTCCTCGCGGGCCGGACGGCACCTGGTTGCCGCTGGACGTGCCCGGGGTCCGGTTGGGGCCATTCGAGGTGCCCACCAACGGGGTCTCGATCGGCGGCAGGATGTTCGTCGTCTTCGCCACCGACTCCAAGCCACCGAAGATTCCCGGCCGCTCCGTGCTGGCGGTCTCGGACGACGACGGAAAGACTTTCCGTCAGGTCTACGAGCTTTCGACCGATAAGTTTCGCGTCGTGGCCCTTTGGAAGTCGGACCCTTGGCTCTACGTGTTCGGCAGCGGCGACTACCGCAAGAGCAGCGTCTGCCTGGCACGCGTGGAGTTGGGTCGCGTCGTGCAGCGCAGCGCCATCCGGTATTTCCAGCGCGCAGGAGCCGACGCCCTGCCGCAGTGGTCCGATCAGGAACGCAATGCCAGCATGTTGTTTCACCACGACGTCGTGGGAGAGATGTCGGTGGCCTACTGTCCCTCGGTTGCGCGGTACGTGATGCTCTACAACTCGACGTCGCCGCGCGGGATCGCCATGCGATCGGCCCCGCAGCCCTGGGGCCCGTGGTCGGACCTGGAGATCGTCTTCCACCCCTGGAAGGATCGCGGTTACGGCCAGTTCATGCACATCCCTGACAAGCTCCGGGCGCCCCCGGACGGGCTCCATGATCCGGGACGGGCACACGAGTGGGGAGGAGAGTATGGGCCGTACATCATGGCTCGTTACACGACGGGCGATTCTGACGCCTGCCGCATATTCTACACGATGTCTACGTGGAATCCGTACCAGGTGGTCGTGATGCGGTCGGACCTGAAAATCGTTCCTGGCCCGGCGAAATAGCCCCCTTCGCTGTATGAAACGACACCTCGATTCTGAGTCGCTATCCGGTCAGGCGGGGAACAAGCGGTATGGGTTGAAGATCAGCCGGTGCCCCCCCCTTGCTCTCTTCCCCGCCTTCGGTGCTCACCGCGGTGCCATCCTGCTCGCAGCTCCTGAGGCCGGACTGCATCAATCTGCACCCACACACCATATTCAGCCTGAGAGCATCGGCCAGACGGGGGAAGCTCAACAATGACTCGCTGCGCACGAGCCCTTGGGCCGAGCCTTCCCGGAGGAGTTAGACTTCTTGCCTTGCAATTCGGGGGCGTCGAGGGACACTGTGCCTCGCCCTAGGCCTGTAACCCCGTACCCCGAAACATGATGGAGTCAACTCAATGGCCAGTCTGTACCGCAAACCCGTGCTGATCACCGATCCCGCAACCGGCAAGAAGGTCAACCGGCAGGTCCAAGAAATGGTGGGGCCAGTACAAGGACGGCGAGGGCAGGCTACGGCGGGTGCCGCTGGCCGTAGACAAAATGGCGGCCCAGGGAATGCTCAACCAGATCGTCCAGCGTGTCGAGCGGGAGAAGGCGGGCCTGGTCGATATGCGGGCCTCTTCCCGGATCAGTTGGAGGAACTGGTCACGCTCCTCATTGATTCCAGCCGGCCTACCCACGCCAGCCCGCAGTGCCTGTCGGCGTGTGCCTACCTCGGCTTGATCCTCTGCGGACTGATTCACGGGATCGAGCGAGACGTCGTGCTTGAACTCATCGGAAAACCGCCTGGCGTTTGCCGATCGCGTCGATGGCTCCGCGACCGTTGACATGGGTTTCTTGTCCATAAGGAAACTCCTTTCGTGGGGTCATTATCTCGCCCCCGCCGGAGTCCGCCAATCCTAGGCCATCGCAAACACCCGTTGCCCAGGATCGACGTGGAGAAGGCCATCGGCTGGGTGGAAGGTAAACTCGGGATCAAGCTGGCGGCGGGACAACAGGAGGCAATCCGGCAGGCTTGCCACCAGAAGATGTTGGTCATCACCGGTGGGCCGGGCGTCGGTAAGACGACCCTGGTTCGGAGCCTCATCGAGATCTTCGCCGCCAAGAAACTCAAGTGCGTCCTAGCGCGGGCCGCCCAGCGAGAAGAGGTGAGAACTGGTCCGCAGGTACATCACGCCGCCGGCCACCGCGGGTGTGGCATAGCTTGGCTCACCGAGCGGAATGCGGTGGAGAACCTCGAGCTTGTCCCCGGCGGCCACGACAACGACCTCTCCCTTCTTCGACACGTTGTACAGATGGCCATCGACCCAGACGGGCGACGCATAGTACGCTCCGTTGATCCGCTCCCGCCAAACCGTTTCGCCAGTGGCCACGCGCAGGCAGGACACCACGCCGTCGTCGCACCAGAGAAACAGCCGCCCATCCTTGACCAGGGGCGTGGGCACCATGGGGATGGCCGTGGTTAGCTCGAAGGCCAAAGTGGGTGCGACTGCCTCTCCGGCCGAGCCCGGCCGAACGGCGATGCAGCGAACCCCGCGGATCCCCGCCCCGTGGCCCGCAATCACCAGGCCCGGCGCCACGACCGGCGAAATCACGGCGCGATCCAGGAACGGCTGCCCGAATTCCCAGTTGCTCTTCCCCGTGGTCGGATCGACCGCCATGATGCCATGGGCGGTGGTGGAGAAGATCAACTCGGCGCGGCCACCTTCGGCCTGGTAGACACAGGGCGTCGAGTAACCGGCCAAGAACGTCTTGGTTTCGGTCTGCCAACGGGTCTCGCCGGTCTTCCGATCGACGGCGATCACGAAGCTCCGGCCCGCCGGATTGGGCCCATCCGGCTTGCGGCCCGGGCTCCGTTCCATGTCCTCCTGGTCATTTGCCAGCACAACCAAATCTTGGTACAGGATCGGTGAGGAGCCGCTGCCCTGAAGCGAAACAAGGGGCCCCAGATTACGGCGCCAGAGTTCCCTGCCCTGCAGGTCCAGTGCCAGCAGCATGACCGCTTCGGGAGTGCTCCAAGTGATGACCACGCCGTCCGCATCCACGGCCGGCGTTGCAGTCGCGTAGGAGTTGTCTCGGTGCTGGTCGTAGGTCTTCGATGGTTCCTCTTGCTTCCAAAGCGTACGACCCGTCGGTGCGTCCACGCAGAGCAATGTACGAAGGGCTGTCGTGGGGTCGCCACAGGTGACGAAGATCCGGTTCTCCCAGACCACCGGCGAGGAGTGGCCGGGACCGGGGAGGTCGATTTTCCAGTTGTAGTCCTTTTCCGTCCACCGGACCGGCACAGTCTTGGCATTGCTGATGCCACTGCCGTTGGGTCCCCGAAACCGATTCCAGAGGCCGTCATCGGCGGAAGCGGGCAAGATAGCCAAGAGACTCACAGCGACGACCGACAGAATAGAGCGAATCATGATTCGTGTACACCCGCGCGTTATCAGGCATTTGGGAACAACTACTGCTGATAGGAATTCTCTGATTCTAACGTTTTCTATGTGCGTGTGAAAGCTGAAAAACCGGGCTCGCCAGCGTTGGCGATATTCGAAGGAGCTACCGACGCGCAAGCAAGAGCGGCATGACGGCGAACAGCCGAGTGCCTGGCTGAGCGCCCGAGTGAGGTCACCATGGGCCGAAACGACGCTCAGCTTCAGATCTGGCGCTTGTCAAGCCTTTCAGCCAGCGCCCGGACATGGGGGCATTGACACGGCAGCCTAGGTTGGCGAGGGTGTCCAATCCGGCGATGCGGTTGTTTCACCAGAACGAGCACTCGAGTAGCACCCAAAAGACAGGCATCTTGCAGTATCCGCAGGCATCCTGTTACATTATTCCCTGGGTGGCGTCAAACTTCAAACGCAACACTTGGCCCGGCAATTCACGGGTGCTAGCAATGCTATCACCCGACGCGTTTCGTTCCGACCGAGCCGTCAAGTCGTTCATCGCGTTGTCTACGGAGGAGGGATTGATGAAAGAGAATGTCGCAATGTTCCCCAAAGCCAGGATCCCGTACGGGACCTGGGGGAGCAGCTTCTTCCCTGCATGGCAGACTTCGGCGCTGGCGGAGGTCAACATCGGCCAGTTTGCCGGCGAGGCGATGAACCGCATCCTCGGCATCAGAAAAGTCCCGAAGAGCGAGCTGGACTACCTGATCATCGGCTCCACTGTGCCGTGGCACTGGAAGTTCTGGAATGCGCCGCTGGTGGCAAGCTGCCTGGGGCACCGCATCCCGGGATTTCACATGGAACAGGCCTGCGCGACCGGGCTCCAGGCCGTCCTCGTGGCCGGGGCGGAAGTCCAGAGTGGAGCCAACGACGTCGTGGGTGTGTTGACCTTCGACCGGACGAGCGACTCGCCCGTGGGTGTGTTCCCGGAACGGCGGGCCCACCAGCGGACGATGGCGCTGAGCGACGTGTGGGACAATTTCGGATTCGACCCGGCCACGGGCCAGGCGATGATGACCACGGCCGGCAATGCCGCCCGCAAGTACCGCCTTGACCGAAGGGAGGTGGAGGACATCGCCTTCTGCCGGTATCAGCAGTATTTCGAAACCAAGGCATCCGGGTTTCTCGATCGGGTGCTCGTGCCGCTCGAAGTGTTGAATGTGCAAGGCCGCTTTCTGGGCCGCATTGCGGATGATGTCGGGGTTCGCAAACTGACCTTGGACGCCCTGCGCCAGATGCGCGAGCTGGACACCTGCGTGACGACCGGGACCCAGACGCATGCCTCGGATGGAATGGCGACGCTGCTGGTAACGACTGCGGAGAAAGCCAGGGAGCTCAGCCCGCGGCCGGAGATTGTCATTCAGTTTGTCGCCAAAGCCGAGACGAGGACCCATCCGGCGCTGATGCCGGAGGCTCCGACGCTTGCCGTGCAGAAACTGCTCGCCAAGACCGGTTTTACCATGGCCGACATCGCGGTGGTCAAGAGTCACAACCCGTTTGCCATCAACGACGCCATTCTTTCCAAAGTCCTGGGGTACGACTGGCGCAAGGTCAACAAGACCGGTTGCTCGCTGGTCTGGGGACATCCCCAGGGCCCGACTCTTACCAGGATGTTGATCGAAGGTCTGGAGGAAGCGGTGGATTTGGGAGGCGGGCTCGTGCTCGTGTTAGGTTGCGCCGCAGGAGACATGGGCATCGCAGCCCTCCTCAGAGTTACGGAAGGAGACGTGTCGTAATGACAAAGTCGATCAGGCAGTCAACACTCCAGACCCTGGGGCTTGGCTCGGTCACGGATATTTTTCGCAACGCAAGGCTGCCCGGCGATGCCGCCGATCTGGTGGACCGGGTGTTCGGCGGCCCTGGCCAGCGCGGCTCGCTGGTGATCTCCGGGGCCAACGGGATCGTTGGGTCCGGGAAGACGATGCAGCTAACCGCAAGGCTGGAGCCGTTCGGCGTCAAGTCGATCAGCCTCGCTCGCCCCAGAACGGCCGATGGGATCGGACCACACTACCCGGGGCTGGTCGAGGCCGTCGGCCAACAGCGGGCCGACAGGATCATGGGCAACATCGTCCGCATGACCTACGACGGGACCAGCCTCCCGGCCGACCTCGGGAAGTGGCGCCCCCGTTTCCTCCTGGAAGCGATTCCGGAGATTCTCGAGGTCAAGAAAGCCCACTACGAACTCTTCCGCGAAGCGTTTCCAGGCATCGAAATCCGCTCGGTCACGTCCGGCTTTCCGAGCTCGGAGCTCGGCGTGGGCGTGGCCCACCCCGCCTTTCCTCACGAGATCAACAAGGTCTGGGAGATTGTTGAAGATAAGACTTCTTCGATCACGCAGCTTCTCTGGGCGCTGGGCCTGATTCCGGTTCCCGTCAGCGACGGCTGGTCGTTCGTCCTCGATGTGCTCTTCTGCGGCGTGACGCTGGCGGGCCTGAGATATCACCGCGCTACCAACATGCCCTTCTGGAAGATCGACAAGTACATCAGGAAGTCGGCCGGGCCGAATCCCTTCAGGGCCCACGACGTCATCGGCGCCAAAGGAGCGAATTTTCTCACCTGGTCCTGCTTGCACCACCTCGGCGAGAAATACGGGGCGCTGTTCACTCCCACGCCGGATCTCTGCCAGTGGAAGGAGACCGGCCAGAACTGGTATCCGCTCGACCACCTCCGACCCCTGGTCGACTGGCCTCTGGATCGCGAGGCCGAGGACGAGTTCAACAGTTGGATCCAGGGCGCGCTTTTCCAGGTGGCCAGCCTGTTGCTCCACGAGCACCGGGGCCACCTCTCCCATGTCAACGCGATCGGCGAGCTCTGCGCGCAGTTCCGCCGGGGCATCCTCGCCATGATCCGGAGCGTGGGGGCCGACGGCGCGATCAAGCGCGTCGAGGCCTATCACCGCCTCCACCCCGAGGCCGCCCGGAGCTGCTGGTATCCGGCCGCCTTCGAGCAGCTCGACAGCCCCGAGTGGCAGCAGTTGTACGTCAACGCCGAGCACGACGGAAACGTCGGAGTTATCACCGTTGGCCGCGAAACCTACAACAGCGACGTGGATGCCGAATTGAACCGAGCCATCGGCTGGCTCAAGGCCGAACGGATCGCCCGTGTGATCGTGACCGGCGATTTCCACCTCGCCACGCAGATGGTCGGGGCCGACACGAGCGAGTTCTTCCCCGCGCTGGAGGACGTGCGCGAGGGACACCGGGTGGCCGCCACCTGGGCGGCCACAGCCAGGCGGCTCCACGACGAGTTCAAAGTCTCCGTGGGCTTCGTGGGCGGCAAACGCTGCCTCGGCGGCTTCCTCGAGTTGCTCATGCACTGCCACTACCTCGTCGCCGTCGACGACGCGGTCCTGGGAATGCCGGAGGTGACGCTCCCCGTGGTGCCGGGCATGGAGGGCTGCCACTGGCCGTTCCGGAAAGCCAATCGAGACCAGTGGCCAAAGCTTGTCCGTTTGCTGCTGGAAGGAGCCCCGGTGAAAGCGAAAGACGCCGTGGACTGGCTGATCGACTACGCCGGTCCAATGCACGAATCCCTCCAGACGGCTTGGCGCCTTGCATCCGGCGGAGCGGCCGGCTTGCCGATGAGAAGACTCGAAGAGGGCATTCTTAGAGACATCCCCGCGGACGTCGGCGTGTCGGTCTCTGATAGCCCGGCCAAGGAAGCGGCCAGGAAGGCCATCCTCGAAGCCATCAGGGACTCCTGCGCCGTCCCGCTGTCCGAAGCCCTCGACGTCCAGGCCCGTCACTCCGCCGAATTCACCGTCAGCTCTTTCTGCCGGGAAGGAAGCATCGGCGCCGAGCGCCAGAAGACGATGATGGTGTAACGCCCGGCGGCGACACAGGCAGCGGTTTCGCGATTGCGGAGAATCGCATGGTTTTGGCCCGGCCTAGTACTCCTAGTAGCGCGTTGAGCGTGGCTCACGACAGAGGGCATGCAGCCGGAGAACACAGCGCATGGCCGCTACGGTGGCCTTAGGCAGCCCGCAGGAAATAATCTACCCGGGTTTGGGATGGATCAGGAGGCTC
>CAYGZA010000173.1:0-14138 GCA_964354135.1 uncultured Planctomycetaceae bacterium
CGCAGCGCCGCTCGGGCCAGGAGATCAAGCCCGGCAAGCACACGATCCAGGGGATCGGCGCCGGTTTCATTCCCGACGTGCTGAACCTGAAGATCATCGACGAGGTCGTACAGGTCCGGGACGAGGATGCAATCGAGACGGCCCGTCGCCTTGCCAAGGAAGAGGGGCTGATGGTTGGGATCTCCAGCGGAGCAGCCGCCTGGGCCGCCCTGAAGGTTGCCCGGCGGGAGACGAATGCCGGGAAGCTGATTGTTGTCATCTTGCCCGATCTAGGCGAGCGGTATCTCTCGACCAAGCTCTTTCCGGAGTAATCTTGGCGCATCGGTCCGCGCCCGCCCCAAGAAAACTAGAAGCGGCCCACTCGGTCGGGCGAGCGGGCCGCTTGGGGTTTGTTCATCAGGCCGTATTCGTCCGGTGGGACGCGCGGCCTGGAGGCAATCGTCAGTTGCCGGCCGGGACGGGGGCCGGAGCAGGGGCCGGGGCGGGCGCCGGGGTCGGGGCGGCCGCGGGGGCAGCCGTCTCGCCGCAGCAGCTCGGCTCGCCGCAGCCGTGCCGCGGCGCGCGGCACTTCTTCACTTTGCAGCGGGGCTCGCAGCAGCTCGGCTCGCAGGCGGGCTTGCAGCGCTTGACGTGGCAGCGCTCTTTGCAGCGGGGCTCGCAGGAGCTCGGCTCGCACGCCTTGGGGGCCGGGGCACAGGCCTTTACCGGAGCGCAGGGGGCGGGCTCGCAGCACCTCGGCTTGCGGCAGCGCTTTTCGCGGTGGCAACGTTCCTTGCAGCGGGGCTCGCAACGGCTCGGCTCGCACGCCTTGGGGGCCGGGGCACAAGCCTTAGCGGGCTCGCAGGCGGCCGGTTCGCAGCACGCCGGAGCACACGACCGATGGAACAGCCCGGCTTGGGCACTGGAAGCGCTGACTGCCAGGAGGACCGCTCCCACAGCCAACGCCAGGAGAAGGACACGACGGTTCATGGAGACACTCCTTGTTAGGAAAAACCGAGTGGGTTACCAAAGCAAAATGGTGCAGCTAGGGGTTTTGCCTGCAATCTACCGGTCACTATCGACCCGGCCTGCCGCGTTTTCTTAACCGGCTCGACCCAATTCCGCCGCATCTCGCAGATTCCCCCCCCGCTTATGCTGGAAAGGCCGGATGTAGCGGTTTTGCGCAGCTTGCGGGATCGACCGGTCGTACGGTGAAAGCCCTAAACCCGGCTCCGGTCTCCCGTTTCTCGCCGCGTTCTAAAGCTCCGCCGCGACCGGCCCGAGAGCGCGACCTATGGTTGGATTGGCATGAGCGTCCACTCGCAGGTCCCGCGGGCGGCAAGGCGGCACCCCGGGCGAAGTCGAGAGATCACGGGAGACGGGAAATGACGCCGCCGGAAGAAACTGCCGAACTCGTGTACTCCACCTTGGCCGAAGACCCCGACCTGGGGGAGATCGTGGACCTGTTCGTCCAAGAGATGCCCGAGCGGGTGGACAACATCTTGGCGCGCCTCCACAGCGGCGACTGGGAAGGTCTGCGGCGTGCGGCCCATCAGCTCAAGGGCGCCGCTGGGAGCTACGGCTTCGCACCGATCACACCCTCGGCGGCCCGGCTGGAAGCAGCGGTCCGCCAGGCGAGGCCGGAGGACGAAATCCGCCAGGCGGTCGAGGAGCTAATCAACCTGTGCGAGCGGGCCCGCGGCGGCACGCCGGCGTGATCTTGGCCCGCCCGCAATGGAGGGCCTGCTCTCGGACCTCTATTTCCGCGCCGCCATCCACAGCGCCACGACGTACGGGACCGGCTCGCTCCCCAGGGCGTTGAGCACGGTTCCCCCGGCGGTGAAATTGTGGGTCACCCAGTCCGGTCGGCCGTATTTCTCCAGGGCCTTGCCCCCTTCGCCTCCGCCGACGTAGACCTTCACGCCCGCCTCGGTCATCCGCTTCAACTGGGCCATGAACCGCCGAGTGCCCGCCTCGAACCGCGGGTCCTCGAACATCCCGAAGACGCCGTTGTGAAAGGCGACCGCGGGCTCGGAGGACCTCTTGGCGGCGGCGATGAATTCGCCGATTTTCCGCTCCAGCAGATCGCCCGTCGCCGGCCCGACGTCCAACTGCTGGTCGCCCGGGCCGATGGTCTCCGATACCCGCCCGTCCTGAAGCACGAAGTCGATCGGGATGACGAACTCGATCCCCTTCTTGCGCCCCTCGGAAAGGAGCTTCTTGGCCTGCTCCACTCGCGACTGCGGGATGAAATAGGGCTTGTCGCCGTGGCCGGGGTCTTCGGCCACGCCGATCCCGAAGTCCTTTCCCTCCAGTTGAGCGGCGGCCTTCTTCAGCCCCGCGCAGAGCGATCCGGCGGTAATCACCCAGCGGACCTTGCCGCGGTGGATCATCGCTTCCAGGTCGTCGAGCTTGTCGATCTTCAGGCCGCTGGAAACCACCAGTTGCGCATTCAGGCAGTCCATCAAGGGGCCGAGGAACTGGCCGGCCACGTAGTTGCCTAACGCTACGCGGCCCATGGCCGCCGGGACCACCGTCGTCGAGCTGTCCAGGCTCCCGGCTGAAAACGCCTCGTTGACGTACACCCGCCCGAGCTTCTGGGCAAACTCGCTGGCGAGCTTGGCCAGCTTGGGCGCGAGCCCGGGAATCCCGTCCGGCTTGGCCTTCCAGAGGACCGTTTCGATCGCGTACTTCCGCGTGTTTTCGAGCACAAACACGCTGCCCGGGGCCGCGGCCCGGATCGTCGCGGCCGCCGCGTCCAGGATCGTGTTGGTTTCCGGGTCGAGCCAGTCCGCAATCAGTGCGACCTCGCAGCCGAGGATGTCGGCGAACCGGGCCCGCACTTTACTGAGCGAGCCCTTGGGATCGCGGCCGATGTGCCCGAAGATAACCTGGATCCACCCCTTTTGGCGGCCGAAGCGGAGGGTCTCTTCCATCGAGCGGAGCCGGATGTCGCCTTCCCCTACCGTGGGGCCCGGCTTGGCATCCACGTCGCCCCGGACCAGCACCACCGTGCCGCGGGGCACGTCGGCCAGGGTGTGCAACTGGGGAATGCCATCCAGGAATTCTCGCAACGACAGCTTGGGGGCATCGGAAGCGACGCCCAACAGCCTCCGCAGCCAAAGTTCCATCGACTCCGTGGTTTGGGCCATCTTTGTCCTCCCGTATTGCAGAACCGCCGGCTGGCTCTGGGCAGCCTCGTGTGATTCCGGGAGGGCTTGGCTCCTGCCGCGCCGCACGCGAGGCGGCACGTCGGCAGTTCCCGTGCGGCTCGGCAGGAGCCTCGCCCTCCCGGCACTGAGAAAACCCGCTTGGTCGAACCGGCGAGCATACCACCCGGCCCGGGTTCCGACCAGCGGCCCCCCCAGTTGGTCCATCAGAATTGCCCGATCGTCTGCCCGTCGTTCCGCGCGCCAAGACTCCTCCAAGTTTGCAGCGAAATGCTATCGCTGACAAACACCATGCCGCCGTCCCCACGCAGCGCGTTGACCCCGCCGGGATGATGGCTGCGTGCCGCCTTCCAGACTCCCAAGAAAGAACAGCAATCGGGAACGGGACAGTTCGGGCCGCGCCAATGGTTGTAGCCGGAGGACCATGCGAGCCCATCGGCCCATGTTTGGCCACGAAACTGGGACACGGGTTTCGTGGTGTCCGCACAGGCCGGTTCGCTCAACGGGACGGCGGTGAGCCGGACCATCACTTCTCTCGCCTGACCGCCGGCTAGGGCGTCCGCCAAGGGGATGTCCGGCGTGCCGGACCCTATCGGGGTTTCGGAAAACAGCACGGTGTTCGACAGCCCATCGGTTACACCAGCGGTCCTGGTCTTGGAGTCGACGTAGAAAACGCCATCGGCACGTACATAAGCGCCGTCGTTCCCACCGCTTCCGTAGCAGGCGCAATAGTTGGTGGGGCCAAATGTCTCGACAACTCGCTGCTGGGAATCGCTGGGACAGCGAAACGTGCTGACATCGCAAGAAACCGGCTCTATGTTGCTCGGGTGGACGTAAGAGGGAGGGAAGAAGGGCGGGCAGTACATAGGGACGTTGAGATTGAGCCGGTTGAAAATCACCGATTGCTCCAAGTACGGGGTCAACATCGCCAGCGCCGACCAACGGTAGTTACGGGCCGGCACAGTGGGAAACGCGGAGGTCACTTTGTCTTCGATTGCGGAAGGGAAATAACCCCGCGCTGCTTCGTGATTATGGAGTGCCAGGCCGATCTGTCTCAGGTTGTTCTGGCACTGGGCGCGCCGCGCCGCCTCGCGGGCTGCCTGCACCGCGGGCAACAGGAGCGCGAGGAGCATCCCGATGATCGCGATCACCACAAGCAGTTCCACCAGCGTGAAGGCCCGCCTTGCCGGCCGATGAGCCTTTCGCTGCCCAATAGCTGATTGCCGCCGCTGAAGATTCGCCACAAAGCGGGAAGGATTCATCGCTCGACCCCCTTTCGGTGTTATTACGAAAACAAAAAACGTAATACCGCCAACCACTATTATCACCCGCTTGAACAACGTTCATGGAATGCTAGCCCTTCAAGGTGACTGGCCGGCAGAGAAACTCGATACCGTCCGCAGTTGCTTTGCCTCAAGCCATGCGGTTCGTGTAGAGCGAATGCGCGTAACGGCTGGGTAGAGAAGCCGGCCGTGGCAGGCATGGAGCAAGAATGTGTGGCCGCACGTGCCGATCATTTCGGTGCCGCTGCACTCAGGATCGTTATGGTGACAATGTCCTTTTCGGGCATGAAAGCGATCTTCCGAGCCGCCGCCTCCAGGTGCTCATCGGTCGCTTTCTGGTCGGCCTGGCGTCCACCGGCGGCCTTGGGCTGAGCCTTGAACGAGGCAAGGAGATCCACTAGCGCGGGCGTCGGGCTTAGCTGGGCCGTCTTACCGGTTCGCGTGTTCTTGACGCGCACGGCGATCCGGTCGGCCCGGACCCAGTGGAGCGTCCGTTTCCCCAGGGTGGCCCCCGTGGCCACCTGGAGGCCGTCGAGGAAACAGGCTTGCGGCGGCTTGGCGAAAGGGCCGTCACAGGTCACCTCGACATCGAAGTAGCCCTTGGCCTTGACCGCACGGAGGCCCGCCATCCCCATCCTGGCCCCAGCGACCACCGAGGGCCCGAGATGACCGTGGAATTGCACCACCTGCACGAGCCATGCCGGATCGGAGGACTGGCGGTGATAGTCGGGCTGGGGCAGTCGATTCACGGGTTCCTCCCCAACGGAAAGGGTGGCCAATCCGCACAGCCAGACGAGCAAGACGCAGCAGACCATCGCATGATCCCCACAGGTAGTATTACGTTATCGTGAATCGTAATACCAGCAATTATACTCCTTCCCCAGCGCGCTGCAAGCGGTTTGGCGGTTCTCGGCAGAGTGCCTTGACAATGGGACGCTTGCCCGCCGCCCCCCGCCCCGCTGAGCGAGGGTATTCGACGCGTGGGCTCACTTAGCTTTGTCGGGCCACTCGACCCGCCAGGTCTCCAGGCCCTGCGAAGTAGCGACCACAAGGACGGGCCGCCCGTCAAGGACCATCGTGGCGAGTCCGGCGACCACCGAGCCGTAGTTGAACTGATCTACCAGCTTGCCGTCGGCGCCTACGACGTGAATCGACCCGTCGGCCCCGGGCAGGATCCAGCAGCCCGGCCCCTCAGGCGAGAGACTGCCGGGGATGATCTGCTCGATGGGCCGCTGCAAGATCCCCTTGGGGAGCGGGTGCGACCACGTCTCCTTTCCGTCGGCGTCGATGCCGATGGCCACCGAGGCCCCCGGCTCGGTCAGGTAAAGGCCGCACAGTTCGGACTTCCGGTCGCCCGTGAGGTCGGCGCCCACCAGGAAGTTGACCAGGCGGTTGGCGACCACGGTCTGGCCCAGTCGCTTGCCCTTGGGATCGAGCACGACCAGCGGTCCGAACTCGCTGGTACACGCGAGGTTGCGACGGCCCTGCGGGTCCGGGTCGAGGACGACGATCCGCGAGGCCTTCTTCACCTCCTCATTGTGCCAGAGTTCCTTGCCGTCCACCGAAAGGGCCTGAACGCCGCCCCCTTCGTAATAGCTCACCAGGAGTTCCGGTTTGCCGTCGCCGTCGATATCGGCCAATTGCGCGTCGAAGATGCTGGCCTTGGGGTTTGCGGAGGGTGTGCCCGGCACGCGGCTAAGGCGTTTCCAGCCTTCGTCATACACGTGGACGCACGGCATCGCCGCCCCCGAGACCGCGAAGTAGCGCTTGCCGCCCGAATCGGTCGCCGTGCGGAGGAAGCTGACGAACTCCCCCTCGCCCAGGTCCAGCGGATAGGGCGTTGCCTTCTTCCCGTCCGGGCTGATTTCGACGGCGGTCTTGTGGCCGTCGATGACCAGCAGCCTCGGCGGACCGCCGGGCTGCGACACGACCAGCAAGTTGCCCGGCGCCCGCACTTCGGCGCACTTCCACAGGGGAGTCAGCGTGAATGCCTTCGGCGTGGTGGCCGCGGCGATCTCGGTCTTGGGAATCTCCGGCTCGTCCGCCGTGGGAGCGACGAACTCCTCCTTCGCGGCCCACGTGTCCAACCACGCCGCGTACTGCTTCTGGGCCTCGTTCCACTTTTCCAGCGGCTTCTGGAAGATGTCCTTGCCGGCCAAGAGATCGTCCAGCTTCGCCGAGAGTTCGGCTTCCAGGGCCGCCGTGAATTCTCCGAAGTAGTCCTGGACCCTGCCGTCGGCGCCGAGAATGAACGTCGAGGGGATCGCGGTGACGCCGAACTTCCTGCCCGCGTCCTCGGCGGGGTCGCGGGCGATCGGCACGGTAAGTTGCATCTCGGCCATCTTGGCCCGGAGGTCCTTGTTTTCCGTTTTGGGCTCATCGACACTCGCGGCCAGGAAGGCCACCTTCGGATTGTCCTTGTACTTTTTGTGGACCTTCTCCAAGAGCGGCAGCTTGATGCGGCAAGGCTCGAACTGCGTGCCCCAGAACTCGATCACCGCGATCTTGCCCTCCAGCGCCTTCCGGTCGATCGGCTTGTCGTCCAGGCCGACGAAGCGGAAGTCGGGCGCCGGCTTTCCCAAGAGCAAGAGCGGCGGCGGCATGAGGTTCTGCAGCTCTACCACGCTGGCGGGGTCCTCGACGCGAAGCTGGAAGGCCTGGGGGTCGATCTCCGTGTCGAACCGGGCGTTTTGGAAGTCGGCCGCCAAGGAGAACACCTGGGTGTTCTGCGCCGCGGCTTCCTTCTTGGCTTGCTCGATGGGGAACTCGATCCGCCGCAGGATCAGGCAGCGGCGGTCGATCCACAAGACGGCCTTGCCGTCGGGACGCGCCAGCTCGACGCGGTAACATGCGTCCTCGCCGATTTGCCCGTCCTGGACGAGCACCGGCTTCTGGGCGCCGTGGCAAAACGTCTTGAGCGGATCGTCGGCCAACAGCAGCACCAGTTGCGGCGGCACGGCGCAGAAGCGGGCCACGACCTCCTCGGAGATCGCACCGTTGAGCAACTGGTCGGCAAGGATCCACTTGATCGTGAGCCGCGCCGGGGCCGGGCGATTGATCAACTGGCCCTGCAAGTCGGCCACGAAGGCGTGGAACCTGCTGCCGTCGCAAACGACCACCCCGCGGAGCATGTGCATCCGCAGCTTGTTGGGCCGCGAGAGCACCACCGCGTAGTCGGCCGCGTTCCCCTCTTGCTTGTCGTCCGGCGTCCGCTGGAGCTGCAGGACCCCTTGATCGCTGTAGCTTTGGGCCTTCTTGTAGGCGGCTACCATTGCCTCCAGCACCGACTGGGCGGAGGTCAGGTTGGTCGGCGGAGGCGCGGCTCGGGCCGACTTGCCGCCTGCCGCCTCCTTGCCGCCGGTGGACTGTCCGCCAGCGTCGGCGGCCTTCTCCTGTCCGGCCTTCGGGCTGCCGGCACCGGGCGTGTCGGACGACTTCCCGCACCCCACCGCGCAAATGACCTCTACGCCGAACACGGCGGCAAGAAACACCCGAGCTACTCTTCGCACCAGCCCCACCGGTTTTGGTGACCGTCTCATCCGTGCATCCTCAACAAGGCAACCGTTCCGCCCATCGCGCGAGCGTCCGGCATGGGTCGCGCCATTATTCGCGAAGCGGGGTACGGGGTAAAGCTCGACTTCTTGACCGTCTTACGTGCCGGCCGATACGATGAACTGCGCGGGTTCTTGGTTTTTCCGGTCCTCCCTGTTTCCCCAGTTTGCCTCGATGTTCTCCGTTTTGCGATACGGGACCGATTCCTCCATTCGCCTGGAGTGGCCCGGGGACACATTGGTTGCGGAGTGCGGCACGCCGCGGCAACCGCCGCTGGAGAACCCGGCCAAAGCGGTGGCTGCCGTGCTGGCGGAGCCCCTCGACTACCCGCCTTTGGCCCGAGGCGTCACCCCGAGCGACAGAGTGGTCCTGGCGCTGGAGGAGGGTGTGCCGCAGGCAGGAGAGATCGTGGCCGCCGTGATCGCCGCCTTGATGGCGGCCGGCGTGGATCCCGACGGCGTGATGGTCCTCCGCAGCCTGGCCGACGTGTCCCGCGGCGTCCCGGACCCTTGCCGGTTCCTCCCGGAGACGCTGAGAAAACGGGTCAAGCTGGCCACGCACGACCCGGAAAACCGGGATCGCCTGGCCTATCTGACCCTCTCGGCGCGGGGGGAGCCGCTCCTGCTCAACCGCGCGATCGTGGAGGCCGACATGGTCTTGCCGATCGGCTGTCTCAGCAGCCGCAAGGCGGCCTTCTACCACGGGATCCACGCGGCGGTCTTTCCCACCTTCGCCGATCGGGCTACGTTGGACCGCTTCCGCCTGGAGGAGCTTCGCCACACGCGGCAATCGGCCAAGCGAGAGCGGGTCCACGAGTGCGACGAGGTCGGCTGGCTCCTGGGACTCAATTTCACGATCCAGGTGGTGCCCGGAGCGGGCGACGAAATCCTCCACGTGTTGGCCGGGCAGTTCGCGTCGGTTCGCCGTCGCGGGCGGGAGCTCTACGAGGCGGCATGGAGCTGGTGGGTGCCCCGGCAGGCAAGCCTGGTGTTGGCTGCCATCCAAGGGAGTTCTCTCCACCAGACCTGGCAGAACGTCGCACGTGCGTTGGCAGCGGCCGGCCCCCTGGTCGAGGACGGGGGCGCGATCGCCGTCTGCTGCGAGTTGGCGGCCGAGCCGGGCCCCGCCGTCCGCTGCCTGGCCCGCAGCCGCGCCCGCGAGGCGGCCTTGCACAAGGTTTGCAGGGATTGTCCCGAAGACGCCCTCGCCGCCGCCGAGCTGGCGAAGGCCCTCGATCGGGTCGACGTATACCTGCTCAGCCGCCTCGAGGAATCCCTCGTCGAGGAGCTCGAAATGGCCCCCGTGAACCGGCCCGAGGAGTTGATGCGCCTCGTGCGGCGCTATCCCTCGTGCATTGTGCTGTCCAACGCCCCCCGCGTGCGGATCTCGGTGGTCGAGGATTGATCGCCATGGCCGAGCTATTCGCCCGAATCCGCGACAATCTGGCCTCTGTCCGCCAGCGGATCGCCGGGGCAGCCGCCCGGAGCGGCCGGCCTGCGGAGCAGGTCAACCTGGTGGCGGTGACCAAGTCCGTCGGCGAGGCGGAAATCCGTGCCCTGGTCGAGGCGGGCTGCGACACCCTGGGCGAGAGCCGCCCGCAACAACTCTGGGAGAAGGCCGCGCGGCTTGCGGACCTGCCCGTCGCCTGGCACATGATCGGACCGCTCCAGCGCAACAAGGTCCGCCGCACGCTGCCGCTTGTCGAGATGCTGCACTCGGCCGACAGCCCCGAGCTGGTCGCCGCCGTCGATCGCGTCGCAGGGGAACTCGGCCTGCGGGTGCCGGTCCTTCTGGAAGTCAACGTCTCCGCGGAAGCGGCCAAGCACGGCTTCGAGCCGGAGGAGATCCAGCCCTACTTGCCCGAGCTGGCCCGCTTGGAGCACGTGGAGATCCGGGGTCTGATGTGCATGGCGGGGCTGGAAGGCGGATTGGACCGCGCCCGGCGCGACTTCGCGGCCTTGCGGGAACTCCGCAACCGGCTCGCGGCGAACTGCCCCGAGGGGGTCTCGTTGGACGAGCTTTCGATGGGCATGAGCGGCGATTTCGAGATCGCGATCGAGGAGGGGGCCACGATCGTCCGCATCGGCTCCGCGCTGTTTGAAGGGATCGAAGCATGATCTCCCTGGAGCCGCACTCGGAAGGGACGATCCTGCCGGTCCGCGCCCACCCTGGGGCCCGGCGCAACGAAATCCGCGGCGAGCACGAGGGCGCGCTCAAGGTCTGCGTCACCCAAGCCGCGGAAAAAGGCAAAGCGAACAAGGCCCTCGTCGCGTTGCTCGCCCAAGAGCTCGGCGTGCGCAAATCGCAGCTTGAACTCGTTTCGGGGGAGACCTCGCCGCAGAAGCGGTTTCTCGTCCGCGGGATCACGCCGCAGGACTTGTCGCAGCGGATCTCGCGGCTGTGGCATGAGCCTGCGTAATTCCCGGAATCCGGATTGCCACGCCAGGGGAGGGTCAGGCTCCTGCCGGGCCGCGTTGGCCGAGCGGCGGAGTGCGCGTGTGGCAGAGAGACCTCCGAAGTCTTGAAGACTTCGGAAGGCTTCGCTCTTCTTGGCTTCGGCTGCCCCGCAGGACTGCCTCGTGGCGGTGCCCCACGCCAGCGGATCGCACCACAGAGGGATCGTACCACCCATTTTGCCTGGAAGCCGTGCCCAAACCTGCCAAGAGGATCGGCCGAGCCCCTTGCAGGCTCGTTCCGGGTGGTTATTCTAAAGACTCCTACCCGCAAAGTCTCCGCAGGATGCCCAAGTTGTCCCAGGACTCCGGGACAGAATCGCGGGTGTGACACTTGGGTCGCGAGACCCCCACCGTCAAGGCTCCGGCAGCGGGCTCGGGCTGTGCGCCTCCGCCGCCGGCGTCCTTGTTTGCGGCAACACGACGTCAGCCAATGGAGGACGAGATCATGATGTTGAAGCTGGCACTCTGCGCGCTGGTGTGGTTTTTGGAGAACACCTCGCAGCCCGCGCCCAAGCCCGCTCCCCCCAAGGCCACCGCGCAGCCCGCCTCGCCGTCGAAGCCGGCGAAGGCCCGCGCGCAGCCCGTCGCCCAAGCCAAAGAGTCGCAGTCCGCCCTGGAGTCGAAGCCGGCGCAACCGGCCCCCGCTTCGACGCCCCCGAAGGTCACGCTGATTGCCATTGAGAAGAACATCGTCGAGTACACCAACGCCGAGCGGGCCCGCTACGGCCTGCCGGCCTTGGAGGTCGATTCCGAGTTGGTCGAGTCTGCCCGGGCCCATTGCACGTGGATGACGCTCAACCAGAGGCTTCAGCACACTCGGGCCGCGGTGGCCGAGAACATTGCCATGGGCCAGCGGGACAGTCAGGAGGTCCTCGGCTCGTGGATGCGTTCCTCGGGGCACCGGGCGAACATTCTCAACAGCGCCCACCGGGCGATCGGGGTGGCGGCCTTCCGCACGCCCAGTGGCACGATCTTCTGGTGCCAGCAGTTCCGCTAGTCGTCGCCGCCGTTTACCCCGCCAGTCCGAACCAGGCCGCCAGGAGACTGGTGCCGTTTAGGGCCATGTGGAGCGTGACGGCCGCAGCGATGCGGTGCGTCCGGAGATAGAGCGTTCCCAGCACCGCCGCAAAGAAGAGAAGCGTGATCGGGTCGGCCGCCACGCGCCCCGGCATCAGCCACAACTTCACGCAGAACTGGATCACGTAGATCGGCCCCAGGACGGCCAGCGCCGCGACCAGCCCGACCCGCACGTCGGCCCAAAGCTTCGTCCGATCGAAGCCGACGTCCTTCCAGGTGGCCCCGGCGCGGATCCTCACCAGGCAGAGGCCGATGAGCATTAGCAGCGCGGAGGCCCCGGCGTTGAGGAGGAGGTCGCCGACTTGCGGCGTCGTGGCCGCCGGATCGGTCTCGCGGTAGTGCGGGAGCGCGAAAACCACTGCCCCGATCAACACCGGCAGCACGCCCGGAACGACGCGCCGCAAGACCCCGATTCTCCGCCGCAGGCGGCGTTCCACGGCCTCCAGCCATCCCTGCAACAGGACACGGAATAAGAACTCCTCGACGATCGGGGCGACGACAACGCCGGTGAGCATACAGACGATCAGCGTCGGAATGCTGGGATCTGCCTCCAAGACCCGGACCAGGGTATGCTGCGACTCGGACTCCCGGTCGGCGCCGACCTCGGCCGCGGCTCGCGGCTCCGTCTCAAGCCGAGCATGCTCCTCGAACGCCGCCCAAACCAACATCGCGACCCAAAACCAGACGGGCAAGAGGTCGACGAACCCCCAAGGCACGGGGCGCCGCGGCTCGTAGGGCAGGATCGGCTTGTGGGCCAGCAGACGCCGCGCCATCCAGACCCACGGCGCCAACGTGGCCACCAGGATCAGCAGGGAAAGCGGCTCCAACCAGGGCGGGGCTTCCGGGCCGGCCAGCTCGTTCATTCGCTACTCCGCACTAGCCGCACCGCCGCCACCACGTAGATCAGCCCCGAGTAGACCGTCAGGATCACTGCGGACCAGACCGACACCACCAAGGTCCACGTCAGCCACGCGGGGGCCGTGCCGCCGTCGCTGATGGAATCCAGGTACACCAGGCACGTCGGGGCCGCAATGCACTGCACGACCATCTTCACCTTGCCCGACGTGTTCGCGGAGAAATCGGAGCCCTGGTCTTCGATGAAGCTCCGCAGCGCCGTCACCAGAAGCTCGCGCCCCACCAAGACCACCACCATCCAGGCCCGCAAGCCCAGCGGGACCTTGGCCATTTCCGGAATCGCCGCCAGGAAGATGAACGTCCCGCAGATGATCACCTTGTCGGCGAAGGGGTCCAGGATCCGGCCCAGGGCGGTGATCTGGTGCCACTTCCTGGCGAAGTACCCGTCCAGCCAATCGGTTCCCGCGGCGATGACGAAGAGCACCATGCTCACCAGGTACGACTCCGCGGCGATCAGGCAGAACATGATCACCGCCAGGATCAGCCGCAGGCCGGTCAGTTGATTCGGGAGGTTAAAGGCGGTCGCCCAGAGGCGTCTGGCTCGATCGGCGCGAACCGACATGGTCTCTCCTTGCTAACGCGGATCGCCCACCGCTACGGCCACCAAGTCGTAGTCTCGGACGGCCACGATCTCGCACGGAACCAACCGGCCGGGGGCCAGGCCCTCGCCCGTCACGTAAACCGCCCCGTCCACGTCGGGGGCGTCGGCGTAGCTCCGTCCCACAAAGGCGTTCGTCTCGCCGGGAATGCAACTGTCGATCAGAATATCCAATTGCCGCCCGACTTGCGACCGGTTCCACCGGAAGGCGATCTTCTGCTGGGCGGCCATCAGCCGGTCGTGCCGGGCCTGGGCAACCTCCGGCGGACAACGCCCCGGCAGCCGGGCGGCCGGTGTGTCGGGCTCGAGCGAGTACACAAAGACCCCCAGCCGCTCAAACCGCCGCTGGACCACAAACCGATACAGCTCCTCGAATTGCTCCTCCGTCTCCCCGGGAAACCCCGTCATCAGGGTGGTCCGCAGCACGAGCCCCGCGATCCGCGTGCGGAGCCGGTCCAAGAGCCGTTCGGTCTCCTTGCGGGTTACCTGCCGCTTCATTCGCCGCAGGATGGTGTCGTTGACGTGCTGAAGCGGCAAGTCCAGGTAGGGTAATACCTTGCGGCCGGAAGCCAACACCTCGACCAGCTCGTCCGTGAAGTGCATCGGGTAGAGGTACATGAGCCGGATCCACTCCAGCCCTTTCACTTCCTCCAAGCGGACCAAGAGCCGCGCCAGTTGCGGCTCGCCGCCACGCTCCAGGCCGTAGAAGCTGGTGTCCTGGGCAATGAGGATCAGTTCCCGGGCCCCGTCGGCGGCCAACTGCTCGGCCTCGGCCACGACCTGGTCGATCGGCTTGCTGGCGTATCCTCCCCTCATGTTGGGGATGGAGCAGAACGTACACAGCCGGTCGCACCCCTCGGCGATTTTCACGTAGGCGAGGTGGCGGGGCGTGAGCCGCAGCCTGTCCCCATCCGGAAGGGGGCACGCGGGAGCAGGCCGAAACACGGTGTTCTCCCGAGCCCCGTGAGCACCGCCTTCAGTGACCCGCCCGACAGCCCGGGCAATCTCCTCCCGGCCAAACACCCCCACCACCGAGTCGACCCCGGGGCATTGCTCCAGGAGCCCTTCCTTGTCGCGCTCCGCCAGGCAGCCGGCCACGATCACGCCG
>CAYGZA010000174.1:0-14085 GCA_964354135.1 uncultured Planctomycetaceae bacterium
CCCGAAGGAGGTTGCCCGTCGTGGCGTCAAAGATCCCGACCCAGGGAACATCGGCCGACCCCACCGCCACGGTGCTCCCCGAGACGGCCACGGACATGCCGATCGTCGGACCGACGAACAGGTCACTGAGCGTGTGGAGCAAATCGCCCGTGGTGGCATCGTAGATGTAGGCCGAGACGGCACGCTCGCCCCAGACGGGGGCTCCCACGACGACGGTGCTACCTGAGATGGCCACGGAGGCGCCAAACTCGTCATCGGTCGCCGTGGGATTGCTGAGCGTATGGAGCAGGTCGCCGGTGGGCGCGTCGAAGACGTAGGCCACGTCCGAGCCAGGCGCACCGACCACCACTGTGCTTCCCGACGCCGCCACGGAAGAGCCAAAACCGCCCCCCACGCCGGGATTGTTGAGCGTCTGCAAGAGATCGCCCAGGCTCAACATCGTGCGGGCTTCAAGCGGTTCAAGCCGGGCAAGCCGATGGCCCGGAGGGCTGCGGTGCTGACGCGTGCCGCCAAGCCGCGGGCGCCTGCCGAGTCTGCTGAAGCCGTCAGAGAGCGTGCATAGTCTGCGCATGGTTTTGCCTCCTCTGGACGAGTTGTTCCGAGTTCCCGTGAACCGCCGGCCGGGCCGACAGGGGGTCGGCGTGGCGGGTTTGCGAAGACTTCCAGGAGGATCGGGGCAGCGCACGCCGGTCGTCACTTCGGGCGTTCATGGCGCTCTCCCCCTAGTAGAGGCGGGCCGTGCCTCGAACAAGCAGATGCCCGTAGTCTACTTGGGCAATAACCCATGTCAACAGATTTGCGCCCTTTCCGCGGCGCGGCGGCCCGCGTCAACTCGGCGATGTCGGCCTTGTACGCGGGACGCGAGTGCGGCAAGTGCCGCTCACTCCCACCGCACGAGGGTCGTGAGAGAATAGGAGAGACCCTCAAGGTCGAACTGCGCCTCGCCGAACAGGGCCACGTGGCCCTGCCGCGGCTTGGCCACGCGGCCGACCAGCCCGCCGGACTTCTCTTCCACCGGCTGGGGCCGCCATTTCGCGGGGCGGAAGTCCTTGGTCGGCGCGTGGGCGACCCACAGCCGCGCGGCGGCCGGCTTGGCGGACGACGTCATCGCAAGCACCAACTGGCCGTCGCCGTCCGAGTGCTTCCAGTCCAATTGCGGCAGGGAGCCGCCGGCGGCCGTCTGCGGATCGACCTGGAGCAGCTTACTCTCAGTTGCGACGGGCCGTCGGAGGAGCTGCTGGCGCTCGACGAGGCCCTCACCGAGTCCGTGCCCGAGCCCGTTGCCTGCGGACCGGTGTGCGCCTCGCCGTCCGATGCCGCTCACACCGCTCTCCAACGCGGAAGAGGCCAAGCTCCGCAGAACACTCTCTACCTACGGGTTGGCATAGCCCCCCAATGTCGGCCATTTGGCTCGCACGGGCATTCTCTGCCCGTGCCTCGTGCCTGCACTGGCGAGACACCAGTGCCACCCAGATATACTACGTTTTGTGGGGTTCAAAGGTCCTTCTATGTACCCCAGTACGTCTTTTTTTATCACACCAGCCCCAGATCATGAAATAATCTCTCACTCCGTCTGTTGATGTGTAACATCTCCGTCTGCTATCCTGGTGCCATGCGTCGGCCAAATGGGGAGCTAAACGGGGACTTGTCGTTTGGCTGGACCGCTGTAGAGAACGCCCCCTGTGGCGTCTCGGGAAGAGAATGTCGTTTGTGGCATTCCGAGAAAGGCGGCGTCTCCGGGGACACCACGAAACGGCTCGGATGCCGTTCGCAACCGACTGCCGAGAGTACACGATGAATCAATCGGAACGCCAGCACGCGATCGTCGAGCATCTGGGGGCGGTCGGGGCCTGTTCGTACCAGGACTTGGCCCAGTTGCTGGGCGTCTCCGAGATGACGATCCGTCGCGACGTGGACAAACTGGTCCAGCGGGGTGGGTTGATCAAGAGCCTCGGGGGCGTCCAGACCGCCCACGCCCCCAAGCACTTCTACGAATCGGCCGTCCAGCAGCGCCTGCCGATCCATCGGGCCCAGAAGGAACAGATCGCCCGCGAGGTCGTGCGGCAGATCCAGCCGCACCAGACGATCTTCTTGGACGGCAGCACCACCTGTCTCGTCCTGGCTCGGCACCTGGCCGAGAAACTCCGGGGCTTGAGCGTCGTGACCCATTCGGCGCTGGTCTGCATGGAGTTCGGTCGGGCCACGGAGAATACGATCCTCAGCCTGGGTGGGCAGTTCGATCCGGCCAGCGCGTGCTTCGTGGGCCCGACGGCCGAGGAAGCCGCGCGCCGGTTCTTCGTCGACGTCGCCTTCCTCTCCACCAAAGGGTTTCTGCCGGAGGAGGGGACGTTCGAGTCGTCGATCGCCACCTTCCGCATCAAGCAGATCATCGCGGAGCAGGCAGCGCGGGTGGCCTTGCTGGTGGACCACTCGAAATTCGGACAGCGTGCCCTGTGCAAGGTGCTGGACATCCGCCAGATCGACGAGGTGATCACCGACGCGGGCACGACGGCCGCCGACTTGGCGCTCGTGGAGCAGCGCGGCGTGGTCGTGCGGGTCGCGGCGGGGAACTCGATGCCTGTGGGGGCTGCGCCCGATGCCTTTTCAAGTTAGACACGCGGCGGGAAATGATCCACCTGTAGGACGGACTTCCATTCCGTCCTGAGCGGATTACGAATCCGTCCTGCGGGAGCGCATGAAAAAGGAGTCGGACCCATGATGACTACTGCCAGCGGTTTCGTGCCACGTGGAGTTCTGCTGGGCCTTGCGGCGGCTGCGCTCTGGTGCTGCCACGATGCTGTGTCTGCCGAGCCGGCCGGTCCGCCGCCCGCCGCGAAGGACGTCTTTTTCTTCATTCCCCACACGCACTGGGAGGGAGCGGTCTTCAAGACCCGCGAAGAATACCTCGACATGGGGCTGCCTATTATCGTCCGGGCCCTCAAGCTGCTGAAGGCCCACCCCAACTACCGCTTCGTCCTCGACCAGGCCTGCTACGTGAAGCCTTTCTTGGAGCGCTACCCGGAAGAGGAGGCGGCGTTTCGCAAGTTTGTCGACCAGCGGCGGCTGGCGATCGTGGGCGGCTTCGACGTGATGCCCGACGTCAACATGCCCGGCGGCGAATCGTTCGTGCGCCAGGTGCTCTACGGCAAGGGGTATTTCCGCAAGAAGTTGGGGGTCGACGTGACCGTCGGCTGGCAGCTCGACACCTTCGGGCATCATCCGCAGATGCCGCAGTTATTGAAGCTGGGCGGGTACAAGTCGTTCTGGTTTTTCCGCGGCGTGGCCGACTGGAAAACCCCATCGGAATTCCTCTGGGAAGGGATCGACGGCTCGCGGATCCCCGCATTCTGGCTGCCGCACGGCTACGCCCATACCTACGGCTCCCCGAACACCCTGCCGGCGTTCACCGACTTCTTCAAGGGGCGGTTCGACGCGCTGGCCCCCTTTGCCCGCGGACGCGGCCGCGCGGGACTGGCGGGGGCCGACGTCTGCGAGCCCGAGGAACACGTGCCGGCCCTGGTCGAGCAGTTCAATCGCCAGCCGAACGCCCCCTTCGAGCTGCGGATCGCCGTGCCCACGGATTTCGAGGCCCTCGTCGCCCAGCGAGCCGATCGGCCCGTCATTGGCGGCGACCTCAATCCTATCTTCCAGGGCGCATACAGCAGCCGGATCGAGCTGAAACAGAGGACGAGGGACCTCGAGCGCCTGCTCACCACGGCCGAGAAGCTGGGCGTGCTGTGCCGTTGGCTTGGCGTGCCGGCCGATGAGGAGGTGCTTTGGCGGGGATGGGAGCCGATGCTCTTCAACCAGACGCACGACCTCATGTCCGGCGTGATGACGGACCGGGTCTACGACGACACGATCCGCGGCTACGATTTCTCCAAGCGGATCGCCGACGACGAGGTCCAAACGAGGTGGCGGAGCTTCTCGGCTCGCATCAACACCCGGGGCGAGGGCATCCCGGTCGCGGTGTTCAACTCGCTCGGCTGGCCACGGACCGACATTGCGGTGGCCAACGTGGGCTTCGCTGAAGGCGACGTCGCGGACGTGCGTCTGGTGGGGCCCGACGGGCAGGCCGTGCCGGTCCAGTCGCTCAGCAGCCATCGCTACGCCAACGGCGCCCTGTTGCGGGCCGAGGTTGCCTTTGTGGCCCGCGATGTCCCGCCGCTGGGCTACTCCGTCTTTCGGCTGATTCCGCTGCGGTCGCCTGCCGCTGCGGCCGCCAAGCCGCAGGCGGAGCCGGTCCTGGAAAACGAGTATTACCGCGTCGAAGTCAATCCTGCCGGCGGTGCCATCACCCGGCTGCTCGTGAAGGCCGACAACTGGGAAGCCCTCGGCGGTCCCGGCAACGTCGTGGCCCGAGAGGAGGACCGCGGCGACCTGTGGGAGCCCTACCGGCCGCTGGACGGGGGCAGCCGCATCGCCATGAAGACCCAGGTCGTCGTGCCGCAGCCGGGCAAGGCCGTGTTCAGTAGCGAGCAGGCCGCCCCGCGGGGCACGGTGAGTCGGGGGCCGGTCGTCTCCGAGTTCAAGGTCGCGCATCCCTTCGGCACCAAGGGGAGCTTCGCCACAACGGTCCGCCTCTACGCCGGACTGCGGCGGATCGACATCCGCACGCAGATCGTCAACCAGGAGCAGTTCGTCCGCTACCGGGTGTTGTTTCCCACGTCGATCCGCGACGGCCAAAGCGTCCACGAAATCCCATTCGGGGCAATCCAGCGTCCGGCGGCAATCGAGTTCCCCGCGCAGAACTGGATCGACTACGGCAACGGCCAGAGGGGCGTTGCCCTGCTCAACCGCGGCCTGCCCGGCAACGTCGTCACCGGCGGCACGATGATGCTCTCGCTCTTGCGGAGCACGCGGATCGTGGCCTACGGCTTCGGCGGCGGCTACGAGCCGGGCATGTCGTCCGATTCCGGCCTGGAATTGGGCAAGGAGCTGACGTTCGATTATGCCCTGGTTCCCCATGCCGGCGACTGGCGCGAGGCGGCCGTTTATCGCGAGGGGCTGGAGTTCAACCATCCGCTCTTGGCCTGCACCATGGCCACGCAGTCGGGCGAGCTGCCCGGTCGCTGGGGGTTCCTGGACATCGCCCCGCAGAACGTCGTCGTCTCCGCGCTCAAGCCCGGCCCGGACGGGTCCGCCGTGCTGCGGGTCTACGAAGCGGCCGGAAAGCCCGCCGCCGCGAAGATCCGGATCTCGGCCCAGGTGGTCACGGCCGAAGAGGTCAATCTCATGGAGGACCCCGGGCGCAAGCTGGCGGTGACCGATAACACGCTGCAGCTCGATCTTCACCCGTTCGAGATCAAAACCATCAAGTTCCGGATTCGACCCCTCAAGACTGTGAGCCGTTAAGACCGGTGCGAAGGAATTGGAGATGCCCATGACTGATGAATCGCGTTTCTCGCGTCGTGTTCTTCTCCTGCGGTCCGGGGCGGCCGGCATTGGGGCTGCTTCGGCGGCCGGGTTGGGCCTCATGTCCGATAGTCTGTGGGCCGGCGAAGCGCCCCTGGAGGTGCCGTCTCTGGTTCGCGGCATTGCGGACCCGGAAATACGCGCCGGAGTGGAGGCCGCGATCGCCAAGAACCTGATGCCGGCGGCGGTGGAGACGCTCTACCCGGGCTACTTCAACATCTGTGCCGATGGCGTCGGTTATGGCGGCGCAACCTGGCCGGGGCTCGATTCGTGGCAGATGGCCGGGGCATATCTTCTCCTCGGCCGCACGCGCTTGGTCCTCGACTACTTCGAGTTCGTGCGGGCATCCCAGCGGAAGGACGGCAACGTCCCGTTTGCCATCTTTTCGGGCGACACGAGACCGGACAAGGGTTGCCTCAGCGGCCTGAAGCACCCGGACGACGTGTTCACCTACAAGCCGCCAAGACGCGAAGGCCTGCCGGCTTCCAGCCAGGCGACGCGGACGTGGATCGGCCTGTTCGTGCATTGGCAGCCCAAAGCCAATCCGCTTAGCACCCTGGGGCCCACCTGCTACCTCCTCACGGCTGCGGAGATCTTCGACGCCACCAAGTCGCTGCCGTGGCTGCGAGAGAGACTCCCGTCGATCGAAGCGGCCGCAAAGTACCTGTTGAGCCGGCAGAACCGGAGCGGGCTGATCGGCGGCTCGGGGTTCTACATCGAACTGCCGCCTCGCTACGGTTGCGACGGCGTGACCCAGTGCTACGCCGTCCACGCCTTCCGCGAGCTGGCCCGCTTGTTCCGTGCGGCCGGAGACAAAGCGAGCGAGGCCGCCTGGGCCGCCCACGCCGATAAGCTGGCGCAGGACTTCGCGGCCGCTTTCTGGCGCGAGGACCACTTCGGCGAGTACGTTCACGCCGAGCGCGGGCTGGTCGATTCGCACGGGCTGTCGGACGTGAACTGGGCGGCGGTTGCGTTCGGCCTCGCGGCCGGGCGCCAGCTCGAACTGGTCTGGTCGCGGCTCTTGAAGGAGCCGGGATTCTGGCTCGGCGGGATGCCGACGCAGCCCGTCACGAAACCCTTCGCGTACGAGAAGTGGGAATACAACGAACCGGTGCCGTTCCAGGTCTCGCCGGTCCACGACGTGGCGGCGATGGGGCGCGTTTGGTACGTGGAGGCGACCGCCTGTGGGCGCATGCACGCGCGCGAACGCCTGGTAGAGTCGGTCCGCAAGGTATGCCGGGCCGCCAAGGCCGACGGCTATTGGCGCGAGCGGTATCATCCGCAACCCAACGGCACGGTTGTTCCTGCCGGGGCACAGAAGTACTGCGAATACGCGGCCATTCTGGTACGGGTGGTCTTCGGCAATCGAGAAATCTTCTGGCGCTGAGGAGCGGCAGCGATGAAGTGGACGCGTTCTGCCTGATGAACGTGCGGTGAATGACTATGACTCCCAAAGAGCGGATGCTGATCGCGCTGGACGGCGGCGTGCCGGACCGGCTTCCGGTGACCACGCATTTTCTCATGCCGCATTTCTTGAACGTGAGCATGGGGGGCATGTCGGAGGCGGAGTTCTTCGACGCCTGCGGCTGGGACCCGATCACGTATACCGTGCCACACCGCCCCGACCCGGCCCGCGGCGAGTACTACGACCCGGACCAGGGGGAGCCGGGCTTCCTGGAGAGCCGGCGGATCGCGACCGACGCTTGGCGCGTGCAGTGCGAGGCGATCCCCGGGCAGAAGCGGCCGACGACCCGCTACCGTTTCGTCACGCCCAAGGGCGCGCTGAGCATGGTCCTCCAGTCCGATCCGTTCACGGCCTGGGTGGTCGAGCCGCTGGTGAAACAGAAGCGCGACATCGACCTGATCGGCCAATACGTCACCGCCCCAAAGTGCGACGTGGCCGCGGTGAATCGGACTGCCGAGGCGTTCGGCCAGGGGGGGCTCGTGCGCGGCTACATCTGCTGCTTCGATGTTTTCGGCCAGCCCGGCACCTGGCAGGACGCCACCTGCCTGGTCGGCGTCGAACGGCTGATCATCGAGGCGCACGACGACCCGGCCTGGGTCCACGAGCTCTTGGGCATCCTGTTCCGGCGGAAGAAGGCGTTTGTCGAGTCGCTGGCCGGGGCCCGGTACGACGTCCTTGAGCTCGGCGGGGGCGGGGCTTCTTCGACCGTGATCTCGCCGCGGCTCTTCGACGAGTTCGTGGCCCCGTACGACGCCGAGCTGATTGCCCTGGCGCACCGCGCCGGCCAGCGGATCTCGTATCACACCTGCGGCGGCATGATGCCGATCCTGCAAAACATCGCAGCGATGCGCCCGAATGCGATGGAAACCTTCACCCCGCCGGGCATGGGCGGCGACGCCGACCTGGCCGAGGCCCGGCGGCGGATCCCGGCGGGCGTCTGCATGATCGGCGGGTTCGACCAGTGGCACTTTTTCAACGGTTGTTCGGTGGACCAGACCCGGGCCGAGGTCCGGCGCTGTTTCGAGGCGGCGGGCCGAAACGGCGCGTACATCCTCTGCCCCTCCGACAACTTCTTCGAGGCGGAGCCGGAGCTTGTCAAGGCCTTCGCCGACGAGGCCCACAAGTGCGTCTACCCAACCCCCCCCGAAACCGAACCACGATCATGCCGCTTGAGTCGATCGATCGCCTGACGCTTGGCTGCCGCGAGGGCGGTTATGCCCTCGGCTACTTCGAGAGCTGGAACCTGGAGTCGCTCCAAGGCGTGTTGGACGCCGCCGAAGCGACGCGGTCGCCGGCGATCCTCGGCTTCAACGGCGAGTTCCTCAGCCGCGACGGCCGGCTTGCCGCCGAACGATTGGTGCTGTACGGGGCGACGGGAAAGGCGGCTGCGGAGTCTTCGCGGGTGCCTTGCGGGCTGATCTTCAATGAATGCCCTAACGATGCGTGGACTCTGGACGCGGCCGAGGCCGGGTTCAACCTGGTGATGCCCTCCGACCCGCACGCATCGTACGACGATTACGTCCGCCGCGTGCAACGGATCGTCCGGCACTGCCATCAGCGCCACGTCGCGGTGGAAGCCGAGCTCGGCGAGCTGCCTTGCGGCGCGTCGGGGCGCGTGGAAGGCACCGGACAGCTCACCGATCCGGCGCTGGCCGAGCGGTTCGTGCGAGAGACGGGCGTGGACCTCCTGGCCGTCAGCGTCGGGAACGTGCACGTCCACGTCGGCGGCGCGCAGGACTTGGACTTGGACCGCTTGGCCGCCATCCGCGATCGAGTCCAAGTTCCTTTGGTGCTCCACGGCGGGACCGGCATCGCAGCCCGATCACTCAGGGAAGCGATCCGCCTCGGCGTGGCCAAAGTGAACTACGGGACGTACCTCAAGCAGAGATACTTGAAGGCAGTGCGAGCGGTGCTGGCGGAGGATGCGGGCAATCCGCACGAGGTGCTGGGGCTGGGCGGCCCGGGCGACGTGATGGTCGCCGGCCGGCTCGCCGTGCGCGATGCGGTGCTCGAGCGGATCGAGGTGTTGGGTTGCTGCGGGAGGGCCTGGTGATGGCGGTCGTAGGGTGCGCGGGAATCCTGGTGGCCGATACGTTCTGTGGGCCGATGAAGCGGCTCCCGCTCGAAGGCGAGCTGCTGGCGATCGACGAGATGCCCTCCAAGGCCGGCGGCTGTGCGGCCAACGTGGCCATCGACCTCGCCAAGCAGGGAATTGCCGCCGAGGTCTGCGGCTGTGTCGGCGCCGATCCGTCGGCGGAGGTGCTCCTGCAAAGCCTCCAAGCGGCGGGCGTGGGCTGCGATCAGGTTCATCGACTCGACTTGCACCCAACCAGCAAGACGGTGATCTTGCTGGTCGAAGGGCAGGACCGGCGATACATCCACGTCTTCGGAGCCAATGCAGGGTTCGACGTCCGGCGAATCCGACACGACTGGATCGACCGTCTCAAGGTGTTCTACCTGGGCGGGCTGTTCGCCATGCCCGCCGTTCGCACCGATGAGCTGGCCGAGCTGCTTGCCTACTGCCGGCAGCGTGGAGTCGTGACCGTGGTCGACGTCGTCGTGCCCCAGGATTACTCGGGGATGAAGGGGCTCGGGCCGCTCCTGCCGCACATCGACTACTTCATCCCCAACGACGACGAGGCGCGGCGCCTGACGGGCGTTGCCGACCCTCCGCACCAGGTGGAGGCGCTGCTGCGCCAGGGGGCTCGAACCGTAATCGTCACCTGCGGTGCCGAGGGGTCGCTCGCCGCCCGCGGGCGCGACCGCTGGCAGGCCGAAGCGTACCCGGTCCGTTGCATCGATCCCTCGGGATCGGGCGACGCCTTCGCCGCCGGCATCGTCACCGGGATCGTGCGCGGGTGGGACATGCCCCAGACCCTCCGGTACGCCGCCGCGTTGGGCGCATCGGCAACCACGGCCATCGGCACGACCGACGGTGTGCTCACCGCCGAGCAAGCGCGGGCTTTCCTCGCCGAACGTCCGTAAAGGGTCAGCCGTTTCGAGAAGGAGAGGGACATGCGCGTCGAGATGAAAATGCCCGACCTGGCAACGACCGAATCGGAGATCCGGATCGTCCGATGGATCGTCCAGCCGGGCCAGAAGGTCGATCGCGGCGGGCCGCTGGTGGAGGTCGAGACCGACAAGGCCACCATGGAGGTCGAATCGGTCGTCAGCGGCGTGCTCTCCGAGGTGCGATCCCAGGTCGACGAGTCGGTCTCGGTGGGCGACGTGATCGCGGTGCTGGAAGTCGAAGGAGCGTCCCCGGGGGGCGTTTCCGCAGGGCCCGTGCCAGCTTCCGCGGCGGCAGCCTCGGCCGCCGCGGCCGCGCGGTACGATACGCAGTTCTTGCTGGACCTCTACGAGCGCATGGTTCGGATCCGGCAGTTTGAGGACGGCGTCAAGTTCCTCTTCCTCGAGGGGACCATGCCGGGCACGATCCACCAGTGCCAGGGCCAGGAGGCGACCGCCGTGGGCGTGTGCGCGGCCCTGCGGAGCGACGATTTCATCACCTCGACCTTCCGCGGCCACGGGCACGCCCTGGCCAAGGGCTTGAGCGTGCAGGAGCTGCTCGACGAGCTGTTCGGAGCCACCACCGGCTGCTGCAAGGGCAAAGGCGGGAGCATGCACGTGGGCAACATGGCCAAGGGGATGATTCCGGGCATCGCCATCGTCGGCGGAGGCATCCCGGTGGCCGCCGGCATGGCGCTGGCGTTCAAGATGCAAAAGAGCGGCCGGATCGTCGCCTGCTTCTTCGGCGACGGCGCGGTGGCGGAGGGGGCGTTCCACGAAGGCGTGAACATGGCCGCCATCTGGGGCCTGCCGGTGATCTTCGCCTGCGAGAACAACCTCTACGGCGCGAGCACCCACGTGTCGAAGGTCATGCGCGACGCCAACATCGCCCGGCGTGCGGCCTGCTACGGCATCCGCGGTCAGCAGGTCGACGGCAACGACGTGCTGGCGGTTTACGAGGCGGCCAAGACGGCTGCCGAGGAGTGCCGGGCAGGAGCGGGGCCGGTGCTCCTGGAACTCTTGACCTATCGCCAAGTAGGTCACTCCCGGCGCGACCCTTGCCACTACCAGCCGAAGGAGGAGCGCGAGGCGTGGGCCGCCCGAGACCCCATCGAACGATTCGGCCAGGTGCTTGCGAGCCGGGGGATCGTCGACAACGCGGGCTTAGAAGCAATCAAGGCCCGCGTCCTCGATCAGTTCAACCGGGCGGTCGAAAACGCGCGGCGAGCGCCGCTGCCGAGCGTGCAGGAACTGACCACCGACGTATTCGCATGAAGCAAATGACCGTGCGCCCTCCCGGAATCCTGAAAGATCGAGGTCGCGTCAGGCTGGAAGCCTGACCTACGGCAGAGAAATGGAGAAACGATGACCAAACGCCTGGGGATCGCCGAAGCGCTGCGCGAGGCCATTGCTGAGGAAATGGAGCGCGATCCGCGCGTGTTCTGCATCGGGGAAGACATCGCGGTGCCGGGCGGGTGGGGCGGCGCGTTCACCGTGACCCTGGGGCTGGAACAGAGATTCCCCGATCGCATGATCAACACCCCCATCGCGGAACTCGGCTTCTTCGGCGTCGCCTGCGGCGCGGCGATGATGGGCCTGCGGCCGATCGCCGACGTCCAATACGGCGACTTCCTGCTACTGGCCTTCGATCAGATCGTCAACAACGTCGCCAAGATGCGCTACATGTCGGGCGGGCAGGTCAAGGTGCCGCTGGTCATGCGGGCCCCGGTCGGCGCGACCGGCCGCGGCAGCCAGCACGCCCAGAGCCTCGAGCGCTACTTCACGGGAGTGCCGGGCCTCAAGGTCGTCGCCGTCTCCAATGCCTACGACGCCAAGGGCATCCTCAAGGCCGCGGTCCGCGACGACAACCCCGTGATGATCTTCGAGCACAAGCTCCTTTACGGCTCCAAGGGCGTGCGGGCCGAGAGCGGCGCGGTCGATGCCACCAGCGACATCCCCGAAGGCGACTACACCGTGCCGCTGGACCGGGCCGCCGTGCGCCGCGAAGGTGCCGACGTGACGATCCTCGGCTGGCTCCTCATGCTCCACTACTCGGTCCAGGCCGCCCGGCAGCTCGACGCCGAGGGCATCGGCGCCGAGGTGATCGACCTGAGGAGCCTTTCTCCGATCGACTACGACACCGTCGGCGCGTCGGTGCGGAAGACAGGCCGCGTGGTGATCGTCGAAGAGGGGCCCAAGACCGGATCGGTCAGCGCGGAGATTGCCTCCGGCATCATGGAGCGGTTCGGCGAATACCTCCGCTGTCCGATCCGGCGGGTGGCCTCGGCCGACGTGCCCGTGCCCTTCACGCCGGTCCTCGAAAACGCCTACCGCCCCGACGTGCCCCGGATCGTCGACGCCGCAAGAGAGGTCATGCAGTTCTGAGCCGATCATGAGGACACTTCCATGAAGTCCGTCGGGCGCGATTCTTCAGGGCACGGGGCGGTCATTCGCGGGGCCGTCGTCGCGGCCCTCGGAGGATTCCTCCTCGGCTTCGATACCGTGGTCATCTCCGGCGCCAACGACGCCCTCCAGAAGGTGTTCGCCCTGGACTCGTTCTGGCTCGGCTTTACGGTGGCCGTGGCGATGATCGGCACGATCGCCGGGGCGGTGGTCATCGGCAAACCGGCCGACGTCTTCGGCCGCAAGAAGGCCCTCTTCGCGCTGGCCATCTGTTACTTCGTCTCCGCGGTCGGCTGCGGCCTGGCGCGAGACTGGTGGGAGTTCTTGGCTGCCCGGTTCGTTGGGGGGCTGGCTATCGGCGGGGCGTCGGTCGTGTCGCCGATGTACATCGCGGAGATCTCGCCCCCGCACCTCCGTGGACGGCTCGTCACCGTGAGCCAGCTCAACCTGGTGATCGGCATCCTGCTCTGCTACGTGTCGAACTACGTGGTTGCGCGGTGCGTCGACTTCGACGTGGCCTGGCGATGGATGCTCGGACTGGCGGCATTTCCCTCGGCAGTCTTCTTCCTCTTGATTTTCGGAATTCCAGAGAGCCCCCGCTGGCTGGTGAAGATCGCGCGGCCGGCCGACGCAAGAAGGTCGCTCCAGCAGCTCGGCGAAGAAAACGTCGATCGCGAGCTGGCCGCGATCCAGGCGTCGCTGGCCGATCGGCCGGGCCGCTTGCAGGATCGGCTGTTTCAGCGGGCCTATCGGCGCTCGGTGTTGCTGGCGTCGGCGGTGGCCGTGTTCAATCAGCTCACCGGCATCAATGCCATTCTCTATTACGCCCCGAAGATTTTCGGCATGGCCGGCGCGGCCCGCGATTCCGCCTTGCTCCAGTCCGTCGCCATCGGCGGGACGATTCTGTTGTTCACGATTGCCGCCATGTTCGTCATCGACCGGTTCGGCCGCCGCGTTCTCATGCTCGTCGGATCGGCGGGCATGGCGGCGTGCCTGGCCTTGGTTGCCCTGGAGTTCTCGGGCAGCCCCGACGCTCGCAGGCCCTTGTTCCTCCTCGGCGCCCTCCTGTGCCATATCGCGTTCTTCGCCTTCTCCCAGGGCTCGGTGATTTGGGTGTTCATCTCCGAGATCTTCCCCAACGCGGTCCGCGCCAAGGGCCAGGCCTTGGGCTGGTTCATCCACTGGGTCATGGCGGCCACCGTCACCTGGACGTTCCCGGTCATCGCCGAGGCCTCCTGCGCCGGCGCGTTCGGCTTCTTTGCGGCGATGATGGTCGTGCAGCTTCTGTTCGCCTGGAAGATTATGCCCGAGACCAACGGCGGCGCCCTGGAAGACATCGAGAAACGACTGGCCAACCAGCCCTAGCAGCCGTTGGCCGACAGGGTCGGGGCCGAAGCAACGGCAGCAGACCGAGCAACCGCTTCGTGGTCAGTATCAGCCGCTCAATCACCGCCAGGCTGCCGTACTTGCCGACGGCGCCGAATCGGGGGCGGATGCCCCTACGTTGGCACCAAGCCTTGAACCCGTCGCACCAGAATTGCCGTCCGTGATCGCACACCAGGTAGCGCGGCACGGCCTTGGCCGAGGTGATTTCCACCCTCAGCCAGATCGTCCCTGCGTCCTTTCAATCCCCGAGGTCCAAGCCGTCCACTCCCCGGGCCCGCCGACGCCGTTTGGCCTCCCTCAGGGTTGCCAGGGGAGACGTTTCCCTTCTTTCCAGCGTGCCTGCGGCCCGCGGCCCTCGGTCTCCATAGCCGATACTCGGGATGAACGGAACAGCGGAGCGGCGAGCC
>CAYGZA010000175.1:0-14061 GCA_964354135.1 uncultured Planctomycetaceae bacterium
TTTCCGCTGCGCGTCCCCCCGCCTTTTCGATCTGCGAGTGGATGTAAGCCTCGGTCTCGCTCCGGTTCAGGGCCTCCAGGTAGCACCGGGCCACAAGCCGCTGGGCCAGCGACTCGAGCTTCGGACTGGCCAGGCGCTCCTCCAGGACTGGGCCGCCGGCCAAGACGATCTGCGCCCGCGCTTGCCCGTCGCGTACTATGTTGGCGACCGTGCGGAGTTCGTCCAGGAGCCGCAGCGGCATCGCATGGGCCTCGTCCGCCAACAGGAGCATTCCCGCGGAGGGCAGACATTCCTGCCTCCCGCCGCACAAATGGTCCACCAGCGCCAACCGCAGCTCGCCTTCATCCATGCCCCGGTAAGGCTGGCCCAGACCGTAGAGAATCGCCTGCAACAACGCGCGCCGCGTGCCCAGCCCCGCGCCCGTCAACGCGACGACCTGAAACTGCCCTCTGAATTGTTCGGCAAGCACCTGGCAAAGCAGGGTCTTCCCCGTCCCCGAGGGCCCGATCACCATCGCCGGCCCTTCCGCCCGCGCGATGCAGCGGGCCAGGGTCTGCCGCGCCGCCTCGATCGTCGCGCACGGATAGTATTGATCCGGACAAGGGACCGGGGCAAACGGCCGCTTCGCAAGACTGAAGAAGGCTTCGTACATGACCCTTTTCATCCCTGACGCCGGCGACCTTCCTTGACTTCAAATCCACCCGCCTAGCCGCAAAACGACCAGCGTACACACGACGATCACCAACATCCCCAAGACGATCCATAGCGACCGGTCGGCAGTCCAATCGCCGGGCCATTGCGCCGGGCGATCGGAGGCGTCCGCCGGAATCGTCGCCACAAGAGGAATGGCCAGGCTGGCCTTCACCTCGGCCGCGCTGCGAAGCGGCGGGTCGATCGAAGCGCCGTGGGAGATCAAGCCCACGCCCGCAGCGGCCCCCAACGCCGCCAAAATCGCGGCCCACGGCCAGCGCACCGACGGCCTGGCTGCCGGGGCCGTCTCCGGGCCGTTTGCCCGCCGCACCTCGATCTGCGGCAGGCGCAATACCGTCTCCGTGGCGTCCCGCTCCTGGCCAACAAGCCGCTCCACCTCCTCCGCGGCATCCTGCAACCGCTGTCTCTCGGCGCGAAAGGCACGCAGCATCTCGGCGTCCCGTTCCAGGCCCCCCGGCCCCGCAGCCACGTCCCGGTCTGCCGGCTCTCGGGTGTGAAGACGAGGCGGCTCGGAGGTCTCCGACTCGGGCTCAGAAGGGGGACGAGCCATCCTGTCCTCAACCTTGCGGGGGATGGCCTCCAACTCCTGCCCGAGCCTCGCGATGCGAAGTTCCAACTCCTGGACCTCCGGGTGCAATGGCGTCCGATCCTCCAGGAGCATCGAGCGACGTCGTTGGAGCCCCCCCAACGCCCCAGTTCTCTCGACCCACTCCGGATTGTCCACCATCGTCCGGGCCGGCGCGGGCTTCACTGCCCGGGACGGGCTCCTGCCTGGCACACGTCCGGGCAAGGCGGCTGCTCCGGGGCCGGATCCGGCCGGCGGGGTCGCGGCTTTCTGGGCTTGGAAACGAACCTCCGCAAGCGCGTCCAACTCGCTCTTCAACCGTGCGAAGACCCCCTTGGCCCGTTCGGACGCCCGACGGGCCTCCTCGGCAGCCTCCCGCACGCCCTGCTGGAGCCGATCGCGGAAGTCCTTGGCATACTGCTCGGCCAACGCGTTGACCAACCGGGCGGAGAACCCTGGGTCTTGGCCGGCGTACGCAATGGAGACCCGGTAGGTCCCAGAAGGGGAGTCCTCATCCACACTCACTTGGAGGTCCCGGGCAATCCCGCGCGGGTCTGCCCCGGCCCCTGCGACACGCGATTCAGCGTCGGAAGAATCACCAGATCCCCCCTTATGAGCCAGCGCACGCGCCAGATTCGCCTCGGCAACGAGTTCCTCCCGCACCGCCGACGTCGAAAGCGGCGTGCCGTCCGCAGTTCGCGTGGCCGCGATCCGGGTTGCCGCCGCAAGCGGCAACTGAACCACGGCCTTCGCCGCCGTGGGCGCTCTGCCCTGGGTCTGCTTCTCCCCAAGCCCGTAGATTGCCAGCCCCGTCACCGCGAACGCCAGCACACAGAGGCCGATCCGTAGGCCCAAGGATCGGCCCATCCGCAGCGTTCGGAGCCAACTGCTCAAGACTGGGGACATTCCATATCCCGATGGCTGACCGGGCGAGCTTCCAAGCGATTCTCCGGGGTACAGTCGGCCGGGCCCTCCGTGCCGACAGAGCCCGAGCGCAGACCATCCCACAGGTTCGACATCGGCCCAGCACGCTCTGGAGCTTGAGAGCGTGTCTGAACTCGCGGCCCCGGCGTGCAAAGCAGCCAGCCACCAGCTTTCAGCTCTGGACTCTCGACTCTCGACCCTCGACTCTCCGCTCTCCGCCGCTCGACACTCCACGCGTGCCCAACTACTATACCAGTGGGACTTCTCGCCAAACGCCACCTACCACCAATCCCCCCCACCTACCACCTACCACCTACCACCTACCGCCTACTCATGTTCCGGATCAAAATCTGCGGCATCACCCGGGTCGACGATGCCCTGATGGTCGCCGAGGCTGGGGCAGACGCCATCGGACTCAACTTCTACCCGGCAAGCCGGCGATGCGTCTCGCTGGAAACCGCCGAGGCGATCATTGCCGCCGTTCCAAACCGCGTGAAGAAAGTCGGGCTCTTCGTCAACTGGCCGGCTGCGCAAGTAATTGCGGCCTTCGAGCGCCTGGGCCTCGACCTCATCCAACTCCACGGCGATGAGCCGCCCGAGTATCTCGGCCAACTGGCAGGGCGTCCGACGATGAGGGCCTTCCGCCTCGGATCGGAGGGGCTCGCGCCGATCGCCGAGTATCTCGACCGTTGCCGGGCGCTTCAGTGCGTTCCCGCCCTATGCCTGATCGATTCCTTCGTGTCCGGGCACTACGGGGGAACCGGCCGAGTGGCCGACTGGTCGAAGCTGGAGCCCTATCCGATTGAAGATTGGCACCCCCCATTAGTGCTGGCCGGAGGGCTGACGCCCGACAACGTGGCTCAGGCCATCGAGCAGGTTCGCCCCCACGCGGTGGATACCTCTAGCGGGGTAGAGTCCTCTCCGGGCCGGAAGGACGCCGATCTGGTTCGCCGCTTCGTCCGAGAGGCAGAGGCCGCGTTGGAGGCGCATCCCCCGAAGTGGCCGAAGCCTTAGTCGTCGAACCCGGAAGGAAGGGGGGGGGCCCGAGGTCTTGTCGTCCCGCCCTTTCCGCGCGTATGATGGGCGGATTCAATCGCCGGCTGCCCGGCGTCCACTGCCTACTGCCTACTGCCTACTGCCTACTGCCTACTGCCTACTGCCCACTGCCCATGGAGGTCCCTGTGTCTCAGGTTGAAACGAAACTCTTCTACAAGGTCGCCGACATCTCGCTCGCCGACTGGGGGCGCAAGGAGATCAAGCTGGCCGAGAAGGAAATGCCGGGACTGATGGCGCTTCGCGCCAAGTACGGCCCGACCAAGCCCTTGGCCGGCGCCCGCATCGCCGGCTGCCTCCACATGACCATCGAGACGGCCGTCCTGATCGAGACCCTGATGGAACTCGGGGCCCAGGTGACCTGGAGCAGTTGCAACAAGTTCTCCACGCAGGACCATGCCGCCGCCGCCATCGCCGCCCGAAACATCCCCGTCTATGCCTGGAAAGGCGAGACCGACGCCCAGTACGACTGGTGCATCGAGCAGACCCTCATCTTCCCCGATGGCCATCCCCTGGAGCTCATCATCGACGACGGCGGCGACCTGACCGCCATCGTCCACGGCGAGAAGTACCGCCACCTTCTGCCGGGCATCCGCGGGCTCTCCGAAGAGACCACCACCGGCGTCCACCGCCTCTACCAGATGCACGAGCGGGGCGAGCTGGCCGTCCCGGCCATCAACGTCAACGACTCCGTCACCAAGAGCAAGTTCGACAACCTCTACGGCTGCCGCGAGTCGCTGGCCGACGGGATCAAGCGGGCCACTGGCGTGATGGTCGCCGGCAAGGTGGTGGTCATTTGCGGCTACGGGGACGTGGGCAAGGGCTGTGCCCAGTCGATGCGGTCCTATGGGGCCCGCGTGCTGATCACCGAGATCGACCCGATCTGCGCCCTCCAGGCAGCGATGGAAGGGTATGAAGTGACCACGATGGAGGAGGCCGCCCCGCAGGGCAACATCTTCATCACCGCCTCGGGCTGCTGCGACGTCATCCGCGGCGAGCATCTCGCGGCCATGCCCGAGGGCGCGATCGTCTGCAATATCGGGCACTTCGACGTCGAGATCGACGTGGGATGGCTCGGCAAGACCCCGGGGATCAAGCGGACGAACATCAAGTCGCTCGTGGATCAGTACACGCTCCCCAACGGCCGCTCGATCCTCCTGTTGGCCGAGGGCCGGCTGGTGAATCTGGGCTGCGCCGAGGGGCATCCCTCGTTTGTAATGTCCAATTCCTTCACCAACCAGGTGCTGGCCCAACTGGCCCTCTGGACCGAGCCGGAGAAGTACCCGGTGGGCGTACACGTCCTGCCCAAGAAGCTCGACGAGGAAGTGGCCCGGCTGCACTTGGAATGGCTCGGCGCCAAGCTCACCAGGCTCACGCCCAAGCAGGCCGAGTACCTCGGCGTTTCCGCGGCCGGTCCCTTTAAGCCCGAGTACTACCGCTACTGAATGACCAAGGTTCAAGGTCCAATGACCAAGGACCAACCAAGGACGTCGCTGTTCCTTGTCCCTTGTCCCTTGTCCCTTGGTCATTGGCCCTTGTTCCTTGTCCCTTGGTCATTGGTCATTGTCCCTTGGTCATTAGTCATTTCTTCGCATGCCCGAAATACGAGCCTTCCGCGGAATCCGCTACGACCTGGGACACGTCGGCTCCCTGAGCGACGTCGTGGCCCCGCCCTACGACGTCATCGGCCCGGAGCTGCAAAAGGAACTCTATGAGCGGCACCCCTGCAACGTCGTCCGGTTGGAGCTGAATCGCATCGAGCCGGGGGACGACGAAGTCGACAACCGCTACACCCGGGCGGCCCGGTTCCTCAGGAACTGGCGATCCGAGGGGGTGCTCTTCGAGGAGGCCGACCCGGCGATCTACGTCTACCACCAGGAGTTCCGCCTCGAGGGGCGGTCGCACGTCCGCCGCGGCTTCATGGCCCGGATGCGGCTCTCCCGGTTCGGCGAGGGCCAGGTCTTCCCGCACGAGCACACGATGTCGCAGCCGAAGCTCGACCGGCTGATGCTCACGATGATCTGCAAGGCGAATCTCAGCCCGATCTTCGCCCTCTACTCGGACCCCAAGCAGGAGACGTACGATCTGCTGGGAGCGGCCGTTGCGGGCCGCCCTCCCCTGGAGGCCACCGATCACCTGGGAGTGGTCCACCGCATCTGGCCGGTAACGGACGTGGGCGTCCTCTCCGCGGTGGCCGCCCAGATGGGGCCACGGCCGGCCTTCATCGCCGACGGGCATCACCGCTACGAAACCGCCTGCAAGTACCGGGAAGAGACCCACGACTCGGGCTTCCTCCACCCCGATCACCCCGCCAATTACGTCCTTGTGACGTTCGTCGCCATGGAAGACCCCGGGCTGGTCATTCTCCCGACCCACCGCCTGTTCCGCGGCGTCCCGGCGATGACCGCCGGGCAGTTAGCGGCGCGGCTGGGCGACTTCTTCACGGCGCGGCCGGGCGGCCACGGCCCGGAGCGGGGACCGGCCGTTTGGGAAGACCTGGAAACCGGCGGCAACCAGGGGACGTTGGCCCTCTACACCCGCGAGGATCGGCAATGGACGATCCTGGAGCTGACCCATGCCGGCCGCTCCAAACTCGCCGAGGTCGCCGACGACCACAATGAGGAGTGGCGCGAGTTGGGCGTGAGTATCCTGCACCGCCTGTTGGTCGAGACCCTGCTCGGGCAGTCGGGCAGCCCGGAGGCGAAATACGTACACCGCGTCGAGGAGGTCGTTGAGGGGATCGCCTCGGGCGAGTTTCCTTTGGCGGCCCTCGTGCTCCCCGCCACGGTCGAGCACGTCCGCACCGTCAGTCTTCAGGGCGAACGATTGCCCATCAAGACCACCTATTTCTATCCTAAGGTCCTGGCGGGCTTGGTCATCAACCCGCTGGAGTGACCGGGTCGCGCGGGCGGGTGGCTCGCGGGGCGTGCCGCGCGGGCGCTCCGCCATGGCGTTTGGGGCCGCTCAACGGTGCTTGACGCGTGCGTCTCTGCCGGTTGTGCCTCGTTTCACGTGAAACCGGGTAGAGCAAACTGCGAAATACACACACCATCGGGGTTTCACGTGAAACGGGCAGTCCACGCCGACTAGTCGTTTCACGTGAAACGCTCCGGCGGCACCCTTCGCCACCGCAGCGGCGGAAAACTCCCCCGGCCCCGACCGCCGCCCCTCAACTCCTGAACCCCGAACCCTGAACCCCAAACCCTCCAATTGCCATTCCCCGACCGCAGTCCGCACTGCTACAATCCCCCGCGTCTAAGTTGGGGTCAATGAGCGTGGCGGCACGGAGGCCTGCCGTGGGTCGGACCTTCTGCATAGTCAACCAGAAAGGGGGGGTCGGGAAGACCACCACCGCCATCAACCTGGCGGCCGCGCTGGCGAAGGGCGGCGCCCACACCCTGCTGGTTGACCTCGACCCGCAGTGCAACGCCACGTCGGGCCTCGGACAATCGCTGACGGATTCCCACCCCCTGGTGGCCGGGGCCCCGCTCAAGCCGGCCTTTCGCCCGACCGGCACGAACCGGCTGGATCTGCTCCCCGGCACCCGGGCCTTCCGCGACGTCGAGGTCCTCACCCGAAGCGATGAAGGCCAGGCCGCCCGTATTCGTCACCAGTTGGCCGCCGGACTCAACGGCTACGATTTCGTGCTGATCGACTGCCCGCCCTCGTTGGGCCCCCTCACGCAGACGGCCCTGGCCAGCTCGGACGAGATCCTCATGCCGATCCAGTGCGAGTATTTCGCCATGGAGGGCCTCGCCCAGATGATCGAGGTGATCCGGCAGGTGATCGAGACGCAGGCCAGCCAGCTCCGCTTCGGCGGGATCCTGCTGACGATGTACGACCACACCCTGGAGCTGACCCACGAGGTCGAAGCGGAAGTGCGCGATTTCTTCGGGGAGATCGTCTACCAAACGGTCATCCCTCGCGACGTGACTGTCTCCGAGGCCCCCAGTCACGGCAAGTCGGTCCTCGACTATGCGCCGCGCAGCCGGGGGGCCCGCGGATACGTGGAACTGTGCATGGAGGTGCTCGAACGTGACTAAAGAAAAACGCTTGGGACGCGGGCTGGAAGCACTCTTGGGCCGGATCGCCACCAAGGCCGACGCGCCGCCGAATGCCCCTCCCGTCAAGGTTGCAGCACAGCCGCCCTCGGCTGGACGCCAGCCGCCCTCGGCCGAGCCGCTGGTCGCGGCTGCTGCCCAGTCGCCGTCGACGGCCGCTCAACCGCCCTCGGCTCCGTCCGCCAAGCCTGCGGAGAGTCAGACGCCACCGGATTCGTCCCCAAGCGAATCCTCGCCTCAGGAGGGTTTGTACGGCGGCCTGGACGAACCCTACGGCGGACCGGGGGCTACCTACGAAGCGCCTCGTGCGGAGCCGCGACGGGGGGCCTTGCCCGGGATGGCAACCGCTGCCCGGTCGTTTGCCTCCCTTGCGGCGGAGCGCGGCGCCGCGGATGGGGGACATCCCGCGTCCGTCGCCGCGCCGGACCGAGCCGGATTGTCCGGCACGGAAGAAGTCTTGCCCCCAGCGGGAGCCCTCCGCATCCCCGTTCGCCAGATCGAGAGCAACCCGTTCCAGCCGCGCCAGGATTTCGAGGAGGATGAAATCCAGGCGCTTAGCGACAGCCTCCGCGCCCACGGGCTATTGCAGCCGATCGTGGTCCGCCGCCTCGGCGGCCGGTATCAATTGGTGGCGGGCGAACGGCGGCTCCGTGCCGCGGTGAGGGCCGGCTGGGGCGACGTGCCCGTGCAGGTCGTCGAGGCCGATGATCGCCAAATGGCCGAGCTGGCTTTGGTCGAGAACCTCCAGCGCAAGGACCTGAATTCCCTGGAAAAGGCCGCGTCGTTTCAGCACTATCTGCAGGAATATGGCTGCACCCAAGAGGAGCTGGCGGCACGGCTAAAACTGGACCGCTCCACCATCTCCAATTTCATTCGGCTCCTGGAGTTGCCCGACGAAGTGCAGGAAGCACTGCGGCAAGGGAAGATCACCCAAGGCCATGCCCGGGCACTCCTGCCCCTGGGCGACGAGCGGGAGCAGGTCACCTTCTGCCGGCGGATCCGAGAGCAAGGTCTGAGCGTCCGCCAGACGGAGGCGATGGTCCAGGAGATGATCGAACGCGCCGACGCCGAGCCGCTGAGCCTCGTCGGGCGGGACGGCGGCACGTCGCGTCCGCGCCGCCCGGATAGTGAACATGTGACCATGTTAGAGCAGCAGTTCCGCGCCGCGCTGGGGACCCGGGTGAAAATCACCCACACGGCCCGCGGGAGGGGCAAGCTGGTCATCCATTTCAGCGGCCACGACGAGTTCGAGCGTATCCGCGAACACATCTGCGGTCCGGGGCGTCCTGACATCAAGAGCCAGGCGGGATGAACTTGGCCGCTGGGCTATTGAGCCTCAGAAACGTAATGTCGCCACCTCCTTTCTGAGACGGGGCGTGTCGCCCCGGTTCATCCGGGCCGACACTGCCCGGCTCGGATTGCTCGATACGACGTTATTTTCCAAACGGTCGATCATTGCCTGCCGGCAATCAGGACAGTAGGATAGAGGGCACGAGCTTCCTCTCCCTCCGGAAGAGGGAATCGACGATCTCGGGGCGTGGCGCAGCCTGGCTAGCGCATCTGCTTTGGGAGCAGAGGGTCGGCGGTTCAAATCCGCCCGCCCCGACTAACTAAAGCCTTGCGTGACTACGAGTTACGCAGGGCTTTGTTTTTCCTTGTGCAGGACGGCATGGTCCTCGATGCCGTGGTGGTCCAGTATCCGAGGGTCCCAGAGTGGGCAAGGTCCAAGAGTCGGCAACAAGGAGAGAAAACGGCGCCGCCGTCGCGTGCGAGAGCCCGGGGTGCGACGCGGCGGGGCATGCCACATGCCCCCCCCAGCATGTGCAGGTCATTAGTGCCCGGACTGCGAGAGTCCTCGACCCACTCCCGGTCAGGACCGTCTTCCGAAACATCCCAGATTATCCATATTACGTTTCTGAGATGGCATACCCCCCCTGGTGAGGAAACTTCGAGAAAATGGTTGTTTTCTTTGTCAGGAATCGGGGTTCAGCGGGCAATAACAGGTTGAAGCGAAGAATGCCGCACGCCGTTCCTTGCGGACGGGAATACGAACAAGCCAAGTCAACACTCGCCCGGGGGCCGTACGCGAAGACCCGGCAACGCGCATCTTTGAGACATCGCCTCTGGTCGGTCGGGCCTTTCTCGTTCCGTCTCCCTGGCCGACCAGAGGCTCCGTTTAGCCCACCTCGCCAGCCCGCGATTCGTCCTCTGCCAACTCCTTCATCCGCGAGGCATCTTCCATCAGTTGGCGATCCTGGTGCGGGCATGTCTCCAGCGCGTGGTGGAAACACCCTGTTGCGTCTCCGTGTCTCTTCAGATGGTAGCAGCAAAGTCCCTTCCTGTACCACATCAGGGCGCTCGGGTGCACCTCCAGTGACTTGTCAAAGCACTCCATCGCCTCTTCGTATCTTCCCAAGCCAAACAAGGCGTTGCCTTTGAGGCCCCACGCGGGAACGTACGTCGGGTTCAGCTTGAGGGCCTTGGAGAGATACTGGATCTTCAGGTTTGCGTCTTCCTCCGATAGGGCCGAGGCGACCCAGTAGTCGTAGCCCTTCCTGGCGACGACGGTCTTCAGCGACTTCATCAGCCTGGCCAGAGGAGATGGCCTGCGAGCCCGGCCTACGCTGCCGGCTGGGACGGGGCTTACCTGGTGTCTGTCGGTCCCGCCGTCGCTCTTTCTCTCATGCGTCTCTGAGGCTGCCGTTAGCTTTGGCCGGTGAAGTCGTTCCGTCGGCTTCTCTTTGAGCCGGCGAAGCTCCCTGGGCCCGGTGATGTACTCCTCGCGAAACCAAGAGACGAGCTCCAGAGCGGCCCGCAGCACAATCACCAGGACGTAGATGCCTGCCAGCAGGAAGAGCCAACCGACCCAGGTCATGGTCGCAAGCTCCTTTCCATTCTGCCTTGACGAAACAACCGAAGCACGACGGAGCGCCAGGGCCTGTGGCGATCACCGTCGCCCCGGGGTGATCGATGTCGCCGAAAACGATGATAGCTCGCCGGCCGGCTGGGGCAATATCGCGGTGGCGGACTCAGACTGCGGAGGCGATCTGCGCCGCTCTGCCGGAAAGAACCTGGCCACTCCAGCCATTCGGGAACAACTGGCAGAACGACCACCCCCTGAAAGTCTATGCGCCAGACCACCATCCTTAGGCAGGGATAGCCATCGGTCGGCGATCCGTTGGCAACGCACGACGGCCCTGCAAAGCCCGACACGGAACCATCCCTGCAAGTCGTTGTGCGGGCGGTCTTTAGGAAGCTGACGGCCGATAGCTGAAAGCCATGTTCGGACAACCGCAGCCGTAGATCTTCTCCGGCATTCTCCTAGATTCTTCTGTACAAACGGCTGCCAACCCCTCTCCGCGTTTGCAGGCAAATCCGCGTCCGCGATCCGCGGGCGCGGAACCGCTCCGAACCGGCGGGGTTTAACGAGGCGGGGCTCGATTTCGGGGACACGACCAGAGGACACCGCGGGCCAGCCTTGGCGTGTCTTCCTTGCCCCCGAAGGGGGTCCCGAGAACTAGCGGCCCGGGGGTGCTGTTGGATTCGCCCGAAGCGGGCGAGCGGCGACCGGGCAGATTGTTCCACAAACTGGAGGCCATTGATGATGAGGACCGTACGTATTGCGTTGACGTTGGCTTTGGCGCTTTTGATCGCCACGCCGCTTTTGGCCCAAGAGAAAAAGAAGGGCAAACGCGGCCCGGGCCCGGGGGGCCCCGGTGGATTCGACATCACCCGCCTGTTGGAGAAGCTCAATCTCACCGACGATCAGAAGGCCGAGGTAAAGAAGATTCGGGATGAGTTTGCACCGAAGGTCAAGGAAGCCAGGAAGGATGCGGAGTTGACCGAAGAGCAACAGAAGGCCCGAAAAGAGGCGGAGGCCAAAGCCAAGGAAGACGGCCTCCGGGGACAAGAGGCCCGCAAGGCGATCCAGGATGCCGTCAAGCTGACCGACAAGCAGGCCGAGGCCAACAAGAAGCTCCGCGAACTGATGGGGGAGCAGATGAAGAAGATCCAGGGCGTCCTGACCGACGCGCAAAAGGACGAGTTCAAGAAGATGTTCGGCAAGAGGGATGGGAAGGGCCGTAGGGCAGGCGGCGAGAAAACCTAGGCCGCCCGTGGGAATAGGCCGTCATTCCACCCTCCGCTGAACCGTTCGAGGGCCGGTCTCCCTTGTGGGGATCGGCCCTTATTCCTTCTTGCGGCGCGGCGTGGCAGCTCTTTGCCGCGTCACAGGTCGCGGCGGCAGAAGCAGACCGTCGCCAAGCCGATCGCCGCCAGGGTGGGAATGCCGTATCCGAGGAGCACTTTGGCCAGAGAGAAGTCGCGGAACTCGCCCCGTTCGAAGAAGCCGGGGCTCCGCGGCGGCGGCTCCTGCAGCCCGCCGCCGAACAGGCCCCTCAGGAGAGGGCCCATCTGGCGCGAAAACTCCGCCGCTGCCCGGTCCTTTTCCGAGGCGGCTGCCTTCGAGTCGCGCGTCTGCGAGTCGGCTGCCTTCGAGTCCGCCTCCCGCCAAGGTTGGCGCAAGAGCGTCGGAAGCGCCTGGCTCAGGCTGATCGGGGAAAACGCCTCCAGCTTGAATGCGTGCAAGAGCCCGTTGACCGGATACCAGAGGAACAGAAGGGCCACGATCGCCGGCAGCGGTTTCCGCAAGAGGACGCCCATCAGGAACGCCAGCGATACTTGGAGCGCAAGCACCAGGGCGACCACGGCCAACGCGGCGACGGTTCCGTAGAGGGTAACCCGATCGACCGGCACCGCTCGGTCGGCCAGCGCCACCAAGCAGATGGCCGGAACCATGACCAGCAGGAAGTTGCCCAAAGCGACAACAACCCGCGAGGTCCAAATCGCCAGCAGATACTCGTACCGCGTGATCGGCCGGCTGAGGAAACCGTCGGCCAGCGATTCCGCTCGCGGCCCGGAGATCGGGGTCACGCCCAGGACCATCACCACCACGAACCAGGGAAAGACGAGCCACGGGAACAAGAGCGACGCGATCATCGGGGCGGTCTGAAACTGCCGCCACTCGGTGGCGACCATCAGGAGCGTCAGCACGACGGCCGCCGCCAGCCAAATCCGCACCAGCCAGCTACGCAGTTGCACCCCCAGGTCCTGCCGGAGGATCGCCAGGAAGGGCATCACCCGTGTGCGGAGCGGCGAGGTCAAACCGTTGGAAGCCATGTGACTGGTCCTCTTGAAGCAGTTGCAGATACGCGTTTTCGGTCTCATGGAGACCGGAATGGATGCCCTGGAGCGAAAGGCCGGCGGCGTCGACGAGCTTGAGCAGCTCCGCCAGGACGGCGGCCCGGCTTCGCTCCGCGGAAGCCTGCACGACCAGCGTGTTTCCGGCACGCAGGTGGGCGTTGACGCCGCTGAGCGAGTTGGCCTGGCCGGCGAGCCGCTGGATGTCGGCTTCGGTCCCTCCCAACTCCAGGCTGAAGTCGTCCCGCTGCAGGCGGCGCTTCATGTCCTGCATCGGCCCGCTGAAGATCATCCGGCCCTGGTGCATCACGCCCACGTGGTCGCACACCTGGTCGATGTCGCTCAGGATGTGCGTGGAGACCACGATCGTGCGGTTCTTTCCCAACTCGCGGATCAGGTCCAGCGTGAATCGCCGCGCCGCCGGATCCAGGCCCGCCGTGGGCTCGTCCCAGAGCAGGAGGCGCGGATCGGCGACCAGGGACGCGGCAATGCCCAGCCGGGTCGTCTCGCCGGTCGAGAGGGTCTGGATCGGCTGGGCGGTCGTTCCCAACAAGCCTACCGCCCGAAGCAGCGAAACCACCCGCGGCTTGCGGACCTCGCAAGGAATCCGGCACAACTGGCCCAAGAGGTCCAGGTATTCGATGGGCCGCAAATGGCCGGGCAACTGGGGGTGGGTGGGCAGATAGCCGACCAGCCTGCGGACCGCGACGGCGTTGGGCCCGCACGGGTTTCCGAAAACCTCCGCCCGGCCCGCGGTCGCACGCTGCAAACCCAACAGAAGGCGAAACGTGGTGGTTTTGCCGGCCCCGTTGGGGCCCAGCAGGCCGAAGACCGTCCCCTGCGGCACCTCCAGGCTCATGTCGTTCACGGCGATGAGCCGGCTAGCGTAGATCTTCGTCAAGTGCTCGGTCCGGATCGCCGGGTCCATCGTCCGCTCCTGTGCCTCGGCACGCCATTCTCTCGTTATTCGACGGGTGCGCGGAGATCTTGCGCCTAGAGGGGCCGCCGGGCGGCCCGCCACGACACCCGCCGGCTTTCTTGGATGGGCCACGGTGAAAGGCGATTCACCGACACCAGCCTCACGCCGCGAGGCTCCCCGTGGATGGTGCCCCGCTCCTTAGCCCCGTGAAAGCGTCGTTCGCTCCCCCGGGGACCGTGGGATGCTGCCGCCCGGTGCCGTTGTTGACCACCCTCGGGCCCGCGGGCTCCTCTCAAGTGGCCAAAACCGCAATGTGGACAATATGAGGCGTTTGGCACGTTTTGGGCCAGAGACGGCCAAACCGTAATCCTTTGCCCAATAAGGACTTAAGTGGCTATCTTATGGGGCATGGCGTACCAGCCCCTGGAGGCATGGTCAACGATCTCCCGGGAAACCGCCATGAAGTGCTTACGTGGCAACGACTTGCGGCGAAAGCCAAGAACCCGTTTCGGGCGGCAATTTCGCTTCTTGTGAATCTGGGGCGACCTGGGCCATGAACCCTTGGCTGGCCAAGGTGTTGCGCGGCGGAATCTGCGGCCTTTCCACCCGTTGTGCGGCGCAGAGACTCG
>CAYGZA010000176.1:0-13898 GCA_964354135.1 uncultured Planctomycetaceae bacterium
CGTTGCGCAATTTCGGGAGGGCGAGGCTCCTGCCGAGCCTGGCAGAAAACGCGGGTTTGGCGACCAGAAGTGCGGCTCGGCAGGAGCCTCGCCCTCCCGGAATCGTGAAATCCTGTTTGGAAAGATGGTATGACGTTGCTCGCACTTCTTGGGGAGGGAATAGCCATGAAACGCGAATCAGTGAAACGCTCAGGGCCCCGCGGCTTCACCTTGGTCGAGATCCTGGTTGTGCTGGCGATCCTGGTGCTGCTGGCCTCGTTGGTGGTGCCGCGGTTCCTCGGATCGCAAAAGGAGGCGGACAAGAAGAACGCCCGCATCCAAATCGCCGGCTTCGAGAAGGCACTGGAGCTCTACGCCGGGGACACCAGGTCGTTTCCGGCGACGGAGGAAGGCCTGGAGGCCCTGGTGGAGCGGCCGACGGACCTCAAGGAAGGCGTCGCCTGGAACGGCCCCTATCTTAAGGGTGGCGAGATCCCCAAGGACCCTTGGGGCCGCGAGTACCAGTACGAGTACGACAGCGCCAAGGACGAGCCGAGGATTTGGTCCGACGGTCCGGACGCCGACGACGAGAGCGACGACATCTGCAGTTGGACCAAGGGTAAGGAACGGGGCGAGCGGGACGGCACCGTGCGCACCGAAAAGCGCGGCAAGGAGCGCCGCATCGAGACCACCAAGGAAAGCCGCAAGGAGCGACGGCCCGCTCCCCGCAAGGAAACCACCGAGAAGACCACCGTCTCCAGCCGCGCGCCCAAGCGGACGGCGGAGAAGGAGTAACGTCGAAACGGTCCGCTCCCTCAGCCGCCACGGGCCGGCAGTGGCACGCGGCGCACAGCACTCCTTGCATACGACTATTTCGGGGGGCCGAAGTCATGTCGCGCGCTCCAGGCAGAATTGCGCCGCACTGCGGATACACGCTGGTGGAGCTGCTGGTCGTGCTGGCGGTGCTGGCCGTTCTGGCCGCCGTGAGTTGGCCCTCGCTGCGCGGCCCTTTGCGGAAAAGTGAACTCCAGGCCGCGGCCAAACAGCTTCGCGTGACGTGGGGCAAGGCCCGGCTTGAGACCATCGAAACGGGCACGCCGCGGCTCTTCCGCTTTCGGCCCGGCTCGGGCCGTTTCGAGGTGGTGATCTGTCGCACCGGCGAGGAACCGGGGACAACGCGCGGCCCCTCGCTTTCGCGGGAGGGGCGCGACGACGAGCCGCTGGAGGATGACCTCCCGGCCGACGTCCGCTTCCAATTGCCGCCCGCCGCCGGCGAGCCGGCCGGCCACACGGCGGTCGAGGCCGCCGATTCCGGCGGCCAATGGGCCCCGCCGATCCTCTTCTTCCCCGACGGCAAGACCTCGCACGCCCGGGTCCGGCTCGTCGGCCAGCGCGGCCTGTACGTCGACGTGACGCTTCGCGGGCTGACCGGCAGCGTCGCGATCGGCCCCGTCCGGCAACGGGAGGAGCAGCAATGAAGGCATGGCATCGCCCCGGCTTCTCCCTGCTCGAAGTCCTGCTGGCAACCGGCATTTTGCTGGGGAGTCTGATCGTGTTGGGACACCTGACCTGGGTCGGAAGGGCCCACGTTCAGGCCGCGGAGGACTATGCCAAGGCGCAGCGGATCGGCCAGACGAAGCTCAACGAGATTCTCGCCGGCCTGGCGCCTCTCACCCCCGTTGCCCAAGAGCCGCTGGAGGACGAGCCGGGCTGGGTCTGTTCGGTCGAAGTCGAGCCGCTCAAACAGCCGGGACTTCTGGAGGTCCGCGTGATCGTATCCCAGGAAGAGGAAGGATTGCGGGATCGCCTGCCGCGGCAGTTCACGCTGGTCCACTGGGTCCGCGATCCGGGCCGGGCCGGAAGACTCGGCAAGGAACCGTCTTCCGGGACCGACTCCGCGTTTCCCCGCGGTCCGATTCGGGGGCGACGACGATGATCCGCGCCGGTCGCAAGAGCCGCCGTCCGTTGCCGCCTCGGGTCCGGGGATTCACCCTGCTGGAAATCCTTCTGGCCGTGCTCCTGTCGGCCGTTTTGCTCGCCGGCCTGTGGACCATGCTGGGCCTCTACGAGCGGTTGTTTGCCGCCGGGCAGACCAAGATCGACGAAGCGCACTTGGTTCGCGTCCTCTGGAGCCAGCTCGCCGAAGACCTCAGAAGCGCCATCCCCGACACCGCGCCGGTCGTGCCCGGCAGCGGGACGACGGTTCGCCGCTTCGGGTTGTTCGGCTCTCAGACCGCCCTGCAAATCGACGTCCTCCAGGTGACGCCGGCCCAGTTCGCCTCCACGGTGCTCGACGCGGCCGCGGAGACCACCGACCGCAAGACCCGCGAGCAGGTCCCCGAGCTGCACACCGTACAGTACCGGCTCCTCGCGCCGGACGAAGGGGACGAGGGCTCCCAGATCGCGGGCCTGGTCCGCCGCGAATTCGACTGGGAAACGCCGGCCTCGGACAAGGGCGGCCCGCCGTCGATGCGCCGCTCGTCCGGTTTGATCCGGCCCGGCAAAGGGTTTTCGCCGCGAAGCCGCCCCGGGGAGGACCGCGCCGAGGAGCTATTGGACATCGACCCGGGGGACCCGTCGATCCTCGTGGTGCCGGAGGTGGCCGGGCTGGAGTTCCGCTACTTCGACGGGAGCGGCTGGACGAGCCAGTGGAACAGCCTCACGCGCAAGTCCCTGCCCTCGGCAGTCGAGGTCACCATGAAGGTCGGCGCCGCGGAGAGCGACGCCGCGAGGCCGGCCGCCGACCGGCAAGACCGCGAGGCGATGGGAGAACCCGCGACGCGCCCGGGCGTCAGCCCTCGGGGCCCCCTGCAAACCTACCGGATGCTGGTGTACCTGCCGAGCACGGCGTTGGCCCGGCCGGCGACGATCACGGCGGAGGATGCCCCGGGCGCTGCGGCAGCGGGCTCCTTCGGCGGCCGGCAAGGGTCAAGGGCCCGCGCGGCTCCCATGCCGCCTTCGATCGGCAGGGCGCAGCCTTTGGCAAGGCTCCAGGCAGCCCCGAGATTGCGGCCCGTATCCCCCCCGCCGCAGCGCAGCCCGAGGGGGCCCAGGGCCCCCCGCGATACGCTCGACCTGGTGCCCCCCGATCAGTGGATTAGGACGCGATGAAAACACTTCCCGCCACGGGTGATTCCAGTAGGACCGGCGTCTCGCCGGTCTCCGCACCTGCGCAGTCCAGTAGGGCGGGCGTCTCGCCGGTCACCGCGCCCGCCGCGGAATTGCCTGACGGGCGGGACGCCCGTCCTACTCGACGGCGGCCGCGGCGAGCCACGCGGGCACGCCGGCGCGGCATGGTCCTGATCCTTGTGGTGGTCGTGGTGGCGATGCTGAGCCTCGCCGGGCTGAGCTATGTCGCCACGGTACACATCGAACGCAAGGCGGTCCGGCTCCACGGCGACGAGCTGCAATTGGAGAGCGTCGTGGGCTCCGGGATCGAGTTTCTCTCCGCGTTCTTCGAGCAGCCGCGCCGCCGCCAGGCCGAGGCCGGCGGCTCGTGGAGCAACCCCGATCTGTTCCGCGGGGTCGCCGTGTTCGAGGACAAAGCAAGCAGGTCTCGGGCCCGCTTCAGCGTCGTTTCGCCGCGGGGCGAAGAAGGGGAGGCCGCGGGCATCCGCTTCGGCGTCGAGAACGAGTCGGCCCGATTGAACCTGGGCGTCCTGCTCCGCTGGGAACAGCGGCAGCCGGGGGCCGGGCGGCGGGCCCTGATGAACCTCCCCGGAATGACCGAGCGGATCGCCGATGCCATCCTCGATTGGATCGACCCCGACTCCATGCCGCGGCAATTCGGGGCCGAAGCCGATTACTACGAGGGCCTGGGAGTGCCTTACGCCCCCCGCAACGCCGTCCCCCAGTGCCTGGAGGAGCTGCTGCTGGTCCGCGGCGTGACCCGGCAATTGCTCTTCGGGGCCGACGCCGATTTCAACCACCAGGTCGAGCCGCACGAGCGCCGCGCGGCCGCCGACCGGAGCGAAGGGAACTCCTCGGCGTCCGGCCCCCCGTGGGCCTCGCTGGTGACGGTCTACAGCGCCGAGCGCAATCAGGGCCTGGACGGCCGGCCCCGCGTCCATCTCAACGAGGAGAATCTCTCCGAGCTGTACCGCCGGTTGGAAGAAGTGGTGGATCGCTCGTGGGCAAGGTTCATCGTCCTCTACCGCCAGCACGGCCCTTACCAGGGGAGCGAGCCGGCAAGCCGCGACTCCGGCGCCCCGCCGGACCTGACTATTCCCGCGAGGTTCAGAATCGCCTCGGTCCTGGACCTGGTGGGCACGAAGGTCCGCGTGCCCAAGGGGAGCGACCAGACGGCCGAGGTCGTCGCCAGCCCGTTTTCGAGCGAGCCGGCCGCGATGCGCGATTACCTGCCGAAACTCCTGGATCGGACGTCCGTGGTCTCGTGGCCGGTGCTTTACGGCAGGGTGAACGTCAACCTGGCGCCGCGCGAGGTCCTCCGCGCGGTGCCGGGGCTCGAGGGCACGGTCGCCGACCGTATCATCACCGTCCGCGGCGCCCAAGGCGCCCGCGAGGATGGCGGGCGGCAGTCGGTCGCGTGGCTCCTGACCGAGGGATTGGTGGACCTGGCACAGATGCGGGCGCTCTTGCCGTATCTCACGACCGGCGGGGACGTGATCCGGTGCCAGGTGGTCGGGTTTTCGGACCGGCCGGGCCCGTCGATGCGGGCCGAGGTGGTGATCGATGCTGCCGGCGCCCCCTCGCGGCAAGTATACTGTAAGAATCTGCGGCTGCTGGGGCGCGGATACCCCTTGGCATCCCTCGGAGCCGAAACGCCATGACAAGAATCCTTGCTCTGGATTGGGACCGGCAGGAGACCCGCTGCCTGCTGGCCGACGCCGGCAAGCGCGGGATCCGCGTCTTGGGTGCCGCCGCGGCGCCGATCGTCGACGTGGCGGAAGAGGTCGGGGGGGCGCACCCCGACGTGAGTGGGTCGCTGCGGGCCGCGGTGGCCGAGTGCCGCGCCGGCCGGGCGGTGACCATCGTCGGTGTGGACCGGGCCAGCGTCGAGCTGTTGAACCTCACGCTGCCTCCCGCCAAGGACTCCGAGCTGGCGGAGCTGGTCGCGCACCAGGCCCTGCGCGAGTCGCAATTGGCCGGCGAGGATGCGACCTTGGATTTCGTCGCCATGACCGACGACCCCAGCGAGCCGCGCCAGGTGACGGCCGCCATGCTCTCGCGGGCCCACCGCGAGCGGATTGAGGGCTCGTGTAGTGCGGCCGGGCTGAAGCCGCAGCGGATCGTCTTGCGCCCCTTCGCCGCCGCTTCGCTCTTTGAGCAGACGGTCTCGCCCCCGGAGCGCATTTGCCTGCTGGTGAACCTCGTCGCCGACGAGGCCGACCTGGCCGTCTGGACCGAGGGCAACGTGGTCTTTCTCCGCACGGTTCGCCTGCCGCGGGGCGCGGGCGAGGACGTGACGGCGCAGCGGCTGGCCGCGGAAATCCAGCGGACGCTGCTGGTGGCCCAGCAAGGCCCGCTGGGCGGCAGCGCCGTGGAAGCGGTCTTCGTTTTCGGCGGTCCGGGCGAGCACGAGCCCCTTCTGGAACAGCTCCATCTGGGCCTGTCGCTGCCGGTGACGGTGCTGGACCCGTTCGCCACGGTGGACGTGCCGGCCAGGGAGATGCCGACCAATCCGGGGCGATTTGCAGCCTTGTTGGGGATGGTGCTGGATGAGACCCGCGGCGCGCACGCCGTCGATTTTCTTCACCCGCGGCGTCCCCCGCGCCGGCCCAATCGGCGCCGTCAGCTTGTGACGGTCGCGGCGGCGCTGGCCATCGCCGCCGCGGCGGCGCTTTACGTGCGCCACGACAAGCTCTCCACCCTCGATGCCGAAAACGCCGAGCTGAAAGCGCAGGTCGAGGAGCTGAACGACTTGGTCGACCGCACCCGCGACAAGAGAGACCTGATCGCCGCCGTCCGCGACTGGCAGGACGGAGAGATCGTCTGGCTGGACGAGCTTCGCGACCTGTCGCGGCGGTTGCCCTCCAGCCGGGACCTCTTGGTGCAGCGGATGTCGATGTCGCCGGGCCGGGGCGGCGGGGGCAGCATCGACTTGCAGGGGCTGGTCCGTGACTCCTCCGTTGTCCCCCGCCTGGAGCAGAGCGTCCGCGACGATTACCACCAGGACGTCCGCAGCAACCGGGTCGTGATCCGCGATCCGAGACAGCACTACGCCTGGCTTTTCGAGGCCTCGATGTTCGTCTTCCCGCGGGAAAAGGACTCCTACGCCGGCCATCAGGCGGCGAACCCATGATCGAGCATCGTCAGAAAATCCTGGTGGCCGTGTTGGCCGCAATGCTCCTGTACTTCGGCGGCGAGTGGGGCTGGAAGAAGGCCGTCGAAGAGCCGCTCGCGGCGCGCCGCGACCGCGCCGAGACGCTCACCGCGGACCTCGACGCGAGACGGCGGGAAACGGCCCAGTTCCGCCGCGACGCCAAGGAGCTGGCCGTCTGGGAGGCCCAGTCGCTCCCGTCCAATCCCGAAATCGCACGCTCGCTCTACCAGGCGTGGCTCTTGGAGCTGGTGAACCGGGTGCGGTTGGCCAACCCTCACGTCGACTCGGGGCAGCCGGCAAACCGGCGCGGCCTCTACCGGTCGATCGCCTTCACGGTGCAAGGACGCGGGACGCTGAAGCAGTGGACGCGGCTGCTCTATGAGTTCTACCTCGCCGGGCACCTCCATCAGATCCGCTCGGTGGTCGTCACCCCTCTGGCCGACGGGAGCCAATTCGACGTGTTCCTTACCATTGAGGCCCTGATTCTCCCCACCGCCGACCGCGAGGATCAGCTCAGCACGACGACGTCGGACAAGCTCGCGTTTGAGACGCTCAGCGACTACCAGGTGATCGTGCGGCGGAACCTGTTTGCCCCCGGAGGCAGCTCGGACCCCTCGGACCACACCTTCCTGACCGCCGTGAACTACGTCAGCGGGAACCCTGAGGCCTGGTTCACACTGCGCACGGAGGACAAAATCGTCAAATTGGGCAAAGGGGGAAGCCTGGAGGCCGGGGACTTTCACGGCAAGGTTCTGGACATCCAAGACGAGGACGTGATCCTCGAGGCCGACGGACAGCGGTGGCTGATCACGGTCGGAGAGAGCCTGGCCGATGCCTATGCCGTGCCGCCGGAGTTCTGAGAGGCTTGCTCTCGTCACTCCCTCTTCCCTTTCCCCCTTTCCCCCTTTTTCCATTTTCCCTGCTCTTACACCCCGCGACCCCCGCGGCGCGAACTGGTCTTGAAAAGCCGCCGCAACCCTTCTAACATCCGCACGCCTTTCCCTGGGGTGGTGATTCTTGCCGCCCCGCAACGGTTTCGCGATTTCGCTGGGCAAGTCGAGTGAGAACATTGCCACCACGAGCGACGCGGCAGGCGTCCGCACGCCGCTGGCGCGCCTTCCAGGGCGCGCTGATTCTCCTCTTTGTCTGCGCCGGATGGCTCAATCCGGGTACACGGGCCCAGGCGGGCGCGACGGCGGAATACCAGGTCTACCAGTTGAGGCACAAGTCGGCTGCCGAGGTCCAAAAGATCCTCGAGGAGATGCTGGCCAACACCGGGACAACGACGCACCTGGTCCTGGACCCCAAGGCCAACCAGCTTCTCCTTCGGGGTCCGGAGAAAGCCCAGGCAATCGCCCGGCAGCTCATCCAGTCGATGGACCGGCCGGGGGAGGCCGTGCCCGCGGGCGAGCCGCTGGTTAAAGCCTATCCCTGCGCCGAGGGCCGGCAGGCGGAGACGGCCGCCCGGCTGCGTTCCCTTTTCGGGAACCGGAACGACGTTCGCGTGGCGGCCGATCCCCAGAGCGGGCAGATCTTCGTGCTTGCTCCGCCCAAGCTGCACGAGGAGATCCCCCGGCACATCCCGGCGCCTGCGGAGCCCCGCGGAGAGCCCTCGCGGCGGCGCCCTCTCTCGGAAACCGAGCCGACCGAGCAGTTCGTCCCCTTGGCGCACGCCCGGGCGGAGGAGGTGGAAACCACGCTTCGCGAGCTGCTGGCGGGGCGGCTCTTCCCCTTGTCGAAGCGGTGGTCGGGCCGGTCGGAGTATCGGTTTGTCGACCCCGCGGGACGCCGCCTCGAGTTGGGCTTCGACCGGCAGCAGAACGGGGTGATCGTTTCCGGCCCTGGCCCGCTGGCCGGGCAGTTCGTAAGGCTGCTGCGGAGCCTCGATACCCGCCCCGACGCCCAGGGCCGGGCGACCCGAATCGTCCCGGTCCGCAATGCCGATCCGGCCAAGGTGCGGGAGGCCGTGGAAGCGTATCGCAATGCTTCGCGGGAGGAGAGTGCGCCCCAACGGATTCCACAGAGGGCCGGCAATCCCGGGGATGATTCGCGGCGGCCGCCTCGCGTCGCGCCGCAGAAGAACGACCAGGGGAACCTCTTTCCCCATGCCGGGGTCGAGCTCGTGAGCTACCTGTTCCAGCAGGCAGAGGTCCCGTCGGGGGCCTCGGGGGGCGCGGGTGAAGTCCGTCCGCCCGCAAAAGCGGCCCCACCGGAGGTTGCCCCCAAACCCGGTGCCCCCGTTCCTGAGGAACGCCAGCCCCTGGATGCCGAAGAGCGCCGCGAGCGGCTCCGCCAAATGGGCATCGACGTGGAGATCGAGACGCTCCCCGACCTGGACGTGATCATCCTCCGCGGCCGTGACCGCGACGTGGACGAAGTCCGCCGGATCATCGAGGAGATCGAGCGCCTCAGCGCCGAGGCGGAGCCAGTGATCGAGATCTACTACCTCCGCCACGTGGGCGGCGAGGCCCTGATGACCATCGTGAAGCAGGTCAGCAAGGAGCTGCTCGACGATCGCCAAGGCCGCGTGAGCATCACTCCCCTCGTCAAGCCGAACGCCTTGCTCTTGATCGGCTGGGGCGACGCGGTCAGGAAGGCCAAGGAACTGATCCGCAAGCTCGACGCCCCGGTCAAACCCGAGACGCAGCAGCGGGTCTACCGCCTGCGGCACGCTTCGGCTACCACGGTGCGAACGACCATCCAGGGGTTCTTCTCCGGTCGCACCGGATTGGGCCCGCGGGTCGAGGTCACGGCTGACCCGCGGACCAACGCCCTGATCGTCCAGGCGTCGCCGCGGGACCTCCAGGAGGTGGAGCTGCTCTTGGAGAAGCTGGACACGGATACCCCGGAGGCCGTGATGCAGACGCGGATCTTCCGGCTCAAGAACTCGCTGGCCGCCGACCTGTACAGCACGCTGCAAAGCGCCATCGACGCCGCCCGGGGCGGGGGCGCCGCCGGACAGAAGTCGGCCGCCCTGGAGCTGCTCGCGTTCGATCCCAAAGGGGAGAAACTCGTTAAATCGGGCATCCTCGACGACGTGCGGGTCACCCCGGACACGCGGCTCAACACGCTGATCGTCGCCGCGCCCGCGGAGAGCATGGAGCTTTTGGCGACGCTCATCCAGCAGCTCGACGCGCCGGCTTCGGTAGCCCAGATCAAGGTCTTCCGGGTCGTCAACGGCGACGCCAACGAGCAGGTCCGCACCCTCCGGACGCTGGTGCCCGCGCAGGTGGGGGCGGGGCTGCCGCAGTTGGCCGCGGCGGAGGGCGAGGCCTCGACCACGCCGCTCCGTTTCTCCGTGGACGCGCGGACCAACAGCATCATCGCGGTCGGCTCGCCGGGCGACTTGCGGATCATCGAGGCCCTGCTCCTGCGCCTCGACGCCCAGGACGTGCAGCAGCGGCAGACGACCGTCTATCGCCTGAAGAACGCGCCGGCCCCGGCAGTGGCCGCGTCGATCAACGAGTACCTGCGGACCGAGCGGCAGGTGCAGCAGGCCGCCCCGGGCGTCCTGAGCCCGTTCCAGCAGATCGAGAGCGAAGTGGTGGTCGTGCCGGAGGAGGTGAGCAACTCGCTCATCATCAGCGCCACGCCCCGGTTCTTCAAGGAGATCGAGGCCCTGGTCAAGCAGCTCGACGAACAGCCGCTCCAGGTGGTGATCCAGGTGCTGATCGCCGAGGTGAGCTTGCGCAACACCGACGAGTTCGGCGTGGAGCTGGGCCTCCAGGACTCGATCCTCTTCGACCGCAGCCTCCTGGACGACATCTTCACGGTCACCAACACGATCCAGCAATCGACCCCGTCGGGGATCATTACCCAGACGGACCAGAACGTCGTAGGGGCGACCAACACTCCCGGGTTCAACTTCAACAACCAGCCGCTCGGTAACAGCGGCGCCGACAAGGCGCTGGCCGCCTCGAAGCGCGTCGGCCCCCAAGGGCTCTCCAGTTTCGCCACCGGCCGGGTGAACAGCGAGCTCGGCTTCGGCGGGCTGGTCCTCTCGGCGAGCAGCGAGTCGGTCAGCGTGCTGGTCCGGGCCCTCCATGAGTCGCAGCGGCTGGAGATCCTCGGCCGGCCGCACATCATGACCCTGGACAACCAATCGGCCTTCATCCACATCGGCAAGCGGGTGCCGCGGATCACGGGCACCCAGTTCGCCGGCAGTTTCGGCCAGAACAACCAGATCGCGCTGGAGACCGTGGGCCTGATCCTCGGCGTCACCCCGCGAATCAGCCCCGACGGCAAGGTGGTGATGGAGATCGACGCCGAGAAATCCGAGCTCGGGCCCGAGTCCGAAGGGATTGCGGTCTCGATCGCGGAAGGGACCGTGATCCGCTCGCCCACCATCAACCTCACGATGGCCCAGACCACCGTCAGCGCCGGCGACGGGGAGACGATCGTCCTGGGCGGCCTGATCACGAAAAACACCAGCAACGTCGAGCGCAAAGTGCCCTACCTGGCCGACGTCCCCCTGCTGGGGAACCTCTTCAAGTACAAGAGCAGCCAAGTGAAGCGTTCGGAGCTGTTGATCGTGCTCACGCCGCACGTCGTCCGCAGCCCGGAAGAGATCGAGCGGATCAAGCGGATCGAGACCTCGCGGATGCACTGGTGCCTGGAGGATGTACACCAGATCCACGGCGACGGCGGCCTGCTGCACCAGGGGAGCGGGCCGGAAGTGGTCTACCCGGACTCCAATCCCCGCGGCAAGCCGGCCGACAAGCCGCAGCCGAAAACGGCGCCGCCGGGATCGGACGGCACCGTAGCGCCGCGCGGCCAGCGGCAATCGTCGCAGCCGGCCAGCGACCCGTACCTCCTGCGGCCGATTCCGTCGCAGCGCAGCCCCCAGTCCTCTCCGCCGACGGAGTCATCCCCGGAACCGCCCCCGGGCCCGCGCGACGAGACCAGCCTCTTCGTCCCCGGGGCAGGCACCGGTACCGCTGCTGCCCCCAATCCCCTGCGCGGCGAGAACCTCCCGGCGCCCGCGTTCGGCCAGATGGAAAACGGTCTGCCGCCGGGGCCCGCGCTTCCGGCCGTGTACAACCAGAGGTGAGCGATCCGATGTGGGACTACCGCCATCGCCGATCCAACGCCTGCCGGCTGCTGGGCCTCCTCGGGCTGGCGGTCCTCTCGGGTTGTACCACGTTCGATCTGAGGGAGCGGCTCTTCCGGCCCGAGTCGCCCCCGAAACCCCAAACCCCGACCCGGATGGTCGACGTATGGACCAGCGAGGTCCTCCGGCAGCCGGGGCAGCCGGGGGTGCGGGGCCTTGCCGGGCGGATCATGTTCTACAACAAGGAAGGAAAAGAGCCCATCGCCGTCGAGGGCGCCTTCACCGTCCTGGCCTTCGACGATGCCGACCACGACAAAGGCTACACGGTCCCGGAGAAGAAATTCGTCTACCTGCCCGAGCAACTGCCGAAGTACTACAGCAAGTCGGAGCTGGGCCACTCCTACAGTCTCTGGCTGCCTTGGGACGAGATCGGCGGGCCGGATCGCAAGATCTGCCTGATCGCCCGCTTTGAGTCCAAGAAGGGGCTGGTGGTCGTTTCCCCCCCTTCGCACCACGTGCTGCCGGGCGTTCCACCCAGGCCGGGCGACCTGGGCTCCTCAGCCCCGGCGATCGCGACCAGAACGCTCCCCGGCGGCGTGGTCCCCGTCTCGTACGAAGAGCCCGCGTCGCACGAGCAGCACCAAGAGCGGCTGCGGGAGGTGCAGCGGCAGGAATCGATGACCACCTTCACGCTCGACGTCCCGCCGAGCTTTGCTCGCCCCGGAACGACGGCCCAGGAGAACCAGGCTCTCCAGAACGCCGTAGCGGCCGGCGCGCGGAGCGCGGGGCAAGCGGCTCCGTCTACTTCGCCGACTTCACCGGGGCCGCTTGACCGCTCGGGCGGGTCTTCGCAGGAGGCGAATCAGCAGCCCGCCGCTCATCAGGCCGAGCCGGCGGGGGCGGATTCTGCCCGGACGGGGGCGGCAGCGGCGTCACCTTCAGTTCATTACGGACCGCGGCGATTCCCGGCTCAAAGAGGATCAGCTTTTCGGCCAGCGCCCGATCCCGTTCGGAGGCAACCTTACCCCGCAATGTGGCCGTCTCGCCTTCCACCGACACCTCGATACGATTCCCGGGGTGCAGGCCCGGGATGGCCGCCAGTTGACGAGCCAGCGCCGCGCTGACCTCCTTCGGATCGCGCGCGGGAACCTCGAAGCCGACCGCCAGCCGCGACTCGTACATGCCCGTGCTGCGGTTGACCGTGCCGGCGGGGGTCTGGTTCGCGGTCGGGCCCGTCTGGATCCGGACGCTCCCTGCGGCCGGGCGGACGCGGCCCGTGCTCCCCTCGCCGCTCACCCCGACGAAGCTGCGGCCCCGCGGGTCGTTCCCGATGAAGCTCCTGGTGCGGCGGTTCACCCGCAAGAATCGCTCGTTGCCGCGGAGCAGGCTGGCTTCCGACTGGCCCGCGGTCGGCGTGTTCAGCGACCCCCGCCGGTTGCCGAACATCTGCGCCGGCGTTTCCGCAGGCACGGCCAGCCAAGTCGCCCCGATTACGCCAAGCACCATGGCCAGACGCTTCATGGCAAGTCCTCCGCTTCTCACATGCGTAAATGCGTAGGTTATGCTTTAGCATAACGTCTTCGCCGGCTCGTCCCCACATGCAATGGCTGCATGGCGTGCGTTATGCTGAAGCATAACCTACGTGAAATGGTCCCTCCGCGGGTCACGTCGCGCTAGCGGGTGGGAAAACGGCGGGCAGTTCGGCGAGCTTGTCTGGTTGCGGAGCAACACACTCCCCGCCGGCAGGCTATACGTAATTCTAAACCATCCCCCGACCAACGGCAATCCCCCCCCGGGTGGGCCGGACCAATGCCAATGGGAAGCGCAACGGGAACTCCGGACAAGAGCAGGCATTGCACCCGGTTGTTGGCAGCAGGGCCGGGTAGCGAGCCGGCCTGCTACACCCACCACGGCGACTGTCACCAACCCCACGAGTCCATGCTCGGTGGAGCGATTGGACTGCCAGTGGTCGCCGCGGTCAGCACGTGTTGGAACTGAGAGCCCTCAGGAACGCCTGGTTGGGGCGGCTCGCCCTCGCCGTACAGGAGAATGCCGCCGACCATACAGCCGACGAGCATCGAACGCATCCACGCAGGTTGTCGGGCACTTCTGTGGTCGGCCATCTCAGAGTCCTTGCAGTCTCGATATTGCATTCTATTCCGTTCTTCGTTTAGGAGAAGCCGACATTGCGGGCGTTCGCTCCTGAAGTGCCGCAACTGCATCAACCCGTTTCGCTCAATTGTCGGCCATCCCCGCACGGGCAAGATACGCATGCCATCCAATGCATTCATCCTTCATCCTTCCTCCCTCATCCTCCTTCCTCGCGCCTCGCCCCTACTCCCCCACCTTCATCCCCAGCGTCTTGACCAGGAACGCCCACTGGTCGGTCACTTCCTCGATCTGCTTGGTGGTGGGCTTGCCGGCCCCGTGGCCGGCCCGGGTTTCGATCCGGATCAGTACCGGTTTGTCGCACGCCTGGGCGTGCTGCAGGGCCGCGGCGAACTTGAAGCTGTGGCCCGGCACCACGCGGTCGTCCGTGTCGGCGGTGGTGGCCAGCGTGGCGGGGTAGCACGTGCCCGGCTTGAC
>CAYGZA010000177.1:0-13782 GCA_964354135.1 uncultured Planctomycetaceae bacterium
AGCGGTTCAGCCGCATCGTGCGGATGCACGCCGACAAGCGGGAGGAGATCGACTCCGCCTCGGCCGGCGAGATCGTGGCCGTCCTGGGCGTGGACTGCGCCAGCGGAGACACGTACTCCTCCGAATACCCGTACTGCACGCTCCAGCGGATGTTCGTCCCCGAGCCGGTGATCCGGGTGGCGGTCGAGGCAGCCGATCGCGACGGCTCCGAGCGGCTCAACAAGGCCCTGCGCCGCTACGCGCGCGAAGACCCCACGCTGCACCTGGCCACCGACGAGGAGACGGGCGAGACGATCCTGGCCGGCATGGGCGAGCTGCACCTGGAGGTCTACGTCGAGCGGGTCCGCCGCGAGTACAAGGTGGAGGTGAAGGTCGGGCCGCCCAAGGTCAACTATCGCGAGGCCCCCACGCAGCCGGCCCGGTTCAACGTCCGCCACAAGAAGCAGACGGGCGGCGCCGGGCAGTTCGCCCACGTCGTCGGCCGCTTCGAGGTCTTGCCCGAGGACGCCGATGAGACGTTCCTGTTCGAGGACGACGTCGCCGGCGGGCGGGTCCCCCGGCAGTACATCCCCGCGGTGGAAAAGGGCTTCCGCAAGGAGCTGGCCAAGGGGCCGACGGCCGGATACCCGATCGTGGGCTTGCACGTCATCCTCGAAGACGGCTCGTACCACGAAGTCGATAGCTCGGACCTGGCGTTCCAGATCTGCGCCCAGACGACCATGCGCGAGACGTTCCCCAAGACCCGGCCCGTCCTCCTGGAGCCGGCGATGAAGATCGAGATCGAGTGTCCCAAGCAGTTCCAGGGCTCCGTGGTCGGCGACCTGGCGGGCCGGCGGGGCACGGTCACGGCCACGGAGGTGCAGGGCCCGATCGCGCGGATCGCCGGCGAAGTCCCGCTGGCCGAGACCTTCGGCTACTCCACCGACCTGCGGAGCATGACCCAGGGCCAAGGGACCTTCACCCTCGAATTCGCCCGCTACAAGCGCCTCCCGCCGCACCTCGAGCGCGAAGTGATCGAGAAGCGGAAGAGGCCGACGGCCACCATGTGAGTGAGTATCACCACGGAGGCACGGAGGTCACGGAGAAGGAAGGATGAAGGGTGAGGGATGAAGCCGTAGGCCTGGGTGTGCCGGGCGGATTTGCCCTATTTGTCGTCGCTCGCGCGGAACCCGATCCGACGCTGCGGTTGAGCCGGAAGCGGGGCCATGAGTTCGCGGATGGCATCAAAGACCACGCGGAACTGCGCATCGTACTTCTTCTCCAACTCATCCAGCCGCCGCGCCAATGCCGTGTTCGAGGCGAGCATCTCACGCAGGCGGACGAACGTCCGCATGATCTCGATGTTCACGAGCACGGCTCGCTCGCTTCGGAGTACGCTGGAGAGCATGGCGACGCCCTCCTGTGTGAATGCGTACGGGAGCGAGCCACCCAGGCTACGCTTGGAAGGTATCACATTTTGTGATACCAACGCTTCCGCTTCCTGGTGGCTCAGTCGAAACATGAAGTCCGGGGGAAACCGAGCCTCGTTGCGGCTAACCTGCTGGCGGAGTGCGATCGCCTTCACGCCATACAGCTCGGCGAGGTCGCGGTCGAGCATGACCTTGTGCCCCCGGATGACCAGGATGGCTCGTTCGATCCGCTCGACGCGAATCACGGAGTGCGCGTGCTTCTTCACCACAATCCTCGGGCCGAAACAACCAGCCCTGCGGCTTTCGATTCATCCCTCATCCCTCATCCTTCATCCCTTCTTCCGCTACTCCACCACCGGCAGCTCCGCCAGGGCCGCCTCGATCTTCTCTTTCGGGTAGGCGTAGTCCTCCAAATCGCCGGCGAAGAAGCGGTCGTAGGCCCCGAGGTCGCACAGCCCGTGGCCGCTGAAGTTGAACAGGATGCACTTCTCCTCGCCGGTCTCGCGGCAGCGGATCGCCTCGTTGATGACAGCGCGGATCGCGTGCGAGGTTTCCGGAGCGGGAATCGTCCCCTCGGTCAGGGCGAACATCTGGGCCGCCTGAAAACACTCGATCTGGTGTACGGCCACCGGCTCGATCAGCCCGAGCTTCGCCCCCAGGCTGACCATCGGGGCCATGCCGTGGTAGCGCAGGCCCCCAGCGTGAATCCCCGCCGGGATGAAGCTGTGGCCCAGCGTGTACATCTTCACCAGCGGCGTCAGCTTCGTGGTGTCGCCGAAGTCGTAGCGGTACTGGCCTTGGCTCATCGAGGGGCAGGACTTCGGCTCCACGGCCAGGAAGCGGATCGGCTTGCCTTCGAGCCTGCGGCGGATGAAAGGAAACGCCAGCCCGGCGAAGTTGCTCCCCCCGCCCACGCAGCCGATCACAATGTCGGGGAAATCGCCCACAAGCTGCATCTGCTTCTCGGCCTCCAGCCCGATCACCGACTGGTGCAAGAGCACGTGGTTGAGCACGCTCCCCAGGGTGTACTTGGAGCCCGGGCTGGTGACGGCGGCCTCGACGGCCTCGCTGATGGCAATCCCGAGGCTTCCCGGGCAGTTCGGGTCGGCGGCCAGGATCTGGCGGCCGGCTTGGGTTTCTTCCGACGGACTGGGCGTGACCTCCGCCCCCCACGTGTGCATCATCGAGCGGCGGTAGGGCTTCTGCTGGTAGCTCACCTTGACCATGTAGACCTTGCACTCCAGGCCGAACTGGGAGCAGGCAAACGCCAGCGCGGAGCCCCACTGCCCGGCCCCCGTCTCGGTCACCAGCCGCTTGGTCCCTTCGACCTTGTTGTAGTAGGCCTGCGGGACCGACGTGTTCGGCTTGTGGCTGCCGGGAGGGCTGAGGCTTTCGTCCTTGAAGTAGATGCGGGCCGGCGTCTTGAGCGCCCGCTCCAGGGCCGTCGCCCGCACCAGCGGCGATGGACGCCAAATGGCATACACCTTGCGGACCTCGTCGGGGATCTCGATCCATCGCTCCTGACTCACCTCCTGCATGATCAACGCCCGGGCGAAGACCGGTTCCAGGTCGGCCGGGCCGACGGGCTGCAACGTACCCGGGTTCAGCGGCGGGGGGACCGGCTCCGGCAGGTCGGCCTGGAGGTTGTACCAGGCGCTGGGCAGCTCGCTCTCACTGAGGAACACACGCTTGGAACTCATCGCATTCTCCCTGTACTCGCCCTTCCAAAACCATAGAACTCTACCAGCGTAATGGGTCGCGTGCCGTTTGTCGACGCCCCGGGTAATGTTTTTCGACGTCCTCCGCGGTTCCCGTGGCGCCGCATTGTGCTAGAATTACCCGACCAGTCGGTCTTGTCGGCCGCATTGAACCCGCCGGAGACGGTCAAGGATGCCCAGGTCTTCCAGATTCACGCGTTGGCTCTTCGCGGCGGCGGCAATATGGGTTTGGCTGGCGGCAGTTCCGCTCAAGGCCGCCGAGAAGCTCCCCGCGCTCGAAGCGGCCCTCCAGTCCATCACCGCCGGCGAGCTCCAGCAGCACGTCGACTTCCTCGCCGACGACAAACGCGAAGGCCGCGAAGCGGGCAGCCGCGGCGGCCGCGCCGCCGGCGACTATCTTATCGCCCACGTGACCGCGCTCCACCTCAAGGGTGCGGGAACGGACGGGGGCTATGCCCAGCCTTTTGCCCCCAACTTCCGCAACCTCCTCGGTCTCTCGGAGGGAAGCGACCCGCAGTTGAAAAACGAGGTGGTCCTCGTCGGGGCCCATTACGACCACGTCGGATACGGCCGCAGGGGAAACGGCCTGGAGCAATTCGGGTTCATTCACAACGGGGCCGACGACAACGCCAGCGGCACCGCCAGCGTCTTGGAGCTCGCGCAGGCGTTCACACTCCTCCCCCAGCCGCCGCGCCGATCGGTCCTTTTCGCCTTCTGGGACGCCGAAGAGAAGGGGATGCTCGGCTCGAAGCACTGGGTCGCCCACCCCACGGTCCCGCTCGAGCGCGTCACCGTCATGATCAACCTGGACATGATCGGCCGGCTCCGCAACGACCGGCTGATCGTCTTCGGGAGCCGCAGCGGGTACGGCCTGCGCCGCGTGGTCAGCAGCCACAACGAGCCGCCGCCGCTGGCGATCGAGTTCCGCCGCACCGTGATTCCTATGGCGGACCACTACCCCTTCTACCTCAAAGAGATCCCCGTGCTCGCCCTGCACACCGACCTCCACCCTCAATACCACACGCCCAGCGACGATGCCTCGCTGATCAACCCCGATGGAATGCAGCGGATCGTCCGGCTGTTGCTTGGGGTGGTGTACGACCTGGCCGATCGCGACCAGCCCCCTCGATTCCGTCAGGCCGTGCATGGCGAGACCGAAGAGAACCGGCCCGTCCCGGCGCCGCCGGACCAGGGCAACGGCCGCCCCTTGCGGGTCGGAATCACCTGGCGATTGGACGACGCCGAGCCCGGCGCCGTCGTGCTCACCCACGTTGTCCCCGGCTCGCCCGCCGCCCGGGCCGGGCTCCAGCCCGAGGACCGCATCTATCAGGTCAACGGACGCGACTTTTCGGACGACGCGGAGCTGGGAACGCGGTTAAAGACCCTTCCCGGGCCGATCAAGCTCCTCATCGAGCGCGGCGGGCAGCTCCGCAACGTCGAAATCGACTTCGAGGCAGCCAAGCTCCGCCGCGCCGCGTGACGACGCGGTGCGTAAGAAAGGGAAAAAGGGAAAGGGGAAAACTGGAAAAGATTTGACACTCTAGCAAGGAAATCGGGTAATCACGAAAGCACGAGAGCACGGAAAACGGGACAAACGGCACTTTCCAGCACGCCCGGCAGGATTCGAACCTGCAACCATCGGATTAGAAATCCGATGCTCTATCCCTTGAGCTACGGGCGCAAATCTATCCGAAAAACAAGGCCACTTCCCCGTTTCCCCGCGGGTTGGCATGACCCCGTATGACACCCGCCGTGACACTCACACCCCACCACCTGGTGGAACGGCCATCGGCAGTCGTCAAGTGCCACCATGCAAAGGGGGGAGTCATAATGTCCGAACGTACCACAAATCCACGGCTGCGCAAACCCTCGAAGCCTTCGGCTTGGACCGGTTGGTGGACGACTTGGCCAGCGACGATCAGGTCATCCTGCGAAGGTACTTGCCCATCGACACGGATCCGGTGAGGCCGGCGGGAATCTCCTCGACCGACGAAGAGCACAACGCGGCAATCGATCGGGCGCGGAGCATCGAGAGGCACCTGGTCGCCCACTTGGGCTTTCCTCGGGCCATTGTGGGCGATTCCAGCAACGGAGGTCACGTTCTCCCACGTATCGAACTGCCAAACGACGATGCCGCTCGCCTCCTGGTTGAACGCTGCCTGCAAGCACTCGATTTGCGCTTCTCGGACGAATGTGTGGTCGTCGATGTGTCGGTCTCTAACGCAGCGCGCGTCTGGAAGCTCTACGGTACGGTGGCCGGAAAGGGTGACAGTCTCCCCGAGCGGCCCCATCGTGTTGCACGATTGCTGGACGTGCCGGAGAGCGTCGAGATTGTGCCGATCGAGAAGTTGCAGGCTTTGGCAGCGATGGCGCCGGAACCCCAGGATGTCAACGATCCATCCCACGAACACCGGGGTGCATTCGACCTCGACCGATGGATCAAAGATCACAACCTCGACGCATCGGATCCACGGCCTTGGCGCGATGGCCGAAAATGGGTATTCCGAGCACGTCCCTGGAATCCGTTGCACGGCGACTACATCCGCAAGCCGATCTTCGGCCGCGAAGGGGCCAACCTCCAGGTCTTCAAGCAGGGGAAACTCCTGCTGGCGACCGACGGCCCCTACGAGGGCCCGTCGATCTACCAAGAGGTCTGGCCGCTTCCGTGCTTCGACCGGAAGTACTATGCCTGCACCGGCAGTTGGATCGTCAACGGCTGGGCGTGCGGGATCGGGATCCGGGAGGACGAAAGCCTGATCACGGGGAACTTCAGCCGCTTCGTGCCGCACTTGTTCTGAGAGGGGGCATAACTCGCTTCACGGCATTCGGCCGTCAGCAGTCAGCTATCAGCTTTCAGCCACCACGTTGATTCGCCAGTTGTGCTGCCGGACCCGGCGAGGCACGGCCAATTCCCAGCGCGAGCGGGAACTGGTAAGATCTCGTCGGAGGCCCCAAGATGAAGACCCTGCGACCCGCCTGGATACTCTGGTGCTTGGGCGGCGTTTGTGCCGTCGCAGCGGTCGTGGTCGGCCTGTCGGTGCGGCGCCCGCAGACCGACGAGTTCCCCATCCACCTCCGCGACGTGACCGCCGACACGGGCGTCGCGTTCCGCCACACGGACGGCTCCAGCGGCAGGAAGTACATTGTGGAGACCGTGGCCTCGGGCCTGGCCACCTTCGATTACGACGGCGACGGGCTGATCGACATCTATTTCCTCAATGGGCGGCCGCTCCCAGGCACGCAGACCGACGAGCAGCCCAAGAACCGCCTCTACCACAACCTGGGCGGGTTCAAGTTCGCGGACGTCACCGAGCAGGCGGGGGTCGGGGAGGCGGGCTACGGACTCGGCGTGGCCGTGGGCGACTACGACAACGACGGCCACCCGGACATCTACGTCTCGAACTTCGGGCCAAAGGTCCTCTACCACAACAACGGCGACGGCACGTTCACGGACGTGACCAAGAAGGCCGGGGTGGCCGACGGGTCGAAGGTCGGGGCCGGGGCCTGTTTCTTCGACGTGGACGGCGACGGCGACCTGGACCTCTACGTCGCCAACTACGTCAACTTTTCCTGCGAGAAGAACATCACCCGCGTGTGGGACGGCCTCCCCATCTACCCCAGCCCCGCCGAATACGGCCCGATGCGGCACACCCTCTACCGCAACAACGGCGACGGCACGTTCGCCGACGTGAGCATGGAGTCGGGGGTCGGCCAACACCCGGGCACCGGGATGGGGATGATCTGCGCGGACTACGACAACGACGGCGACATGGACATCTTCGTGCTCAACGACGTCTTCGGCAATTTCTGTTTCCGCAACGACGGCAAGGGGCACTTCGAGGAGGTCTCGCTGGCCAACGGGCTGAAGTACAACGGCAACGGCTTAGAGCTGGGCAGCATGGGCGTGGACGCCGCCGACTACGACAACGACGGCTGGCTCGACTTCTTCCAGACCTCCTACGAAGGGGAATTGCCGGTCCTGTTCCACAACCTCGGGGGCGGTGCGTTCGAGGACGCAACGTCCCCGGCCAGGGCGGGGCTGGGACTGTTGAACAACGTCAAGTGGGGATGCGCGTTCGCGGATTTCGACAACGACGGTTTCAAGGACCTCTTCGTCGGCATGGGGCATCTCCACGACAACATCGAGGTCTACTCCAAGACCATCGCGTACGAGGCGGCTCCGGTTCTCTTGCGAAACGCCGGCGACGGGACGTTCACGAACGTCTCCGATCTGGCCGGTGACGGCCTGAAGCTAAAGACCGTCAATCGCGGCGTCGCCTGCGACGACCTGGACAACGACGGCCGCGTGGACGTGGTCATGCTCAATTCCCGCCGCCCGGCCATCATCCTGCGGAACGAGTCGCGCGACGCCGGTCACTGGATGGAGATCGCGCTCCGCGGCGTGAAGACCAACCGCGACGGCGTGGGCGCCCGGGTGAAGGTCGTCGCGGGCGATCTGGTCGAGATCGACGAAGTGCACAGCGGCCGCGGATACCAGAGCCATTACGGGTCGCGACTGCACTTCGGCCTGGGCAAGCGCGACCGCGTGGACCGCGTCGAGGTCCGCTGGATCGGCGGCGGGCTGGACGTGTTCGAGAACGTCGGCGTGGACCGCCTGGTCACGCTCCGCGAAGGCAGCGGAAAAGGCGGCCCGCAGGACTCCCCTCCCGCGTCCACCGAGCAAGCCGCACTGTTCGGCCGGCGATGAAGAGGGCGTGTGCCAGAGGTAAACGCTCATGGTAAAGGGCCGGTCGGCAAGCAAACCCAGGAAGAATCGCTCCGGCGAGCCGACGCCGCGGGCCGCGGGCTTGCGGGGGAGCCTTCGCCGGCTCATCGGGTTGGGAGCGATTGTCCTGCTGGCGATCGCCGCGTGGACCGCCGGCAAGCATTGGCTCAAAGAAGACGAGACGGAATCTCCCGGCCCTCGGCCCGTCGCGGATTCGGAGCACGACGAGCATTCGCTGCGGCGCCAGGCCCTCGTGCTGGCCGACCGCCTGCTCCGCGAGTTCCCCGCAAGCCCGGACGCCCTGTTCCTTCGCGGTCTGATTCTGGCCAAGTGGGCATACGGCACGGAAGCGGCCCGGTGCTGGGAGGAGTGCCTGAAGCTGGTGCCCGGCCACGCCGCGGCGTACGTCCAGCTCGGCCAGAGCGCGTACCGCGCCGGCGATTACGAGCGGGCGGCGGCGATGTTCCGTAGGGCCGTCGAGATCGACGCGAAAGTGCCCGCCGCGAGCCTCGGCCTCGGCGAGGCGCTCTTGGACGGCGGCCGCACCGACGAGGCGGTCCTTGTCCTCGCAAAACACATTGCCCAGTGGCCCGATTCGGCCCCCGGTCAATTGCGGCTCGGAGAGGCCTACCTGCGGCAACGATCCTATCAAGAGGCGAAGACGTGCTTCGAGAGACTGACCAAGCTGGAACCGGGGTTTGCCCGCGGCTATTTCGGCTTGATGACGGCCTGCGCCCGCCTGGGAGAGCACCAGCAGGCGCAAGAGTGCCAGGCAAAGTTCGGCCAGTTGCGCACAACCGATCGCACCGTGGCCCTGGCGCGGAAACGCGAGCAAGGGGATGAGCCCACGCTCCGGAGAATGCTCGCGGAGACGTACGTGTCCGCCGGATCGCTCTACCTTGCGCACGGGCTCGTCCAGGAGGCCGAGGACTGTTGGAAAAAGGCCGCGGCGCGGGACCCAACCGACGCAGAAAGCCGCCGGCTCTTGGCGAAGGCCCTGATCGAACGCGGCGACTACCGCAGCGCGCTCCAGCCCGTCGAGGAACTCCAGCGGCTCCAGCCGAAGGTGGCCGACTACTGGCTCAGCGGCGGCAGGCTGCACGCCTCCTTGCAGCAGTTCGAGGCGGCCGAGCGGTCTTTTCAGAAGGCCATCGAGCTGGCCCCCAAGCGCGCCGAAGCCCAGGCGACCTTGGCCCAACTGTACGTCCACGCCGCCCGCAACCTGGCGGAGGCCAAGAGGCTGGCTCAAGGCGCCGTCCAGTTGGAACCGACCGCCCAGTACTACGCGCTGCTGAGCGACGCCTGTGCCGGGAACGGCGACCGCGCTGGGGCCCTGACTGCCATAGAGCGGGCCGTCGAATTGGACCCCGGCAGCGCCGTCTACCGCGAAGCGCTCTCGCGCGTGCGGCAGAGGCCGTAGGAGCAGAGCGGCCCTGAAGCAAGAAGCAAACGAACCGCGGCTGGTCGGGGTCACCGACCGGCCACGGTCATCAAGTCCTGTCGACAGTATTTGCGCGCACGGCGTGGCGGACGCACCGCGTCCGGCCACCTCGAAGCGGTGGGCCGACGTTGCCGGCCCGGCCTATTTCTGTTGTTGTGCCGGCGGCGTTGCCGGCGCCGCACCGGACGGGGGCTTGGCCGTCATTTTGCCCATCTTCATGCCCGCATCCTGCATCTGCTGCTGCATCAGCTTTGCCGAAGCGCCGGGATCCGTCGGATAGTTGAGAAACTTCGGGTCCTTCTCGTAGCTCTTCTTCTGGCAGCCCACAGCAACCGCCAGGACGGCCATCAGCAACCATGCCAACAATCGTCGCATGAGACACTCCCTGTCATAGGTTACCCGGTATGTGGTTTCGGTCATCCATCCCATTCAAGGCGCACCAGACCCAGTACTCGCAGCTCGTGGCAATCGGCCGCACCGAGGCATCGCCGAACAGGCATGGCTCGACCCCGGGGTGGTTGCTCCCGGTCCCCGGCCATTCCACATTGAGGCCCCACGCGAGGATGTAACTGGGGCAGTACGCGTAGGGCGCTTGGTACGGCGCCCACCAGACCCAGGCGGGCCTGACGCCGCTGTCGTCCGGCTGTTTGATACCGCCCCACTCGCAGCAGTATCCCGCCATGCCGATGTACACGAACGCAGAGCGGAAGACGGCCTCGCCGCCCGGGGACCGCGGAATGCCCTTGCCGTGGCCGAGATCCGCCCAGGCATTCACACCCGGTAGAGGCTTGTAGCCGGTCGAATTGCTCTCGGCCACGATGACGGTGTTGGAGGCCCCGTCGGCAATGGCCTGGAGGCCCACGCAACGAGACGGGGCTTGCCCCGCGCAGGGCGGCGAGAAGACGTTGTTGTGATTGCCGTTCCCGCGGGTCCCTTGAGTGCCCCCGAGATTTGCCTCGCACCACCAGTGCCAGCCCTCGCAGGCGGCATATTCGGTAATCGCGATCCCCCAGGTCTCACTCGTGCTACGGCCGAAAGTGCCGGATGGGCACAACAGCGTGGGAACGATCGTGCCCACGATTGGCTGATACGGCAGCGGACCATATTCGGGAAGATTGGTGGGATACCACGCGCGGTAGCGGAAGTCGGTCTTCTTGTAGATCGCTTCCTGCTCCATAAACGGCATGATCATCGTCAGCCAGGTGTGGTGGAAAGCGGGCGGCGGGAACGGAACGCCCGACCTGCCGAAGATCGCGACCGGGGGAAAGGTCTTCACAGCGTCGTGGTAAGTCTGCAAGGCGATTCCCACTTGCCGCATGTTGTTACTGCAAGCGGACCGGCGAGCCGCTTCGCGCGCGGCTTGAACCGCCGGCAGCAAGAGCGCAATCAGAATGCCGATGATGGCGATCACCACCAGCAGCTCCACCAGGGTGAACCCCCTGGAACCGTTGCGCCGCGAACGCGACGTGATATTGGGACGAAACATACGTGCCTCCATCGAACTACACAACGGAACAGAAAAGGCCACAGCTCCCACCGCCGAAGAACGCTCCTCCGCCGCCGGAGAATATCAAACCCGACTCAAGCGACAAAGCAATCGTCGCGCCCAATGCCACCTCGGTGAATCGTGCAGCACCCGTTCCGAATGGCCTCACAGCCGCGATAGCCGCCCAGCGCGTGAGGCCGCCGGGCAACACTCGGAACCTCACGCCTCGCGGGATATTGTAATACCTTGCGCAACGCCCCGCAACCAAAAATAGCATAAGTACCGACCCCCGGTCACACCCGGCCAATCTGGTGGTATGATATACCACATCCACCCGGCGCTCGCGTCGCCCTCCCAGATAGAGGGGTGATGCTGACGAACACCGCACGTTGGGCAATCCGCGCTGTCGGAAGGTCTGCGCCCAGACTTCCGAAGTCTTCAAGACTTCGGAAGTCTGTTTGGCCTGTTTGGCCGGGGCCCGGCGATGGGAGGCTCACGCGGACCGAACCGCCGGGTCTTCAGCGGCCGGCGCGGCGCACCGGCGGAGACGGGCCCCCAAGCGGATGAGCTTCTCGTCCAGCCGCTGGTAACCGCGGTCCAGATGGCGGATTCGCTCCACGATCGTGTCTCCCTCGGCAGCAAGCCCCGCCAGGACCAGGGCGGCGCTGGCCCGCAGGTCGGAGGCCATGACCGGGCTCCCCATAAGCCGCGGCACGCCCCGGATGATCGCCGTGGCCCCCCGCAGCTCGATCCGGGCCCCCAGGCGGCTCAGCTCGGGGACGTGCTGGAAGCGGCTGGGGAAGACGCGGTCGCACACGGTGCTTCGCCCCGGGGCAAGGCAAAGCAGGGCCGTCCACTGGGCCTGCAGGTCGGTGGGAATATCCGGGTAGGGCCGGGCGACGATCTCGACCGGCCGGGGGTGGCCGCGAGCCTCCAAGGCGACGTAGTCCTCGCCCACCTCGACCTCCATGCCCGCCGCCCGCAATCCGGCCAGGACTGCACCAAGGTGCCCCGGGACGATTTCCGTGACCACGGCCGAACCGCGGGAAATAGCCGCGGCCAGAAGCAACGTGGCGGCCTCGATCCGATCGGGGATAATGCGGTAGCTCGTGCCGCCCAGCTCGCGGACGCCCGTGACGCGGAGCGTCGGCGTGCCAAGCCCGGTCACGCGAGCGCCAAGGGCATTGAGGAAGTGGCCCAAGTCGACGATTTCCGGTTCCCGGGCGGCCCCGAGGATCGTGGTCACCCCCTTTGCCAGGACGGCAGCGCACAGGACGTTGGCCGTGCCGGTGACGGTCGGTCCGTGGGGACCCTGGAGCGAGACCTCCGTGCCCACGAGCCGCCTCGCCCGCGCGAAGACGTAGCCGTGCTCGATCCGCAATTCGGCCCCGAGGGCGGCCAGACCCTTGAGGTGCAAGTCGACGGGACGCGGACCGAGACGACAGCCGCCGGGCAGCGAGACGATCGCCCGGCCCCGCCGGGCCAAGAGCGGGCCGAGGACGCAAAAACTGGCCCGCATTCGCCGCACCAGCTCGTAGCGGGCACGGACGGGGGTGGCGTCCACCGTCCGCAGGTCCAGGACATCGCCGCGCGCCGGCGCTACCTCGACGCCCAACTCGTCGAGCACCCGCGACAGCGCCGCCACGTCCAGCAGGCGTGGAACGCGCTCCAGGCGAACCGGGTCGGCGGCCAGGATCGAGGCCGCCATGATCGGCAGGGCGGCGTTCTTCGACCCCGCGGCCGAGACGGTTCCCCGCAAGGGGACGCCACCGGAGATCCTCAAACGCTGCATCGGCGTCCTTTCCTCAACACACTTCCTTCTACTTCCGCGTCGCCTGCACCACGCGCGGCAGCCGGGCAAAATCCTTGACCGTGGGCCCCGGCTCGTAGCGGCCATCGGCGGCCAGGAGGGCCTGCACCGCCTCGTGGACCATGGGGCTGATCTCCAGAAGGAGGCGCCCCCCCGGGCTGAGCCGCTCGGCGGCCTGGGCCAGCAGGGCCTCGATGACCTGCGTGCCACGGGTACCGGCCACCAGGGCGACGCGGGGCTCAAACCGGCGGACCTCGGGGGCCAGCGTCTCCAGCTCCGCCTCGCTCACGTAGGGCGGATTGCCGACCACGAAATCGAACCGCCGCTCCGGCGGAACCGCCGCAAACAGGTCGCTCTCGACAAGATCGATCCGCTCCAGAACGCCGTGGGCTCGGGCGTTTTCGCGGGCCACGGCCAGCGCGGCGGGGCTGATGTCGATGGCCGTCACGCGGCTGTTGGGAAGGTGCTTGGCCGCCGCCACGGCGATGATCCCGCTCCCCGTGCCCACGTCGCAGATGGTGGCCGGTTGGCCGGGCCGCTCCCGGGCCAGCTCGATGAGGGTCATTACCAGAAGCTCGGTCTCCGGCCGGGGGATCAGCACGTCGCGGGTGACGCGGAACGTGAGGGAGAAGAACTCGCGGTGGCCGACCAGGTAGGCCACGGGCGTCCCCTCCGCGCGGCGCCGCACCAGCTCCCGGAAGGCGGTGCGGGCGTGGTCCGGCGGCACCTGATCGAACGACGTGTAGAGCGCAATCCGCGGGCAGCCCAGGGCTTCCGCCAAGAGGACCTCGGCGTCCAGCCGGGGGCTGTCGGCCCCGTGCCGCTTCAGATAGTCGGTCGTCCACTGAAGCAGCCGGCCGACGGTCCAGGCTTCTGACTCGGCCATATCATTCCAGGGTGCCGAACTGCTCGCGGAGCTCTTGCCGCTGGTATTCCTTGATCGCCCCGAGCACCGGATCCATGTTGCCGGCGAGGACATTGTCGAGCTGGTACAACGTCAGGTTGATGCGGTGGTCGGTGACGCGGTTCTCGGGGAAATTGTAGGTGCGGATCCGCTGGCTGCGGTCCCCGGAGCCGATCTTGGTCTTCCGCTCGCTGGCCCGCTTGTCCTGCTCTTCCTTCCGTTTGGCCTCGTAGCGCCGTGTTTTCAGCACGCGGAGGGCCTTGGCGAGGTTCTTGTGCTGGCTCTTCT
>CAYGZA010000178.1:0-13771 GCA_964354135.1 uncultured Planctomycetaceae bacterium
CGTCTTCAACATCCTCCTCCAGGTGCTCGACGACGGCCGCTTAAGCGACAACCACGGGCACACCGTGGACTTCACCAACACGATCGTCGTGATGACCTCGAACGTCGGGAGCCACCTGGTCCAGGAGGTCAGCAGAGGCGGGGGCAGCGAAAGGGAGATGCGCGACACGGTCACCGAGGCCCTCCAGGCCCGCTTCCTGCCGGAGTTCCTCAACCGCATCGACGAGATCATCATCTTCCACCCGCTGGCGCCGAAGCAGATCCGCAAGATCGTCAAGCTCCAGGTCGAGCGGCTCAAGGACCAGCTTGCCCAGAGCCAGATCGAGCTGGAAGTGACCGAGGCGGCGATCGACGCCATCGCGGAGCAGGGATACGACCCGACCTACGGGGCCCGGCCGCTCAAACGGCTCATCCAGCAGAAGATCCAGAACCCGCTGGCCGTCGAGGTCCTCAAGCGGGAGTTCACCGAGGGGAGCCGGGTGCGGACGGACTTTGCGGGCGGGGAGTTCACGTTCGAGCGGGTCGAGTAGTCCCGGCGGGAGAAGGGGTCGGGAGTCGTTTCCGCAAGCGACAACCGGGGCGCTGTCTTGCCCCGCCCGTGCTAAGTGGAACCGCATAACAACTTGGGGTCCGAATTGGGTGGCATGCCCTCGATGGCGCAGCCGGCGTGGGCATGTTCCCGCAAGGCACATGCTCACCCGACGCTTCGCGTCGTGAGAGCATGCCACCCTCGAAACCTAAGCTCTTTTGCGGTTCCACTTAGGCTTCAGCACGACGTCCGTGCTCCACCGCCCGGCGGATCGCGTGGAGGTTCGCGGCCGGGACTGCTGCGGGATCGAAGGTACACCCGGGCGCGATCAGGATCGGCCGGCCGCCGGCCTGGTCGAGGGCGTCGGCCACCTGCCGCGCGCAGTCGTCCGGCGAGCCGGTGACCATCGTCCCGAGGTTGTCCACGCCGGCACAGATGGCCGGCCGGACCCGCCCAGCCACCTCCGCGATGGGCGGCCCGGCAGAGCGGTCGGCCCAGTTGATCGCGTGGACCGGGTAGTCCGCGAACCGTGCGAAGTCGAGGGCCTTGCCGCAGACGTGCAGCATGTTGAACGTCCCGCCGCAGGCGCCGGCAAGGATCTTGAGGTCGCCCGGCCGCACCAGGCGGTCGTACGTGCCAGGGCCATTCTCCGGCGTATCGACCCAATCGTCCCGGACGGAGAGGTAGATGCCGTCCGCACCCGCGGCGATGCAGTGCCGGGCGAAATTGGCCGACGACTCGGCGACGACCTCCAGGGCCCGGGCCAGTGCGTCGGGGGCCTCTCGCACGAGTCGCGACATCGCCGCGTCGCGCGGGTCGGCGGTGCTTTCCATGGTGGGCGGCCCGTGGATGCCCGTGTCTGGAGCGGTCATTTGCCGCAGCGTGCTCCAGGCGTTGAAGATCGTGGTCGCCATGCGAAGTCGGCCGGCATAGCGCCTGGCCAGCTCGCCGATGAGATCCAGTTGCCGCCCGAAGGTGTCTTCGTCGCCACGGAGGACGGAGAGCTTCGCGAGGTCGCCGGCTTCGGCAATGACACCGCCGGCCGTGGCGAAGCGCGGGTAGCGGTTATCGTCCATGATCTTGAGGAAGTCGAGGTCGTAGGTCTCGACGTGCCGGACGTGGGCCTCGACGGCCCGGGGGCCGAATGCCTCTTCCGGGCCGAAGTGGTACCAGAACGACACGGGCGGCCGGTCCGCCCGGCGGCCGCCGAGGACGGCGGCGACGCGCTCGATCTTGTTCATGGCGAAGCCGACGTCTTGATCTTGACGTTGCGGAAGTAGATCGGGGCCCCGGCGTGTTTTCCCTGGAGGCCGATGCGGCCCTTGGTCGGCAGCTCGGCCGCCGGCTTGCTGAGCCACGCGGGGATGTCGGTGCCGTCGGGATTCTTGGTGGCCGAGGTCCATTTCTTCATGTCCATCTCCGTAACCAGCTCCCCGTTGAGCATCACGTAGATCATCTTGCCCTTGCAGGTGACGGTCATCCGGTTCCACTGGCCGGGCCTCTTGACGGTGCTCTTCGTGGGGGCCAGGCGGCCGAAAACGGCCGCACAGTGCCACGTGGGCGGGCTCTTGGCCCACTGCTCGGCGAAATCGTCGGCAATCTGGATCTCCACCGAGTTCGGGATCCAGCTCTCGGCGTCGCTGCAATAGACGATCACGCCGCTATTGGTCCCCGGGGCCGTCTTGAACTCCAGGTCGAGGGTGAAGTTCTCGTATTCCTTCTGGCTCCAAATGCACTTATCCTCGCTGGCCGTGAGCACGCCGTCTTTGACCGTCCAGACCCCCTTGGGATAGACCGCGTTGGACAGGTCCGCCTTGAAGAGGTTCTCCCATCGCTTGGAGTCGGGATGCTTTTTCGGCGCGGAGGTCTTGGCCGCACCTGCCAGGGCGCCGAGTCCCAGGCAAACCGCTACGAGCACGATCATCTTCTTCATCGTTTTTCTCCCGTCCTTCTGGAACGCCTGCGGGCGACGCGCGGAGGCCACCGTCGGCCGGAACGAAGCGCGCGATCCGCCCGAGCCCGTAGTATACCGGCCTGGTGGCGGCAAGTCACCCGACGGCCCGATGGCCGCGCCACCCTCGCGGCGAACTGGACTTTGGAGGCGGGATCCGCCACAATCCAAGGGGCCGACCGAGCCGCTTGTTCCGGGGCGAACGCGCCGGCAGAGTAGCACGGGCCGGCCCTCGCACCTTGAGCACCTGGGGATGCGTCATGAAAAGAAGATTGTTCCTGAAAGCGGCGGGCGGGACGGTCTTCCTGAAGGAAGAGTCCCAGGTGGCCATGGGATCGCCGTGCGACCAGCCCGTGTTTCCCGACAGCCCGCACGAGTGCGGTTGGAGCCGCGTGGAGGAGAACGCTTGATGCTTAGGGCGTGCTTGAGAACTCTGTTTGGTGGAATGCTTTGGCGTGCGGCGTTGATCGCGGCGCTGATCGCGGCCCAGCGGGCGCTCTCGGCCCCGCCAACACCCACGAGCCCGGATTCCGGCGTTCCGGTCAGTTCAATTGACCTTCGACCCGTCTTCAAGAACTGGGGACTCGATCCGCGTGCGCAAGGCGCCCGGGGGACCTGTTCCGCGTTCGTGGTGACCGGGGCTTTGGAATACGCGCTGGCGAGCCAAGAGCGGCGCGGCACACGCTTGAGCGTCGAGTTCCTCAATTGGGCATCGAATCGGGCGACCGGCAACAGGGAGGACGGCGGCTACTTTTCGGACCTCTGGAAAGGCTTCGCGGCACACGGTATTTGCCCGGAAGAAGAGATGCCCTACCGGGCGGACTTCAACCCGGACCTGCGTCCCGGTGCCAAGGCCCTCCAGGATGCCGAGCCACGGCGGTCGGCGGGCCTCCGGCTGCACTGGATCAAGCCCTGGGACGTGACGACGGGCCTCACCGAGGCGCACCTCCTCGAAATGAAGCGTACCCTCAGCCGGCAGTGGCCGGTCTGCGCCGGCCTGCGCTGGCCGAAGCAAGAGCGGTGGCAAAGCGACGTGCTGGAAATGGCCCCGCCCGAAGGCGTCCGCGACGGGCACAGCGTTCTGCTGGTCGGCTTCCGGGACGATCCGAAGCAGCCCGGCGGCGGCGTGTTCCTCATCCGCAACTCCAGCAAGAGCGCCCGCGACGGCTCCATGACCTACGAGTACGCACGGGCGTACACGAACGACGCCGTGTGGATCGACCACGCGACGGCGCGTGCGGCGAAATCGTCCGACGAGTCGCTTCGCGACCTGCTCGGCCCGCTGGGCGCGGCCCCGACCGGCCGGAATCGCCGCGTTTCGAGCAACCAGCAGCCCGAGTGGGACTCGGAAAACCTCGACATGACCTGGCTCCTGCCCGGCCAATCGGTGGAGATGCCGGCGCTCGAAGGCCCCGGGGTCATCACCCACATCTGGTTTACGAGCCATGCCGGCTGGGCAGGCGAGCTCGGCGCCTTGAGCCTGCGGATCTACTGGGACGGGCGCAAGGAGCCGGGAGTGGAAGTGCCGCTGGGGGATTTCTTTGCCGTCGGACAAGGCAAGCCCGCGGTGGTCGAAAGCGTGCCGGTGCAGGTGTCGCCGACCGGCTCGCTCACGTGCTACTGGCGCATGCCCTTCCGGAAATCGGCCCGCGTTGTGGTGACCAACGACAATCCCGACCGAGGAACGGGGCTCTACTGGCAGGTCGATTGGGTCGAGGTGGATGAAGTTCCGCCGGAGACGCCCTACTTCCATGCCCGCTATCGCCGGGAGCACCCGGCGGCGCCGGGCCGCGACTACCTGATTGCCGATCTGGAGGGTCGAGGCCGGTACGTGGGCACGGTGATGTCCGTCACTCTGGCCCAGGACGGGTGGTTCGGCGAAGGGGACGACTTCTTCTACGTCGACGGCGAGAAGGTCCCCAGCCTGCAAGGGACCGGCAGCGAGGACTACTTCAACGATGCATGGGGTTTTCGCCCCAGGACAAGCCACTGGTTCGGCCAGCCGCGCTGGCAAGGCGACGGCGCCGGCGACAGCGGCGTCTGCTACCGCTGGCACCTGCCCGATCCGGTGAACTTCGCGAAGTCGCTCCGGGTCGCGATCGAGCACAAGGGTAACCGCGACGAGTCGGAAGACGGCTTCTTCCTGGAGCGGCCGGACTTCTTCAGCAGCGTCGCCTTCTGGTACCAGACCGGCGAGCCGAAACCGTTCGGCCGGCTCCCGCCGTGGCCCGAGCGGCGCGTCCCGTGGCAGCCTCACCATCTGGTGCGTGCGTTCCGCCAGGCGCAGGCTACCGGCGACGCCAAGGTCCGGGTGGAGACGACCGGGTTTTTCGGGGCCCGGCCCGTGCTCTCGTGGCCGAACAAGACGCCGGGCGCCGCGCTGACGCTTCCGTTCCAGGTATCGGAAGAGGGGCGCTACGCCGTGCGGCTGACCGCGGGAAACGGGCCCGGCCACGGCGTCTACGGCATTGAGATCGACGCAAAGAAGGTCCTCTCGGCCGATTTCCGCGCCCAAGAGTTCGCCGAGGCCGACGCCCTGCTCGGCACGCACGTCCTCGCCAAGGGCAATCACACGATCTCGTTCCGCGAGGCGGCGGCGAGTCCGCACCAGCCGGGGCCTTTGACGGTCGAAATGCTGCGGCTCTTGAGACTGCCCCCGGAGGCCAAACGCGAGGTCCGCACCCACCACGAAGCCCACTTCATCCGCCTGGGGATCGGCCGGGCCGTCTATGCCTACCGCCTGGCGTACGGCGAGATTCCCGATTCGCTCCAGACGCTCGTCAAGTCGGGGATCATGCCGGCCCGCTACCTAAGCGACGAGAACCATCTGCCGTTGCGATCCGGGCGTGAGGGCGATTACCTCGTCGTCGAAAGTCCTGCACCCAGCGGCTGGAAACACCGCTGGCAGGGCCTCGACGCCCGCCGCTGAGGGCTCACTTTCCCGAGGCGATCCGCTGGTTCCACCAGACGGTAAAGCCGGCTCGTCCCGGGCCCAAGCCGTGGGCGCCGACGGCGAAGTCGAGATCGCCGTCGTTGTCGAAGTCGCCCACCGCGGCCGCGGCGTGGCACGGGAGACCCGTTTCCAGCGTGTGGCGGACGAAGCGGCCGGGCGACGCCTGTTCCAGCAGGACGACGGACGGCCACTTCTTGGCCGCAATTGCGTCGGGCTTCAGTCCCCTGGGAAGGAACGCGGTGACGAGGATATCCAAGTCTCCGTCGCCGTCGAAGTCGCCGGGCAGTGCAATGGACGCCCCCGGCATGTCCGTGAGCCGATGATACTTGAACTCCATCCGGCCGAGGTTTTCGAGCCATCCAACGCCGTGCCACGGGCTGAGGTACATGTTGTCGAACGCGTCGCCGTTGGCGTAGACGATGTCCATGTCGCCGTCCCCGTCCATGTCCGCCGGCCAAATGCCGCTCGATCCGAACGTCAAGTCCGGCGCCGTCCAGAGCGTCCGGCGGTGGAACTTTCCGTTTCCCTGGGCGAGAAACAACTCGACGGACTCGCTCTCGTTGCTGATGAGGGCGGCGAAATCCGGGCGGCCGTCCCCGTCGAAGTCGTACACCGGCACGTGGATGGTGCCGGTGCGCGGGTCCAGCTCCTCGGGCTCGAAGCGGGGCCGCTGGCCGCGCGGAGCGACGTTTCTAAGGAGCAGGATCCTCCCCGTGCGGTACCAGCCGAACTCGGCCACGATCACGTCGAGGTCGCCGTCGGAATCGACGTCGATGGGCCGGGCATCGGCGACGCGCCCCAGGCCGGACGCGAGGACCACCTCTTCGAATTCCTTCCGCTCGTTCTGCCGCAGCCACACGACCCGGCCGCGATCGTGATCCAGGGCGGCGAGACTGCCCAGGTCGGCCGCCAACAGATCGAGCCTCCCGTCCCCGTCGAGGTCGCACGGCTCGACGTGGCAAGGGTTGTTCAGCCGCGCGAGGCGCCGGACCCTCCGCTGCCGATCGCCGAGATCGAGCGCCGTCACGTCGCCGGACCCCATATCGCTTGCCACCAGGAGAGGCGGATCGTCCGCGTGCAGCCGGGTCCACTGCAAACCGGCGGTCGCCGCAAGAGCCTTCTCATTCGGGTCCAGGTCCACTCTCTCCACCGCGAACGAAGCGCGGAATCGCGTCTCGGCTTCCTTGGGCTCCGGATAGACGAGCTGCTCGGGCGCGCGCGAGCGGAAGTAGGCCACCGTCAGGTGAATGGGAGGCGGATCGAGATCCGTCCGTCCGGACTTGGCGTAGAACCGATAGCCCTTGTGGACTTCGTCGTACCACGTGCCGCGGTCGAAACTCTCGGGCAGGGGCACGGCGTGACAATCGCCGCAAAACGCCTTGATGCGCAATTCCGTCTCCGCGTCGATCTCGACGGCGGCCGCATCCGCGTCCAGAAGCCGCTCGTACCGGCGGCGTTGCGCCCGGCCCGACAACGCCTGCCAGAGGACCAGCGCGGCCGCCCCGCAAACCAGTAACCCGGCGACGCTCAAGAGAGCCGCGCGGGCCCGTCCGTACTTCCTCCGGGACATCATCTGCTGCGAACCGTGCCCTTCTCGCGCCGGCGGGTAGACAGACACCTTGGTTGAGAGGCCGATCGGGCGAGATTACCATAGGACAAGGCCCAACGGCAAGTGCTTGACGGCTCTTGCGGCCGGCTGCAGCGGATTCCGGCTTAGGCGGCCCGGCTCGGCAGGAGCCTCGCGATCCCGGCCTGGCCGGCGATTCGGCACTGTCTCCGCGGGGCGTTGCGTGGGCGTGCCGGCACGCGTAGGATGGGGTCATCCGCCCGGCACGGGGCCGCAGCCGCTGGACGGTCTGTTTGCGTCCCAGGCGGTTTTGACGCGCCCGTGCCCGCGCGGCGAACGTGGAATGAACGGAGGTGACGAGGTGAAGCCAGGTCCAACGACACCGTCGGCTCGACCGGCAGGTCCGCTGCACTGGCGTATTGTCGTTGGCGTGCTCGCGGTTGTGGCGACGGTTACGGTCCTGGTGCTCGGCCCCCGGACGGGGGCGCTGATTGCGCGGCAGGTGGCGTCCAGCCGCATCGGCGCGTGCGAAGCCGGCGCAGCCCGGGGGTGGCTTGCGTGGTCCGCCCGGCTCGATCCCGGCGACTACAGCGCCGACCTGCTCCAGGCCGCTTGCCACCGCCAATGGAACGAGTGGGAGAAATGGAGCGCGGACTTGCAGGAGGCCGAGCGCAAGGGGGCGCCGGATGAGCAACTCAAGCTGGAGCGGAAGCTGGGCATGATTCAGTCGGGGCGGATGTACGAAGGGGCGGAAGCGGAGATGGGCGACCTGGCCGCGGCGGGCGCGTCGCCCCGCGGCATCGCGACGGCGTTCCTGTACGGCTACCTCGTCCGGGACGACATCGCCAAGGCCGGGGTGTTCCTCGAGAATTGGCAGAAGAGTGTCCCGGACGAGGCGCACGGGGATTACCTGCGGGGATTCTTCTGGCGCTGGCAGGGCAATCTGGCGGAGGCCGAAGCCGGGTTCCAAGGCGCTCTGGCCGCGCAGCCCGGCCACGAGTTGGCGCGTGCCCAACTGGCCGAGCTGTTCGAGGAGAAGGGGCGGCTCGACGAGGCCCTCGGGCAATACGTCGACCTGGCGATCCGTTCCGGCGGCAGCGATACCGTGGCGATGCGGTTGGCGAGGGTCCTGCGCAAGCTGGCCCGGCTGGACGAGGCCCAGGCCGTGCTGGCCCCGCTTGGCTCCCAGGCCGAGCCGCCTTTCGCGCTTCAGGTGGAGACGGCGCTCATCGAGTTCGAGTCGGGCAACTACGAAGAAGCGGAACGGCGGTTCGGTCAGTTGCACCTCGACGACGCAAGCGATGTCCTGGTGCTCTACGCCGCGGCCAGCACGCTCGCGTTTCGGGGAAAGGGAGCCGATGCCGAGCGGCTCTTTTCGAGGGGCTTGGATACGCGCGAGCGGAATGGCTGGATTATCGGCCTGCGGGTCCGGCTGGCCAGCGACCCCGGCAACCTTGCCGCTGCCGAAGAGCTGAAGCGATTGACCCGCTCGCCGCCCTCGAGATCGCTCCAGGGCGGGGCGGGCACGCCGGATCAAGGTGCAGGGAAGCCGCTCGACAAATCGGCCGCGGCCGCCGCGGAGTTGTACGCGCGGCACTGCAGCGCCTGCCACGGGGCCGACGGCGACGGCCGCGGCCCCGCTGCCCGGCACCTGTTTCCGCGGCCGCGAGGCCTGCGCACCGGCAAGTCGAAGCTCGTGAGCACGCTCAACGGGGTTCCGACGCTTGAAGACGTGGAACAGGTCCTCGCGCGAGGAATGCCCGGCACGCCGATGGCGGCGTTCGATCATCTGACCAAAGCGGATCGCAAGCTCCTGGCCCAAGAGGTCCTGCGATTGCAGCGCGAGGGGGTTCGGGACCAGATCACCAAGGCGCTCCGGCAGGAGGAGGAGGAAATCGACGAAGCCGACATCCGCCAGGCCGTCCAGCGCTGCACAACGCCGGGAGAACCGGTGCGACTCCCGCAGAAGTGGCCCGCGCTCGGGCAAGCCGCTTCCAGGGGTAAAGACACCTACCGCGCGCTGGGCTGCAACAAGTGCCACGGCGACGACGGGATGGGGGCTCCCGATCATCCCCTGTTCGACGACCAAGGGGAGCCGGAGCGGCCGCGCGACCTGGTCCACGAGCCGTTCCTGGGCGGCCGCCAGGCCGAGTCGATCTACCTTCGCATCGCTGCCGGGATGCCGGGCACGGCCCAACCGGCCGCCTGGAACGTCCCCGAGGGGCAGTTGATCGAGCTCGTCGATTACATCCGTTGGCTTGCCAGGGAACCGCAACGTGCGCTTGCCAACCACGAGCGACGGCTCCGGGCCACCAGTCGCGACTACCTTCGCGCCGCTCGGGCGGGATCGGCCGGAGGTTGACCGGACGCTTGGCTGAAGTACGATAGGAGCCTCGCCCTCTTGCGATCGTGAAACCCCACTTGGATGCGAAAAGGAGACCCTCATGCCGGCAACGAAGACCGATCGGACGCCCTCGCGGCGGGAATTCCTGAAGACGACGGCCGCGGCCGCAACGGCGACCTTGGGCGGCCTTTCCATCGCCCGCTCGGCCCACGCCCAGGGCAAGCAGGAGATCAAGATCGGCATGATCGGCTGCGGCGGGCGCTGCTCCGGCGCGGGCGCCCAGGCCCTCGGCCTCGGCAAGGACGTGAAGCTCGTCGGGATGACCGACGTCTTCGAGAGCCGGATGCGATCCAAGCAGACCTGGTTCAAGGAGAACTTCCCGGATCAGTTCGCCGCAACCAACGACACGTGTACGTTCGGCCTGGACGGCTACAAGGCGGTCGTCGCGGCCAGCGACGCGGTCCTGATCGCCTGCGCGTCGAAGTACCACCCCTTCTACGCCGAAGAGGCGGTCAAGGCCGGCAAGCACGTCTTCGTCGAGAAGCCCCACGCGATCGACCCGGCCGGCTGCCGCCGCCTCAAGCGGCTCTGCGAGATGGCCCGAGAGAAGAACCTCTCGGTGGTCTCGGGCCACGAAAGCCGCTACAGCCTCGCCTATCAGGAGCAGGCCAAGCGGATCCTCGACGGGGCGATCGGCCAGATCGTGGCCATCCAGTCGATGTTCCTCCGCGGGCCGTACGGCCTGGTCAAGCGCCCGGAGGGCCTCAGCGAGGTCGAGTACCAGTTCGCCAACTGGTATCACTTCCGCTGGCTCTCGGGAGACGACGTGACCCAGTCGCTGGTACACAACCTCGACCGGATGCGCTGGGTGCTCAAGGAGGAGAACCCTACCTGGTGCTTCGGGCTGGCCGGCCGCTCGACCTCTTTCGGCGAGGTCTATGGCGACATGCTCGACCACCACACCGTGGTCTACGAGTTCAAGAGCGGGGTACGGCTCTACGCCCTGTGCCAGACCCGCGACAACTGCTACCCGCTCTGGGACGACATCCTCGTGGGCACCAAGGGGGTCTGCCACTGGACCGCCTGCAAGATCGAGGGCCAGACGAAGTGGCAATACCAGGGGCCCCGCAACGTGGCCGACGTCGCGGAGCAGGAGCGGCTGATCGGCTCGATCCGCCGGGGCAAGCCGATCAACGACGGCGGCACGATGATCGACAGCACCTACATGGCCGTCATGGGCCAGATCGCGTGCTACACGGGCGCGCCGGTCACGTGGGATGAGATGATGAAGGCCGACTTCGAGTTCGAGCCCAAGCTCGCCGGCGTGCGTCTCGACATGCCGGCCTCGACCAAGCCGGACGCGACGGGCAACTACCCGCTGCCGATCCCGGGGATCACGAAGTACTCGTAACTCGTGGAGCCTGCCGGGGTCCGGGAGGACCTGACCATGACCAAGACATTCGAGCAAGGCAAGGACGAAATCGCCGAGAAGGTCGAGTACTTCAGGACCAACCGCGACGCGATTCACGATCCCCGCGTCAAGGAAGCCGACGTTCGGCAATCGCTGATCGACCCGCTCTTCGAAGCCCTCGGATGGGACGTGCGCAATACGGCGGCGGTTGCGCCCCAATACCGGGAAGTCGTCCCGGAGGCGAGTCTCGAAGAGGAAGGGCAACAGAAGGCCCCGGATTATGCCTTCCGCGTGGGGACGCTTCCGAAGTTCTACGCCGAGGCCAAGAAGTGCAGCGTCAATATCGATGCCGATCCCGGCCCGGCCCTCCAACTCCGCCGGTACGGATGGAGCGCCAAGGTAGCGCTCTCGGTCCTGACCAACTTCGAGGAATTGGGCGTTTACGATTGCACCCTTCGGCCCCGGCAGACCGACAAGGCGAGCTATGCCCGGACCCACCACTTCCATTTCGACCAATATGCCGACCGCTGGCGAGAACTTTGGGACGTGTTTTCGCGCGAGGCCGTATGGTCCGGGGGCTTCGATCAGTACGCCGCGTCCAAGCGCAAGCGCGGCACGTCCGAAGTGGATGTGGAATTCTTGAAGGAGATCGAGGGCTGGCGCGACGCCCTGGCCCACAACATCGCGCTGCGCAACAAAGACCTGCCATCGGAGGACCTGAACACCGCTGTTCAACTCACCATTGACCGCGTTGTGTTCCTTCGCATGGCCGAGGACCGGAAACTGGAGCCCGAGCAGCAACTCCTGAAACTGTGCGAGCAGCCCGACATTTACGCACGGTTCATGCGCGAGCTGTGCCGCCGGGCCGACCAGAAGTACAACTCCGGGCTGTTTCATTTCCAGAAGGAAGCTGGCGTATCCGAAGCTCCAGACCAGGTCACGCCGAACCTGGCGGTGGATGACAAGGTCTTCAAGCCGATCCTGCAAAGCCTGTATTTCGCCCACGGCTCGCCCTATCATTTCGGCGTCCTGCCCGTCGAGATCCTGGGCACGGTGTACGAGCGGTTCCTGGGCAAGGTCATCCGGCTGACGGCCGGCCACCAGGCCAAGGTCGAGGAAAAGCCCGAGGTCCGCAAGGCGGGCGGCGTGTACTACACGCCGGCCTACATCGTCGATTACATCGTCAAGCACACCGTGGGCCGGGAGATTGAGGGCCGCAGCCCGATGCAACTGGCGGGACTCCGCAACGGGAAAGAGCCGCTCCGCGTGCTGGACATGGCGTGCGGGAGCGGGTCGTTCCTGTTGGGCGCGTACCAGTGCCTGCTGGACCACTGCCTCAAATGGTACAGCGAGCACAAGCCGGAGACCCGCAAAAAGGCCGTCTACAGAGAGCCTCGCAACGGTCACTGGAGGCTGACGATCGAGGAGAAGAAGCGGATCCTGACCACGCACATTTTCGGCGTGGACATCGACCCCCAGGCCGTGGAGGTGTCGAAGCTGTCGCTGCTGCTGAAAGTGTTGGAGGGCGAAACCGAGCAGAGCCTTCAACGCGGCCTCTTGCCTTTCAGCGACCGCGCGTTGCCGAACCTGGCCGACAACATCAAGTGCGGCAATTCGCTCATTGGCCCAGACTACTTCACCGGCAAAGTGATTACCGACGGCGACGAAGTGAAGCGAATCAATCCCCTCGACTGGACACGAGCCTTCCCCGAGGCGATCGATGCCGGCGGGTTCGACTGCATCATCGGCAACCCGCCGTATGGCCGGGACGTTCTATCTGAATTCAGAGAGCACTTCGAGACGCAGTTTGAGGCGATGCAGTACAAAGTGGACTCATTCGTCTTGTTCCTCGAGCGCGCGGCCAAGCTGCTCACCGAATCCGGCGCAATCGGGTACATCATCCCGAACACTTGGCTCAACACGGAACGCTTCTATAACCTCAGGCGATTCCTGCTCAACCGGTGCGCCGTCCAGGAGATCGTGAACCTCGGCAAAGGGGTGTTTCTCGACGCGAATATCGACACTCTCTTGATCTTCTTGGGGAGAGGTCGAAAAGGGACGGTGCGCGTGCTCGACGCTTCGAATCGCGCATTCGGGCAGCCGCGTCTGGAGCAGCCAGTCCGCAGCGTCAAAGTGAGGCAAGCCGAGTGGATGTCGATGCCGAATTGCGAGTTCGACATTTTCTTCGATCCAGCTTGGAAGGCCGTCCTTGGCAAGATCGCGGCCTGCTCCGCACCGCTTGGGGACCTAACCGAGATCAGCCAAGGTCTGATCCCCTACAACACGAAGGAAATGAGCGCGAAGAACCCGTACCTTTCTGCGAGAAAGAAAGGAAGACTCTGGCGCCCGCTGCTGGATAAGGGGGCGTGCGTCGGGAGATACTCGCTGAAATGGAACGGTGTCTATGTGAAGTTCGGTCCCTGGCTTTACACCCCAAACAAGCCCAAGTTCTACGATAATCCCAAGGTATTGGTGCAACGTCACCGAAACCCCTCTTTGCGTCGTCGCGTGGTCGCCACTTTCGACGACGAAGGGCACTGCTTCAAGGACAATTTGTGCGGAATGATTGGGCGTGACGCCCAATACAGCTTGAAGTACATACTGGGCATCGTCAATTCGCGGTTGACGAACGAGTTCTACCGAAGAGCGTTCACAGAGGTCAGCCTCAACCCGACCTACCTGCGGCGACTGCCGATTCGTGCCATCGACTTTAGCAGCAAGGCGGATCTCCTGAAGCACAGCCACATGGTCGCGCTGGTTGACAATATGTTGGCTCTTCACCGATCTCTTGCATCGACGAAGTCAGAAGGACAGACGACCGCGATTCAGCGCCAGATCGACGCGACGGACGCGGAGATTGACCGGCTGGTGTATGAGCTTTACGGCCTGACGGCTAAGGAAGTCGCGCTTGTCGAAGGCGCGAAGGCGTGACTCGACCGTTGCTCCTTCCTAATCCCTCGCCCCTAGTGTCCCGTCAATCTTCGATTGACGGGTAAAGTTTTCGTAGTTTTCGGCGT
>CAYGZA010000179.1:0-13764 GCA_964354135.1 uncultured Planctomycetaceae bacterium
ACGACGCCCTTCCGCACGCACACCAGCGTCGAGGGGGTCTTTGCGGCCGGCGACGTGGCCGACGACTACTACCGCCAAGCGATCACCGCCGCGGGAAGCGGCTGCACGGCGGCGCTGGACGCCGAGCGGTGGCTGGCCGCGAGAGGCCATTGACCGGGCGAAGGCGGTAGGCTGGGGCGCTAGCCCCCAGCATTCCTCCCGTCCCGGAGAACGGTGCTGGGGCTGCGCTTCGCTCCGCCCCAGCCTACCTCTCCGCGGTTCTCTTTCTCTTCACTCCGGCAGCGGCTGGCCTTTGGTTTCCGGGGCCAGCCAGATGGCGACCAAGCCGAAGATGTAAACCAGGCTGATGATCGCCCCCGCGGTTTCGTAGCCGCCGAGGAACCCCGCAATCTGGCCGCTCCCGAGGATCACGCCGACCGCCGCCAGGATCCGCCCGAGATTGAAGCTCAGGCCTTGGCCCGTGGCCCGTACGCGCGTAGGGAAAAGCTCCGGCAGGTACAACGGCAGCCAACCATAGAACGAGGCGGTAATGCCGCCGGTTACCGTGAGGGTCGCCAGGAACCACCAGTCGAAAGCCTTCAGCACCAGGAACATGTAGAGGCAAGTCGCCAACGAGATGAGGCACATGCCGAAGTACACCGGGCGCCGCCCCCATCGGCCGCCCAGCACGGGGGCGATCAGGCAGCCGATAATCGCCCCGATTGAGGAATAAACCTGGGCAAGCGATTTCGCACTCGGGTCGCCGGGGGCCAGGGTTTTGTCCACCCAGTAGGGCACCCATTGGACTGAGCCCCACGTGCCCAGCAAGGGAATCGCCGACAGCGCGATGGCAATGAAGGTCTTCGACCGCAGCGCCGGAGCGAAGATGTCCTTGATCGGAGAAGCCTTCGTTTTGCGGACTGCGGCCTTCCACCGCTCCGACTCCGGCACGAAGATGGCGATGAAGAACACCAGCACCGCTGGTGACGCCCCCGCCACCATGATCCATCGCCAGGAATCGGGCGTCACGGGGAATAGGTACCCCAGCGTGGAGATCAGGAGGAAGCCGACGTTGGCTGCTGCTCCAATCACTCCCGCCAAAACCGGCCGGGCAATGCCCGGCCAGGACTCCACCACCAGCGCGACCCCGAGCGACCACTGTCCGCCCATTCCCATCGAGGCGATGAATCGCAAGACCATCAAGTGCCAAGGTACTTGTGCCCAGTAAGCCGCACCGGTGAAAAGGGAATACGTCAACACGCTGAAGATCATCGTCCGCACGCGGCCGAAGCGGTCGCCCAGCCAGCCGAAGACGATCCCGCCCGCGGCCGCCCCCACCAGGAACATCGCCCCCAGCACGCCGAGCAAGGGCGCGACATTCTCGTGCTGCGCCATCTCTGGCCCCAAGAGGTCGATCATCGCGGGCCGACCCATGATCGGGGGCAGGCCGATCTCCACCCCGTCGAACATCCAGCCCAAGAATGCCGCCGCCAGCACCAGCCATTGGGCCCGCGTGATCCGGCGACCTTCGCCGCCGCCGCCCGGCCCCGAATCCGTCGCGTTTCGTTCCCGGTTGCTCTCGTGTGCCATGATCGAGTGACCTCCCTTGGTCCGGCGGCGCTGGTGGGCCCGGCGACTCGCGGTTGCCGCAAGGTAACGAAGCGTCGATCTTACCAGTGGCGCCCTGGGGAAACAAGACGAACATGTCCTCCTGCGGCCCGTCGCCGGGCCGAATCCCTTGTGACCCGCGGGGGCGGGGATTATCCTGAGGGCAGCGTGAACGTCCGCATAGAAGGAACATGCCATGTCTCCCCACACCCGCCGCCGTTTTCTGGCCCGGACCGCGGCTGCCGGCCTTGGCGCAACGCTCGCCGCCGCCCGCGTCAAGCCCATTTCTGCGGTGCGGGCCGCCGATCGCCCTGAGCCGGTGAAGCTGGCCATCTGCAACGAGACCTTCCAGGACTGGCCTTTCGAGAAGGCGTTTGCGCTGGCAGCCGAGTGCGGCTACACCGGGATCGAGATCGCCCCGTTCACCGTCGCCGAGTACGTCACCGCGATCGCGGCCACGAGGCGCACGGAGATCCGCAGGCTTGCGGAAAAGAACAGGCTGGAGGTCGTCGGGCTGCACTGGCTCTTGGCGAAGACGCAGGGGCTTCACCTGACCAGCCCCGATCGCGCCGTTCGCCTCAAGACGGCCCAGTACCTCGGCGAGCTGGCCCGGTTCTGCGCCGATCTGGGCGGGAAGCTCCTGGTCTTCGGCTCCCCGAAGCAGCGGAGCCTGCTGCCGGGCGTGGGCCGCCAAGAGGCGGTCAGGCACGCCGCGGAGGTCTTCCTCGCCGCACTGCCGGTGCTCGAAAAGGCGGGCGTCACCCTCGCCCTGGAGCCGCTCACGCCGGCGGAGACCGATTTTGTGAACACCGCCGCCGAGGCCGTGGAAGTCATCGAGAAAGTCGGATCGCCCCGCTGCCGGCTGCACCTGGACTGCAAGGCCATGTCGTCGGAGAAGACGCCGATCCCGGACCTCCTTCGCAAGCACCGCGCGGCGCTTGCGCACTTCCACGCCAACGACCCGAACGGTCAAGGGCCCGGCTTCGGGCGGCTCGATTTCGTGCCGATCCTCAGGACCCTCCGCGAGATCGGCTACGGCGGCTGGATCTCCGTGGAGGTCTTCGACTACTCGCCCGGGGTCGAGCGCCTGGCCCGAGAGAGCATCCGGTACCTTCGAGAATGCCTGGTGAAGGCGGCGCGGCGCGGTCCCGCGTCGCGCAGACTTCCAAAGTCTTAAAGACTTCGGAAGCCTCTTCGGCCGCGGCTCATCTCGACCGTGCCAACGCCGGTCAACAAGGGGCAACTTCCCGGATCAGTCGCGGAGCTTGCGATAGACGATCCGCTCGCCGCCGTCGCCGGGCGGAACGGCGGCTTCGAGCTGGTTCATCAGTTCCGCGCCGGTGGTCTTCGTCTTGCGGTTGGCGATCTGCCAGTGGAGCTCATAGCCGGCCTGCGGGTCAAGGCCGTGGAGAGCAAGCTTGACGGATCGCTCGGGGCCCGCAAGCGGCGGGATCACCAGCACGAGACCCTCGCCCAGGTCCGGACGGTGGAACTGCATCGCCATCCAGTGCTTGCCGTCGCGGGAGTACGGCGTGAGCGGGTAGTAGGCCCCGACCAGCAGGTGCCGCAGTTGCCGGTAGGCTTCCGTCAACTGCTTGGCCCGGGCGCGGTCGAAGTCCGCGGCGTCGGCAATCCAGCCCGGGATGAGCGAGCAGGCCAGCGTCGAGTGGAACGAGCGGTCGTCGAGCCGCACCAGCGGCGTCGTGAACGTGCCGTTGGGCAGGTAGCGGCTGAGGCTCCAGATCACCGCGGCGTCGACCTGGTTGTCGAACCAGTAGTCGCTCTCCTGGTGGAAGTGCATGCGGGCGAGGGTCTCCAGGTCGATGCGGCGGCCGCCGCTGGCGCACTCCTCGCGGAAGCCGTCGGGCCAGGTCTTGGCCAGGCGGTCCCAGAAATCGTAGAGCCCCTCGACGTATTTCATCTCGGTGATCCCCTGGCGGTCGGGCGGATCGGTGAATCGCCAATAGGGGAGCGGGTCCATGTTGAAGTCCGAGCGGTAGAAGCGAAACCCCGGCAGCTCCATGAAGCCCTTGACGATGCCGAAGAGGTAATCCCGCACCTCGGGCTGCCCGAGGTTCAAGAGGAAGGTGTCCTGCGGCAGGGCCTGGCTGCGGAGGAGCCATTGCGGGCGGTTCCGGTGCAGCCAGGTTCCCTTGGTGACCCGCTCGAACTCGTACCAGAGGCCGTAGACCATGCCGTGCTCCTTGGCGGCCGCGGCCACCGGGCCCATGCCCTGGGGATAGGCGTCCTTGCGCGGGGTCCAATTGCCGGCGCCGGCGGGCCAGCCGCCCTCGAACCAGCCGGCGTCGGTAATCAGGGCCTCAAGGCCCAGCGGCGCGTAGGCGCGGATGAGCGAAACCTGGTTCTCGGCATTGCACTCGTTGAGCCAGCCGCCGCCGCGGGTGAAGCAGGTGTTGCAGAATAAGGTGGGCAGGGGCGGCTCGCCGCTGCGGCGTGCGACGACGTGCTTGTAGAGGAGCTGGCGAAACTGGGCGTTGCCCTCCAGGGTGTCGCCGGGCCAGCGGAGCATGAGGATCCGCGGCGTGCGGACCCGCTCGCCGGGATGGAGCTTGAAGTGCGTCAGTTCCAGCCCGGCGGTGGCGTGCAGCTTTCGGTCCGGGCAGCAGTTCAGGTGCGCGGCCCACTGGCCGGACCAACCGACGGCAAGGATCGTCGAGCCGCCGGCGCTTTCGAGCTTCAGGAACGGGAAATCCCTGTTCGACGAGCGTCCCCCGCCGCCGCTTAAGAACTCCGAAGCGCCGCGGCCCATCGGCACCAGGCGGGGCTCGAAGTCGGTCGGGTTGGAGGGGGCCCCGTTGGTCCGGTGCAGCCGGTAGGAGACTTCGTCGCCGAGCGGGTCGTCCCAAGCCAGGTCGAGGGCCTGGACGTCCGCCAGGATGGGCGTGTCGGCCGGACCGCGATTCTCCAGCCATAAGAGCCACTCGACCGCGGGGAAATCGGCATAGCGGGTCACGTGCCACTGGAGCACGAGCTCGGTCTTCGGATCGGTCCATGAGGTCACGGCTCGCCGCACACCGGCGTCGCCGACGAAGGGCTTCTCTTGCTTCTGCCAGCCGGGCAGCAGCTCGTCGCTCGGCCGGCCGCCGTAGAGGAATGAGAAGGGGTAGCGGGAGAGCCGCGTATCGGTGCGGCGCTTGATCTGGTCCAGCCACAGCGTCTTGCCGTCCTGGGTGATAATGCGGGCCTCGGCCCAGTCGGCGTGGTCGCAGGCCGGGCCGTCGCCGGCGTCGCCCACGTGGAGGTCCAACACGGTCGCACCGCCCAGGTCCACTTCAATGGCCTGCGGCTCCTCTCCGCCGCGGAAGATTTTGGAGCGGAAAAGCTGCTTTCCGCCGGCCGAGACCGCGAAAGTGACCGAGCCCAGGCCGCCCTTTGTCCGTTCGTTGAGGTCCACGCCGATGGTGGCCAGCAATCGGGCCATCGGCTGCGGCGCGGTGACGCGGAGATGGCCGATCGAGTGGCTGCCCAGGCCGCGCTTGTAGGCGTTCTGGCCGATCCGCATCGGCGTCTTGATGACCGACTGGTTGATCTCCAGGTCTTCGTAGTCCTGCCGCAACCGCTGGAGGAGCGGCTCCTTGGCCGGCTCCGAGACAGCGGCGGGCGGATACGGCACCTTGAGGACCCGATCGACCCAAGCGCGGCCGGAGTCGGGGGCATCGGCCCACAGGCCGGGCACGCCGGCGTAAAGGAGGGCGGCAAGGGCGATCAGCGTGAAGGTCTTGGTCCGGGATGGCATGGGAATCACCCTTCTTCTTCAGGAGACGCGTGCGTGCAAGCACGCACCCTACGCGATGTCAGCCGGCACTCGGGAACACCAGGCCAGAGAACGTCAGGAGCAGCAGTAGGATAATCGCCACAAAGAGGCCCCACCAGAGGATCACGCTGGAGTACCAGCGGTTGCCGAGATCGTCGAAGATGTTGAGCTTGCGCCAGTTGATCGTCACTTCGTCGGTGACTTGCTCCGGGCGGGGGGGCGGTGTGGCGAGGCTGACCGCAATGCAGACCGCCACGCAGAAGAGCCAGTTGATCGTCGCCTGGTTGGCAAACGGATCGAGCCACGCCGGGGGCGACTCCGCCTGAAGCAAGTAGATTTTCACCGCGCCGCCGAAGGCAAAGCCGAGCACCACGGCCGCCAGCGCCCCGGCGGCATTGATCCGCTTCCAGAGGATTCCCAGGAGGAAGACGGCGGCGAACGGCGGGGCCAGGAAGGCATAAAGCGACTGGATGTACTTGAACAGGCTCTCGCCCAACATGCGGATCATGCCGCCCAACACGATCGAGATGGCGAGGACCGCGGTGGAGGACACCACTCCCACCCACACCAGATGCTTGTCGCCGGCCTTGGGTCTGATCCAGGGACGGTAGATGTCCAGCGTGATCACCGTGGCGGTGGAGTTGAGCACGGAGTTGACGGTCGATTGGATGGCCCCGAACAGGGCCGCCAAGAACAGCCCCCGCAGTCCCAGCGGCACGAGTCCTTGCACGAGGTGGACGTAGCCCTTGTCGGCCGCCTCGGGCACCTTCGCCCACGGCTGCAAGAGGATCTCGGGTCTCAAGGCAAAGAGGATCAGCCCGGGCAGCACCACGATCGCCGGCATGAGGATCTTCATGAAGCCGGCGAAGACGATGCCCATGCGGGCGTGGTAGCTGCTCTTGGCCCCGAGGACCCGCTGGATCATGAACTGGTTGAGCACGTTGTACCAGATGCTCACCGAGAAGATGGTGAAGAGAATGCTGGTCCAGGGCCAAAGCGGGTGGCTGGCGGGCTGGAAGACCGAGAGGCGGTTGTAGGTGGTGTGCTGGTCGCTGCCGGCCAGGTGGGCGACGTTCTGCGTCACCGCTTCCTTCCACAGGCCGGCGGTCGCCCGGTTTCGCTCGAGCATCGTCTGGAAGCCGTCGGCGAGCGAGCCGCCATCGCTGGCCAGGGCTTGAAGGCCCAGCACGGTCACCGTGATTCCCCCGAGGATCATGACGATCACCATGAAGAGATCGCTCCAGGCCACGGAGGCCAGGCCGCCGTAAATGGCCCAGCCGCCGGCCACAACGCCGAGGAGAACGATCGCAAACCAGAGGTTCCACCCGAAGAGCCCTTCCAGGGCCACGGCGCCGCCGTAGAGCACCGCGGCCAGGAAGGCGACTACGTTGCCGAAGACCGTCACCACGGCAAAGACCTGCCGCAGCGCCGGGCTGAAACGCCTCTGGAGGAACTCCGGCGTCGTGAAGACCTTGGAGGCCAGGAGGAACGGGATGAAGATCCAGATCAGAAGCGAAAACGTGGCGACGTTCATCCATTCCGACATCGAGACGCAGATGCCGTAGACCACCGCGGCGCCGACCATGCCGATGAAATGCTCGGTGCTGATGTTCGCGCCGATGAACGAGCCGCCGACGACGTACCAGGGCAGCTTCTTGCCCGCCAGGAAATACTCCTCGGTGCTGGATCGCTCCTTGCGGCCCGCCCAGTAGCTGACGACGGAAAGCCCGACGAAGTAGGCCAGAAAGGCCGCATAGTCCCAGGCTTCCAGCGAGAAGGTCTTGGAGGGATCCATCAAGAGTCTCCCGGGCGCCGGATCATCGCGGCAGGATCTCGAACAGGGCGACGTCCAGCGGCCCCAAGAGGGGCGTCGCAAGACGGCCATCGGCCGCCGACAGCTCGAGGGTGCGGACCGGCTTGCCGCCGCCGTCGTAGCAGCGGACCTCGTACTTGCCGGACGGCGACGCCGCACGGCCTTGCGCCACTCCGGGAGGGCGAGGCTCCTGCCGAGCCGCACTCGAGGTCGCAGGTCCCGTGTTCTTACTCGGCTCGGCAGGAGCCTCGCCCTCCCGCAATCGAGAAACTCCCTTCAGCCACGGCCGCGGGTCGCAGCGTAGCGCGATCTCCCGCTTGGCACCGCGGTTGACGACGACGACCAGCGCCTTGTCCGGCAGCACGTAGCCGGCGACCACCGCGTCGGGGCACGGCTCGCGCAGGATGCACTCCGCCACCAGCGTCCCTTCCACGAAGTACGCCAGGAACTGCCGGCGGAGCTTGGCGCACTGCTTCAGCGCGGCGCTCAACTCCCGGTGGGAGGCAATCCAGTCGGTGCCGTTCGCGCCGTCCGGCTTGCGGGGCTGGACGTTGACGTAGCGGTTCGTTGCGAAAGCGTACTTGACTTCCTCCGCCGACGTGTCCACGTTCAGGTTCACCCGCGGCGTCGGAAAAACGCTCGTGACCGGCTCGCACGGGCGCATCATCCCCCAGTTCCACGTGAAATCGAGGTAATCGCACGAGACTTCCACCGCGTTGAGTTCCTCGGCGGAGAAGGTCGACTGCGGATCGCGCCGGCGCGAATGCCCGCGGATCTCGCGGGTCAGCGTGAGCACGTTCGGCTCGGGCGGCTCGATGAAGTACTGGTCCCACGACAAAGACGGGATGCCCATGTCCACGAGCCGCTTGCACGAATCGAGCACCTCTTGCCGCCAGACCGGATGGCGGGTGCTGATCTGGGCGCAGCGATACTGCCCGGCATAGGGCGGATTGAAGCGCGGGATGAACTCCGGGTGGTAGGTCCAGCCGTCCTGCCCCACCTTCACGCCGTAGCGGGCCGCGGTCTTCTCCCTGGCGTTGCAGACGCTGATGAAAGGGGCCACGTTCACGCCCAGCTTCTTGCACTCGGCGACCGCGCGGACCAGGCCCTCGTCGCCGCCGAGGTGCTTGTGGAACGCGGGCAGCGGAAGGAGGAAATACTCGTGGCATCCCCAGAGGACCATCTCGTCCAGGCCGTGCTCCTTGCTCTCGGCCGCCAGCTTCACCAAGTCGGCAAAGGTCCAATTGGCGTCCTGCGGGTCGTCGGGGTAGCTGCGGGAAAGCCACACGGTGCGGAATCCCAGGCCGTCGCGCACGTGGCTCGGCTGCGAGACAACGCGATTCATGTTCTGGCGGACCCAGGCGCGGTAGGGCTCGATCCCCTTGGCCCAGCCGGCCTCGTGCGGGGTGAGCCAGTAAACGGGGCTTTGCCACGTGGCGCCGGAAGGGATGCTCGCACTGTGCGCGACCGCCAGGCGGAGCTTCTTGTCGTTCGTGCGGAGTTGCACCAGCACGGTCATCGGCGGCTGGAGGCCCCAGGTCCGCTCGAACAGGCTCAGCCCGCCGCGGAGTCCGCCAAGGTCCAGCCAGCGGATAATCATCGGGCTATAAAGCCCGGCGGCGGTATACGCGGCGACGGCCGGGTTGCCCACGAAGGGGTCGGGGGCCGACGGCGTGAGACTCGCAAACGGCTTGACGCCGATGCCGCCGCTGCGGAACTCCGTCTGCTCGGGTCCGGCCGTCGGCAGCAGGCCGACGAGATCGGGAAACAGGACCTGGGTGACGGGCTTGCCGGAGCGGTTCTCAACCGCACACTGGATGGCGACCGACCTTCCATCCGGCGCGGCCTGAAACGTGGCCGTGACGGCGACCGATCCCGTCAAGGCGGGCGCCGGCTTGTCGCCGCCGAGCCGGTCCCAACGGACGATCACCCGATCGGCCGATTTCGTCAGCTTTGCCTGGCTGCTGAACCGGGGAGCCAGCCGCGGCACTGCGGCCTTGTCCACCCCCACGGCCAGCTCGCAGATGCCCGCGGCGTCCGGCGCTGCGTCGAGGATCGTGCCGGGGCCGGCGTGCGCAAGCCGCAGAACGCCGCCGGTCTTGGCGTCGAGCACGATCTCCAGGCCGTTCAGGTTGACCGCGACGGCGGGGGATTCACCACGGAGGCCGGGGGACTCACCACGGAGGCACGGAGAGCACAGAGAAGACAAGAAAACGGCCGCAGAGATGATTCGCACTTCTCTTCCCCCCTTCTTCCTTGTTCCTTCTTCCTTCTTCCTTGTTCCTTCCTTCTTTCTCCGTGTCCTCCGTGCCTCCGTGGTGAATCCCCTCCCGCGAGATTCACTTGCGTTTCTCCTGCTCCGCGACCCAGGCGCGGTACGGGGCGTTGGCCTCGGACCAGCCCTGCGTGTACGGCGTGAGCCAGTACTCGCAGCTTTCCCAGGTCGCGCCGCGGCGGAGGTCGACATAGTGGGAACACATCATCCGCATCCGTCCGGTCCGCTCCTGGTATTGGAGCATGACGACCGGCTCGGCATCCCAAACCCAGCGTTTCGGGAAGAAGGCGAAGCCGGCCTTCTCCGTGCCGAAGAGCATCCAGCGGCCGACCATCATGGGGTCCTTGCCGCTGGAGCGGAACTCGGCGAACGTGGAGTTCACGGCGTAGAACTGGTCCGTCGCCGGCTTGGCCAGGGCCACGAACGGCTTCAGGGCCGCGCCGCCCGGCCCGCCGCTGCGGAACTCGGTCGCCGCCTCCCCGCCGAAGGGCACCAGCCCCAGAAAGTCGGGAAAGAGGACCTGCCGGATCGGGTTAGCCGAATGATTTGCGATCCGGCAGGTCATGATGATCGATTTGCCGTCGGGCGCCGCTTTGAGAGTCACGGTGGCCGAGACTTCGCCCGGCACCTGGGCGAACGTGCGGCTGGCCCCGAGTTGGTCCCAGTGGATCGCGAGCTGGCCGTCGGACCTGGCGATCTTTGCCCCGCGCGAGAACCGCGAGGCCAACCGCAGCGGCTCGAAACGCTCGACGGGATAGGCCAGATCGAGGATGCTTGCCGCATCGGGCGCGGCGTCGAGAAAGGTCCCCGGCCCGGGGTGCGAAAGCCGCAGAATGCTGCCGGACTGCGGGTCAAGGACGATCTCCAGGCCGTGCAGCGTCGCCGCGACGGTACGGTCGGGCGTCTCGTCGGCTCCCTCCGCCCGCGCCGAGAGCCACGCGGCAGTGGCCGGAAGGCAAACCGCCAAAAGCACCGCGCACGGGAGCCGCCGCCCGGAAGACTTCCAAAGTCTTGGAGACTTCGGAAGTCCCGGCGTCCGGAGAACCGAAGTCAACCCGACGCAAGCTGCGTCGTTTCTCATTGCCGCCGCTCCATGAGCAAAGAGGGAAACCCCGGGCGCCCTTGTCCAGCGGCGGCCATGATACCGGACCGCTCCACCGAAAGCAAACCCACGGGCACCAAAGAGTCCGGTAAGGAGTGTGGCGCTAGCCGCCAAGCGCTTCGCGATAGACGGCCAGCGTCGCTTCGACCATCCGGTCCGCGGTGAAGTACCGCTCGGCCCGCTCTCGGGCCCGCCGGCCCAATGCGGCACCCTTCGCCGGGGACTCCAGGGCGGCGAGGATCGCCTCGGTCAGGGCCCGGGCGTCCCGCGGCGGCGCCATCCAGGCGACCGGCTCCGCGTCGGCAGTGGGGCCCACCAACTCGGGAATGCCGCCGGCAGTGGTCGTGACGATGGGCCGGGCGGCCAGCATGGCGTCGATCAAGGTGGAGCAAAGCCCCTCGGTGTGGGACGGCAGGACGAACAAATCCGCGGCAAGGATCAGGTCGGGCACGTCCTCGCGGTAGCCGAGAAAACGGACCCTCCGGTCGATTCCCAACCGCAACGCCCGGGCGGAGAGGGCATCGAGCAGCTCGCCGTCGCCGGCCAGAACCGCGACCGCCCGCGGATGGCGTGCGAAGACCGCCGGCAATGCTTCCAGCAGATAGGCGTGCCCTTTGCAGTCGGTCAGCTTGGCAACGGTAAGGAGCAGGGGCTCGTCGTCGGAGATCCCTAGTGTCTGCCGTCCCCGCCGGCGATCGCCCGCGGCCATCCGCGCCGGATCGACCCCGTCGTACACGACGCGAAGGCGGTGATCGGCAAGCCCGCAGGCCCGGCACAATTCGGCCGCCGCACGGGAAACGCAAACCACGCGATCGGCAAACAGGCGATAGTGGAACCTGCGGCGGAGTGGAAAGCCGACGCGGCGCGACGCAATCCGCGCCGGGATCGGCAGCCCGAAGGAGGCCAGTCCGGCCGTAGCCAGGGCGTGAGAGTCGTTATGGTGGAGCACGTCGGGCCGGAGCCGCCGCAATTGCCGGCGAAGGCGCCAAAGGGCCACCGGACTCCGCCCCCGGCCGCCCATGGGGATCACCTCGATCTGCGGCGCTGCCAGCCGCCGGGCCAGCTCCCCGTCCGCCCGGGCAAAGACGACCGAGCGGTGGCCGCGACGCGCCAGACCAATGGCCAGCAGGCGGATCTGCTCCTCTCCGCCGCCCCAGCCCTTGTTGCTGGAGACCAGCGCGACGGTCCATCCGCGCGGCGACGCAGACATCGGGTCGAGGTCTCCTTCCCGCGGATGCCGGCAGCCGGACGACTACCGGCCGACAATCCGCCACGGCACGTCTATCCCACTGGCGAACCCACGGCTGACCATGATACAGGTGGCGACGGGGAGGCAAAAGGACCAACCTTGGCCACGGCCCCAGGGGTTCCACTCGGCGCGGCAAGGCCGCAGCCAGACGGACTTCCGAAGTCTTGGAGACTTCGGACGTCTTCGCGCATACCGGGATCGGGCACCCACCCCCCTTGATAGCGGGATGCCCCCGGGGGATTCCCCAGGGCACACTCCGTTTGGTAGAATCAGAGTATAGGAGGGAGGCGAAGCCGGATCGCGGGATCTTGTCCCCCGTGCCATCGCCTTCGGAGCTTGGGGTGAAACACCGATGGAGTCACTCAAGGGCCATTTCCTCGTGGCGTCCTCCCACCTGCTCGATCCGAACTTCGTCCGGACGGTGGTGCTGCTGGTACACCACACCGATCAAGGGGCGTTCGGCGTGGTGCTCAATCGGCCCGCCGATCGGACGATCGCCCAACTCTGGGAGAAAGTCGGGGAGTCTCCCTGCGAATGCCAAGAGCCGTTCTACGTGGGCGGGCCGGTGTCCGGGCCGTTGATGGCCATTCACAACCACCCCTCGCTGGCGGAGCTGGAGATCGTCCCGGGGCTGTATTTTGCCGCCCAACGCGACAACCTGGAGAAGCTCATCCAACAGCAGGAGCACGCTTTCCGCGTCTTCGTGGGTCACTCCGGTTGGGGAGGAGGACAACTTGAGAACGAGTTGGCCCAAGGAGCCTGGCTCACCACCCCCGCCACGCCGGACTACGTTTTCTACGATGAGGTGGACCTGTGGAAGAGGGTGACCCAGCAGATCGGCCGCTCGATGCTCCAGGACATGCTCAAGCTCAAGGGGATGCCCAAAGACGCGGGACTCAACTGACGCCCCGAATCCCCGCCCCGAACCCCAAACCCCTACTCAGTGCATTTCCGCCTCCACCGCGCCGATGCCCGGCCGGTAGAAGTTGAACTGCACATTGGGATGGCCGGCCAACAGCGACATCGGGACCGAAGAGTCGGGGATCTTCTGCGCGATCATGAGGGTGGTCAGGCGCATGCCGAAGGGATTGTCGTGGGTCCCGGCCTGCCAGATGGAGACCTTCTCGGCCTTCCACGTCTCGACCGGGCCGACGGTGGCCGCCTTCATCGGCACCAGTGCGACCTGCCCGCCGCCGGAGGTCCGGGCGTTTTGGATGATCGTCATGGGGTGCAGCTCGGTGACGCGGGTGGTGAGCTTGCGGTACTCTTCCGGAGGCGGCGGCTCGTCCTTCCAGCGGCCCTTGCGCCGCGGGGGGTCGTTGAAGGCCCAGTGCTTCACCTCGCCCTGCCCACCCTGCATCACGGCACAACGGATCCGGTCGTACGTTTTGGAGTAGGCCCTCAGGTCGCCGGTGGGGAAGTGGAGGTGCGAGTCCGGCATCCGCAGCCGGGGCTTGATCCGCTTGAAGCAGAACTCCATGTCGGCCCGGGCGAAGCTCAACGGGTGCGTGACCGGCACCGGGTTCCCTTCCGGATCGACCCACTCGTCCATGCCCCAGAAATGGGCGCTCCGGACGTCCAGCTCCAGGTCGTTCACCAGCCGGGCAACCAGCGGGAGTTGCTCCGTCGGGCCGATCGGACCGCAGAGGCCCACCGGGTTGTCGCCGGTCGATTGTTTCCAGGCGGTGACGTACTCCAGGGCTTCGGCCAAATAGAAATCCTCCAAGGTGTCGTACATTACCACCTTGAAGCCCGGCCGGGACAGCTTGAGCATGTCCTTGGGGGTCAGGCGTGCTGCGTCGTTGAGGATTTTGTCGTCGAGCGTCGTGTAGTCCCACCAATCGGGGGCGACTTTGCTGATCGGTCGCGGCATGGCGGTGTCTCCTATAAAGGTGGAAGCCGTCAGCGTCTAGTGCCGCTTTCAGTTCAAGAGTTTCGCGTTTTGGAAAAAGTGGCCGTTAGG
>CAYGZA010000180.1:0-13723 GCA_964354135.1 uncultured Planctomycetaceae bacterium
GACCAGGTTGGATTGTCCAACTGATTTGCATCAGCTTGTCTTGGCACACTCATGGTGCGCCTCCGTGGGGCGTCTTCTGGCCGTCTAAACGGTTCGCGGCCGCGTCCCCACGGGGCCCGGTTCCTGCCCGCACGACGGCCACGATGCCGGCCTTGAGCGCCGCGGGGAGCGTTCGCCAGGCGTCGATGAGGGATTGCAGATCGGGGTCGATTGCATCGACTTCCGCTTCAACTGCTGCCCCGACTGCTACCCCGTCGTTTTCCGCGTCGCCGAAGTCGTTGGCACTTCGGCTATTGCGGCAATCCACGAGGGGACTCATAATCCCTTGGTCGCAGGTTCGAATCCTGCCGGGCCTACTTTCTCCGCCATCCGAGCGACGGCGGCCGCGATGCGGTATTCGATGTCCGGTGTCCAGCGCGTCGCAGGCAAGCCGTACACCTCGACGGCCCCGGCCTGGTAGCCGCCGGCGGCCACTTTCTGCGATTCCTCGCGAGTCGGTTGTTCGGAGTGGTCCAGCGGGACGAACTCGAAGGCCGTCTTCCGGCGCGGCGAGAGCGGCTGCACCGGCCGGCGGAAGTGGGTGGCTCTCTAGTGGGAAATCGCGGCTGAGTTGGCCGGCCAGGGACGCAGAAAGTGAAGCCCTACTCGATCGCCGCGAGGAGTTCGGCGACGTACTCGCCGATCTCCCGAAGCACATCTTGGCGCGGCCGGGCGGCGGCCTCCGCGATCCGGCGGACGATCGCCGAGCCGACGATCAGGCCGTCCGCCACCGGGGCGAGCATACGCACGTGCTCCGGCCGGCTGATCCCGAAGCCAATGCAGATCGGCAGGCCGGTGCGGCTGCGGAGCCAGGCCACGTTGTTCATGATTTCCGGCGGCAGCTCCGTCCGCTCCCCCGTGATGCCCGTGACGGAGACATAGTAGAGAAAGCCCGTCGTCTGCTCGACGATCCGCAGGGCCCGCTGGCGCGGCGTGGTCGGGGTCACGAGCTGGATCAGACTGAAATCCTCACGGCGGCAGATCTTCGCCAGCGGTCCGGCCTCTTCCACCGGCAAGTCCGGGACGATCGCGCCGGCAATGCCCGCCTTCTTGGCGTCGGCCACGTAGGCCTCCAGCCCGTGGCGGTAGACGATCGCGTAGCTGACCATCGTCACCATCGGGGCGGCTACTTCGCGCGTCACGCGGCCGAGCATCTCCAGGATTCCCGCAAGCTTGACGCCGTTGTCCAGGGCGCGGGTGTACGATGCCTGGATCACGGGGCCGTCGGCAATGGGATCGCTATAGGGAATGCCCACCTCGCACAGGTGACTCCCGCGGGCCACCACCTCACGGATCACCTCATCGGTGAACTCGACGTCCGGGTCGCCCGCGGTCACAAAGGGCATGAGGGCCTTGCGGCCGGCCGAGCGGAGCTGTTGGAAAAGGGAGTCGATGGCGGACATGAAGTCAGGGGCCAGGGGGCAGGGGCCAGGGGGCAGGGGTCAGGGGCCAGGGAGAATGACCAAGCACCAATGACCAATCGCCGACATCTGCATCTGTCCTTGGTCATTGGACCTTGGGCCTTGGTCATTCATGGTTCATCGGCCAAGTGTCAGTAATACGAGGTCACCCCCGTTTGGTGTTTGAAGCCGTATTTCGTGGGTTGCCGGACCGCGTTTTTCGCCTCGAAACCTCCTCAGAACCGGGTGAAGGAGCTTTCGACGCGAAAAACGCTGACTACCTCTGATGACAGCACGCATACGCATTCTGGCAGTATAGGGCCGACCTTGAATTACTGACACTTGGCCCCCATCCTTCATCCTTTTCTTCAGTACTCTTCTCCGCGGAGCCGCGCCACTTCGTGGGCATCCTTGTCGCCGCGGCCGGAGAGGCAAATGACGATCGCTCGGTCCCGCGGCATCGCCGCGGCGCGCTGCATCGCCCCGGCCACCGCATGGGCGCTTTCGAGCGCAGGCAAGATCCCTTCGCTGCGGGCCAAGGTATCAAAGGCGGCGAGGGCCTCGGCATCAGTGGCCTGAGTGTACTCCGCGCGGCCCGTCTCTTTCCAATAGCTGTGCTCCGGCCCGACGCCGGGGTAATCGAGGCCCGCGGAGATGGAATGCACCGGGCTCGTCTGGCCGTCGTCGTCCTGAAGGACGTACGTGTACATGCCGTGGAGGATGCCGGGGCGGCCGAAGCCCAGCGTGGCCGCGTGCTCCCCGGGTTTGGCGGATCGGCCGCCCGCTTCCACGCCCAAGAGCTTCACCTCGGCATCTTCGATGAACGGATAGAACATCCCCGCGGCGTTGCTCCCTCCTCCGACGCAGGCTACGACGAGATCCGGCAACCTTCCGAGTTGTTCCAGGCACTGTTGGCGCGTCTCCCGGCCGATGATCGACTGAAAATCGCGGACGATCCTCGGGAAGGGATGCGGCCCCATCACGGAGCCGAGGCAGTAGTGGGTCGTCTCGACCGAGCCCATCCAGTCGCGGAATGCCTCGTTGATGGCGTCGCGGAGGGTCCGCGAGCCGCTCTTGACCGGCCGCACCTCCGTGCCGAGGAGCTTCATGCTGAAGACGTTGGGTCTCTGGCGGCGGATGTCCTCCTCGCCCATGTAGACGACGCACTCGAGCCCGAAGCGGGCACAGGCGGTGGCCGTGGCGACGCCGTGCTGGCCGGCCCCCGTCTCGGCAATCACGCGGCGTTTGCCCATGCGGACCGTCAGCAGGGCCTGGCCCAGGGTGTTGTTGATCTTGTGGGCGCCGGTGTGGTTGAGGTCCTCACGTTTGAGGAGAATCTGGGCCCCGCCGCACTGCCGGCTGAGGCGCTCGGCGTGGTAGAGCGGGGAAGGGCGACCGGCGTAGTGCCTGTAGAGGCGCTGGAGTTCCTCGTCGAACAAGGGGTCGGCCCTGGCCTCGTCGTAGGCCGCGGTCAGTTGATCCAGGGCCTTCATGAGCGTTTCAGGTACGTAACGCCCCCCAAATGGGCCATACCGTCCGGTCGTGTCGGGAACCTGTTTGGTCGCTGGCATCGCGTCCTGACGCACGGCTTGAGAATGGAAAACCGAGGGCCGGTCTGTCCTAGAGCAGGTGGGAACGCCCCGATTGTGCCTTTATTGTGGGTAGAACGCGCAATATGGTCGAGGCTAGGTGTTCTGTCAAGGGTAAGCGCCCCCGGCGATTTGCCTCGCCGTGAGCCGTAAGTTACGAGACTATGGGCAACTTCGTTCCAGCTATCCGCTGTCGCGTCCGCTGTCCGACTTGAGGGCGATGTCCATGTCGACCAACGCCGACGAAACGAGCGCCAACTTCTACGGGCTCATCCACCATTTGCTGCGTTCGGCAGGATCCGACGAGCCATTGGAGCGGCGGGGCCAGAGCCGAAACCCATTCTCCGTCATCCAGCGGATCGCGCCGTACGATCAGCCCGGCTTCCCTCCCCAAGGTGCGTTTCTCGGGGTCCAGTGCCACGATTTGACCCAGGGCGGTTTCTCGTTTCTGTTGCCCGCTTGGCCTGAGTTCAACCAACTGGTTGCCGCGTTCGGGACGCCGCGAGAGTGCATTTACGTTCTGGCTCAGGTAGTTCACGCCGACCAGGTGTGGGTCTATCCGTCCGGCCGAGTGCAACGCATGGGCAGCTCGCCGCCTTCGGCGGGTCCGGCTCCGAAAAGCGGGAAGGGCATGTATCTGGTGGGCTGCCGCTTCTTGCGGCGAATCGAGCCGCCGAGGCACATGGCCCGGGCATGACTCCGCCCGGATTCCTATCCTCCCGACGCTACTTCACCCGCCACTCCAAGATCCCAGCCGAGAACTCAGGCTGTAGCTGGACGACCAGGCGAAGCTGCTTGCCGGTCACGGGCTGGAAGGAGACGCGGTTGAACCGGTCGGCGGCGACGCCGTAGGGCCCGGCGGCAGCGACCGGCCGCCAGCTCCGGCCGTCGAGCCACTCGACCCGCCACGACTTCGGCACTCGGCAGGAGCCCACGCCCGTGTCGTCAAACCAGTAGACCTCGACCTCGGAAACGGTCTTGGGCTGGGCGAAGTTGTAGGTGACCCACTCGCTGGTGCCGCGGTTGGGCCACCACGTGAAGCGCGGGATGGACGGATCGTTCGAACTCTTGGGTACCAGGCCGTCGCTCAGGGCGTCCACCGTGTCGTGCTCGAAACAGTGCGAAGCGGCGTGGCGTCCGGTCCGGGCCGGCTCGACCCACTCGTGTGCGGCCGGCCCGCTGCCGATCGTTGGGAACGACGCGATCCGCAACCTCGCACAGCCCATGGGAATGAGCGTGATCGTCTCAATCGGCTCATCCGACTTGACCGGACTCTGGCAGAGCGTTCCCACAAGTCCGCGCTGATCCTGTTTCCAGGCCGGGATCTTCTTCGCCTTGGCGCGCAGCTCAACGGGTGCGGCATCAAACTGGAACGGCTGGGCCGCCATCGGGCCGGATTTCACGTCGACCTCGAGCGAAGCGGTGGGGTCCTTCTCGTCCAACACCAGCCCATAGTTCCACGGCGTGGTAGGATGAATCTCCACGACGGGCCACTTGTCGGTCCCGCCGATACGGACGGTCTTCTCGCCGATCTTCAGCGAGTACGTGAGCGGCCCGCGACTCACGGACACGCTGTTCTTGTTCCGCACCCAGCGGGTCAGGCGGATCGTCATCGGCAACCGGAGCGTCAGCGTGTCGCCGTCGTTCCAGGTGCGGCCGATCGCCAGGTAGCCGGACGATTCGGTCTCGGCAGCCAGCTCCTTGCCGTTGATCTTCACCGCGGGCCGATCGCACCAGCCGGGCACCCGCAGGTACAAGGGGAAACTCACGGCCTTGGGCGCCGCGAGACTCAGCTCTACGGTGTCGCCGAAGGGATACGCGGTCGCTTCCGTGATCTTCACTTCGGTGCCGTCGCCGACCTTCGCCTTCACCTCGCAAGGCGCATACATGACGGCGGCCAGCCCGTTGGCGGCGGTAGCCGCCCAAAGGTGCTCCGTGAAGTACGGCCAGCCGTGGGCCACGTTGTGCTGGCAGCAGCGGTGCGAGCGGGGATCGTAAAGCAGCATCGCCCCGCCGTTTTGCAGCCCGGGGGCCTTGTTCGCGCGGTCCGAGAGCACCATGTTCGGGGCCGTGAGATATCGCAGGGCCTTGAGGTCGGCGGTCATCGAAGCGGGGAGCGAGTTGAAGGCCACGTCTTCGCAACGGTCGGCCCATTTCACCTCGCCGGTAATCTCTGCGAGCATTTCATGGGAGAGCATCATCTCGGCCATGGTGCAGGTCTCGGCGGCCTGGCGGGGATCGGTGTAGCCGGGACGGCAGTTTTCGTCGGCCCCGTACAGGCCGCCGGGCACCTGGCCGTAGATGTCCCGCACCGCAAGGTAGTTCCGCTCCGTGGCGAAGAGGAACTTGGGGTCCTTGGCCTGCTGGAAGTAGACCGCCGGTCCGCGGAACGACTGCGAGATGTTCACCCCGTGCCAACTGTCCACGCGGTCGGTCCAGTTGGCCGTGCGGCGGTGGATCCTGTGACCCAACTCCAAGAGCCATGGCTCGCCGGTGCGGTTGTAGAGCCAGTAGACGCTGGCCAGGTTGTCGGCGGCCCGCTGCTGCTGCCAGAAGGGCAAGAGGAAGTCGGCCTCCGGGATGCCGAGCTGCCAGCGGAAGTAGCGGGTCATGAGCTTCAGCACGCGCTCGTCGCCGGAGTACTCGTAATACGATTGAAGTGCATTGAGCATGACCATGTTGGGCCAGACGTCGGGCTTGCCCTTCATGTCGGGATGGTTGCGGTTCCGCCGCGGGCCGAAGTAGCCGTCCTCCTGCTGGCTCGAAAAGGCCGGCTCGATCCACCGCCGCGCCTCCTTGATGATCCGCTGGTCCTCCAGCAGGTACCCGAGGTCGCCGAAGCCCTTGAGCCAGTAGGGCAATTCCTCCCAGAAGCTCCGATCGCCTTCGCCCTTGGGGTCGAGCCAGGCGTTGCCTTCCGGCCGGAGGAAATCGCTCAGCTCGTCCAGGTGGCCGCTGAATCCGCCGGCCATCAGCTCCATTTGCCTGCGGAGCCAGCCGCGGGGTTTCACCGCGCCGGCGGGGAGCTTTACCAGCGGGCTGGGCGAGAGCGGCTCGCGGTTGCCCGGGTAGAACTGGTTGGCCGGCGTAGCGTCGGGGGCCTTCTTGAAAGTGACCTTCTCGCCGTCGGCGGCCGAAAGCGGCCCGGCGCACAAGGCACAGAACAATCCGGCATAGAGCGACAAGAAGTGGAGTCTTGAGTTCATGCGGTCTCCTCCGGTTGAACGGCCCTTACACCCTAACCCTCTCCCAAGGGGAGAGGAAACTTGTTGGCCAACCGAAGACTGTAAATGGTCAATCGGCCAGCGTCAAACCCCGCTGCCAGATGAACCACAGGACGAGACCCGCCAAGGCCAGCCGGTACCACCCGAACGGGACCAAGGTGTGCCGGCCAACGAATCGCAGGAACACCTTGACGGCCGCCCAGGCGGAGATGAAGGAGATGACGAATCCCACTGCCAGAACCCCGACGTGCGTGGCGTCGAAGCTCGCAGCACTCTTCAGAAGCTCGTACCCCGTTGCGGCAATCATGATCGGAACCGCCGCGTAGAACGAGTACTCCGTTGCGGTCCTGCGCTCCACGCCGACCATCATTCCGCCCAGGATCGTGGACGACGCCCGCGACATCCCGGGCCACAGCGAAAGGCACTGGAAAAGTCCCACGGCCAGGGCTTCCTTCCAGGTCAACCGGTCCACGCCCTCGGTTCTCGTCCGCGGCAGGTAGCGCTCGACCAGGAGGATCCAGATCGCGCCGACGGCAAGCGCGACGGCAACGGTCAACGGGTTGAAGAGGTGCGCGTGGATGTGCTTGCGCGCCACCAGACCGAGCACCGCGGCAGGGACCGAAGTGACCAGCAAGAGGCCGATCCCTCGGAGCCCGGAGAAGCCGCGATTGTCGCGGAATCTCAGTAGTCCCACGAACCGGTGCGGGTAAGCCGCCACCACCGCCAGGATCGCGCCCAACTGGATCACAATATCGAAGGTCTTGGCGAACTCCTTTCCAACCGAGTCGGCGAAACCGAGAACGTGGCCGGTCAGAATGAGGTGTCCCGTGGAGGAGATCGGCAGGAACTCCGTCAATCCCTCGACGAGGCCCATGACGAGCGCAAGCAGGTATTCCATGAAAAGCGTCCTGAGGGATGCCGCAAGGTCTTCGGAAGTCGAGGTTTTCGGAACTATAGCTTGACACGGGCTTTGGGACAGACCCATCGACCGGGTGGTGTCGCGGTCTCTCCATGGTTTCGATTGCCGTTGACAGGCGGCGACAGCGGCGAATACAATCAAATAAAACGGACGTTTGATTGAAACGGCCGTTTGTTTCAAGACTCGGCATCTTCGGAAGAATCAGACTTTATGGCGGACAAGCCGGACGACACGCGAACGCGACTCTTGGAAGCTGCCGGCGAGGTATTCGCCGAGAGGGGCTTCCAGGCGGCGACGGTGCGGGAGATATGTGGGCGGGCCGAGGCGAACTTGGCAGCGGTCAACTACTACTTCGGCGACAAGCAGCGGCTGTACTTGGATGTGGTCGCCTACGCCCACCGGGGTCTGTCGGCTCAGCCGGTGCCGCACTTCCCGCCGGGAACGCCTCCGGCAGAGAAGCTCCGGCGGTTCGTCGAACAGACATTGGTGAACTTGGAACAGGATAAGCAGTGTCCGGAATGGGGCCGGCGCCTGATGATGCGGGAAATGGCCGAGCCGACCGAGGCCTGTGCGGCGGTGGTGGACGCCTTCGTGCGTCCCAAGGCGGAGGCCCTTCGGCAGATCCTCGGCGAGCTGCTTCCGCCCGAGACTTCGTTGGCCCAGCGGCACCTGATTGCGTTCAGCATCGTCGGGCAGTGCCTATTCCACCGGCTCCACCGGCCGGTTGCGGCGATTCTGGTGGGGGAGGATCTCTATCGGAGTTTTGACGTCGCCCGCGTGGCCGACCACATTACGCGGTTCAGCTTGGCGGCCTTGGGGCTGGGGCCGCCCGTCGTGGGGCCCGCTGCCGCCGAGAAGGCTCGCGCCGCCGCGGCCACCGACCCGAAAACTTGGAGTCCCGGCGAAGTCCCTGCGAACGTGTATGATTGAGGCAAGCCCTTGATCGCGGGGCGTGAAGAAGGGGAGGTTTGTGAGCGTCATCAACCAGAGCATTCCGAGCACAATGGAGAGCCCTCTCTCGGGGCCCGAGGACAACGGGGGAGTCCCGGCACTGAGTGAGCGTGTCCGCTCGCTCCGGCTGCCGTCGCAGGAGGCATCCGGCGGGGGAAGGGCGCGATGGCTCGCCTGGGGGTTGTGCACCCTGTTTGCCGCGAGCACGGCGGTCTTGGGCTACCTCCTCTACTCCGCAAGAAATTCGGAGGCCGCAGCCGCCGGCTCGGCCGCGGCGAAAGAAGAAACGCCGTCGGAAGGTTCCGCCGGCGTCGCCGCCTCATCGGGCAAGATCGCGTTGACCTCCAAGGGCTACATCATCCCCAGGCATCAGATCCTGGTGAGCCCGCAGGTCAGCGGGAAGATCATGAAGTCCAACATCCTGGAAGGGACGCCGGTGAAGAAGGGGGATTTGCTCGCCCAGTTGGACCCGGAGGAGTACAACCACGACGTGAAGCGTGCTGAGGCCATGTTGGCATCCGCACGGCATCGCTTGGAGGAGCTGGAAAACGGATTTCGCCCGGAGGAAATCTCTCAGACCGAAAAGGAGTTGGCGGAGGCCGAGGCGCAGTTGGCTCAACTCGAATCGACGTGGAAACGCAGCAAGGATCTCGTCAAGCAGCGAGTCCTGTCCGACCAGGACTTCGAGGAGTCGGAGAGCCGTTACCTGGCCTCGAAGCGTCGCATGGAACGGCTCCAATTTGCTCTGAAACTGATGAGGGAAGGCCCTCGCAAGGAGAAGATCGAGGCCGCGCGGGCTGATGTCCGCCAGGCGGAGGCCGAGCTGGCCAAGGCGCAGTGGCGACTGGACAAGTGTACGATCACCGCGCCGATCGACGGGACCATCCTCAAGAAAAACGCCGAGGAGGGCAACATCGTCAATCCGATCGCCTTCAACGGCTCCTTCAGCCTCTGCGACCTGGCCGACCTGAAGGACTTGGAGGTGGAGGTGACCGTGCAGGAGCGCGATCTCTCTCGCGTCTTCGAAGGGCAGAAGTGTAAGCTCTATGCCGAGGCGTTTCCCGGGCGGGTCTACGACGGGAAGGCCCGGCTGATGCCGATCGCCGATCGAGCCAAAGGAGCGGTGCCCGTGCGGGTGACGGTGCTGAACATCCCCAGCGAGGAAGAAGGAGTCTATCTGAAACCGGAAATGGGGGCGATCGTCTCGTTCCTCAACGAGAAGGTCGGCCGGCAGCCCGCCGCCCGATCGCTCGCGGCCGCGAAAGAGAAAGAGAAGGAGAGGGGCGAGGCCCAAGGGACGCGGGGCGAGAAGCAAGCGGCGTCTCAGCGGTCGCCGGCCGATTCCAGCCGCAAGTAATCCAGGAGCTTGTTTGCCGATGAGCAACGTTGACGGGAGTATCGTGCGCGTCGTGGGAGTGAGCAAGTCCTTTCGCCGCGGCAGCGAGCGGGTCGAGGTGTTGAACGATCTCACGCTGGAGGTGCCGCAGGGCGAGTTCCTCGGCTTGATGGGCCCCAGCGGGTCCGGAAAGACGACGCTCTTGAACCTCATCGCCGGGCTGGACAAGCCCAATGCGGGCGAGGTCTGGGTCGGCGGGGAGCTGGTCTCGCAGATGTCGGAAGGGCAGTTGGCCCGCTGGCGGACCCGGCACGTGGGGTTCGTCTTCCAGTTCTACCACCTGCTGCCGGTGCTCAGTGCGTACGAGAACGTGGAGCTGCCGCTCTTGCTCTTGCCGCTCTCCGCGGCGCAGCGGAAACAGCAGGTGATGACGGTCTTGGAGCTGGTCGGGCTGACGGACCGGATGCGCCACCGCCCCGGGCAGCTTTCCGGCGGTCAGCAACAACGGGTGGGCATTGCCCGGGCGATCGTCACCGACCCGACGCTCGTGGTGGCCGACGAGCCCACGGGCGACCTGGACGCCCGAAGCGCCGAAGAGATTCTCGACCTCCTGGTGGAGCTCCGCAAGTCGCTCAGGAAGACGATCCTCCTGGTGACCCACGACCCCCGCGCCGCCGCCCGGGCCGACCGCCTCATGCACCTGGACAAAGGGAAGCTGGTGGAGCAAGCCGCATGAAGTTCTTCTTCTTGATGTTTAAGAACGTCCGCCGCAACCTGCTGCGCTCCACGCTCACCGTCTTAGGGAGCATGGTGCTGGTGATGGTGGTGACCCTGGTTTGGTCGATCCTTCACTTCCTGGACATGGTGACGCAGGAGAAGAAGGAGGACCTGAAGGCGATTGTCACCGACCGCTGGGCCCTGCCCAGCCGGTTGCCGGCCGATTACGAGCGGCCCCTGAGCGAAGGGGCGGCAAGACCGGACCACAAGCAGGACGTCAAGCCGAAGGACTACATGACCTGGCAGTTCTACGTCGGCAGCCTGGACCCTCAGAAGCTCAGCCGCGAGAACTTCGTCATTGCCGTGGCCCTCGATCCGGCCAAGGTGACCACGATGATGGAAGGGCTGGACTCGCTCACGGGCCAGGAGAAGACCGACGTCGATCGCCTCGTCGTCGAGATGAAGAAGAACCGCCAGGGGCTCGTGCTCGGCAGAAACGTGCTGAGGTCGCTCAACAAGCGGATTGGAGAGCGGCTGAAGGTCTTCGGAATCGTCAATTTCAAGGGGCTGGATTTCGAGTTCGAGATCGTGGGGGCCCTTCCTGCGGGCCGCTACGACGGCATGAGCGTCATGAACCGGCAGTACCTGGACGAGGCCCTGGACAGCTACCCCCGGACGCACAACGGGCGGAAACACGTCATCGCCGACCGCCGGCTCAACCTGGTGTGGCTGAAGCTGGCCGACACGCCCGCGTTCACTCAGGTGGCCAGGCAGATCGATTCGGCCCCGCAGCTCCGCACGCCTGCGGTCAAGTGCGAGACCGCCTCCTCGAGTTTCGCCGCGTGGCTGGAGGCCTTCCGCGACCTGATCTGGGGGATGCGGTGGCTCTTGGCCCCCGCGTGCCTGGTCAGCCTGTCGCTGGTGGTTGCCAACGCGATCAGCATCAGCGTGCGGGAGCGGCGCACAGAGCTGGCGGTGCTCAAGGTGTTGGGCTACCGGCCCTGGCAGATCCTGGTGTTGGTGTTGGGAGAATCGCTGCTGCTGGGCGGGGGAGCGGGACTGGCCAGTGGCGGGTTGACGTATGCGGTCGTCAATTGGCTGATGGGGGGCTTTCCATTCCCGATCGCGTTCTTCGAGCGATTCTTCATTCCCGTCGACGCGTTATGGTGGGGGGCCGCCGTGGGCGCCGCGACTTCCCTGGCCGGCAGTCTCTTGCCCGCCTGGTCGGCCCGCAGCGTTAAGGTGGCCGACGTGTTTGCCAAGGTGGCGTGAGAAGCTGTCAGCTATCAGCTATCAGCTTTCAGCAGTCGGCTTTCAGCAATCAGCATTGGGCCGGCGAGTGGGCGGTGCAGGCCGCCGGAGCGATACCTGCTAGGAGAGACTTCATGACGGTTTGGATCCTGCTGGGCGTAGCGGCGGCACTGGTCTTGGGCTTCGCGGCGGGCGCCAAGATCCCGCTGGTCTACAATCTGCGGAACCTCACGGTCCGCTGGCGGACGACGCTGCTGACGGCCCTGGCCTTTACGCTGGTGACGGCGCTTCTGGTCGTGATGCTGGCCTTCGTCAACGGCATGGAACGCTTGACGGCGGCGAGCGGCCAGCCGGGAAACGTCCTCGTGTTGGCCGAGGGCTCCACCGACGAGACGTTCAGCAACCTGAACGTCGGGGACCTCTCGGAAATCGAGATCCAGCCGCAAGTGGTCCGCGGCAAGGACGGCCGGCCGGTGGCCAGCCGCGAAACCTACATGGTCGTCAACCAGCCGGTCCCCGACGCCCCGCCGGGACGCCCCAAACGCCGCTTTCTCCAGCTTCGCGGCGTCGCCGATGCCGCCTTGGCCGCCGACGTCCACCGGATCAAGCTCCTGCCCGGCGGAACCTGGTTTTCCGCCTCCGGTGTGCGCGAGGATCCGGCGGCGGGCAGCGACCATGCGTCGGCCCGGCCGATGATCGAGGTCGTCCTCGGCGAGGGAATCGCCCGCGAGCTGGGCCGCGACCGGCCCCCGGAGAAGCTCGCGTCGGCCCGGAACCGCGATCGGCTGGACGTCGGCGACGAGTTTTTCCTCGGCGAGGAGCTCGAATCCCCGGAAGGCGGCGCCGGCGAGGCACGCCCGCTGGCGCGGAAGTGGGTCGTCGTGGGGGTCATGGACTCCGCCGGCTCGACGTTCGACTCGGAACTCTGGGGCAAGCAGTCGCTCATCGCCCCGCTGTTCGGCAAGGACACCTTCACCTCGATGGTCCTGCGGACTGCCGACGACGAGGCCGCCCAGAACTTCAAGGAGTTTCTCAACAACGCAGGCAAAGACCCCGAGAACGGCAAGGAGGCCGAGAAGCCCGCGGCAAGCGGATTCAAGAAAACGACGGTCAACGCCCTGGTCGAGAAGGATTACTACCAGGGAATGACGGAAACCACCCGGCAGTTCCTCGTGGCCATCGTCATCGTGACCGTCTTCATCGCGGTCGGCGGCGTCTTCGGCGTGATGAACACCATGTTCGCCGCCATCAGCCAGCGGATCAAGGACATCGGAATGTTGCGGATGCTGGGCTACGCCCGGTGGCAGATCCTCGTGTCGTTCCTCTTGGAGTCGCTGGTGATCGCCTTGGTGGGCGGGACCTTGGGCTGCCTCCTGGGCACGGTGGCCAACGGCTGGACGGCCACCTGCGTGGTCGCCGGCCATACCAGCGGCGGAAAGCTCGTGGTCCTCAAGCTCGTCGTCGCTCCGGGAATCCTCGCCATGGGAGTCCTGGTAAGCCTGATCATGGGGATCGTGGGCGGGCTGCTCCCGGCGCTCTCCGCGATGCGGCTCAAACCGCTGGATGCCCTGCGATAGCTGAAGACGGGGTTTGGCGTCGGCCGCAAAGTGGCGGCGGACGGTCAAGGTGGGGACGGTTTTGGACCTGCCGCCCTACGCCACGATCTCGCGCCGGCGGTTCAGGTAGTCCCAGACCACGTAGCGGTCCAGGTCCTTGCCGGCCGTGAAGAAGACCTTGCCGGCGGTCGATTCGGCCAGGCGGTAGGCAAACTGCACGTCTTCGCGCGACTGCGACCAGGTGGGCAGGAGGAAGATGTTGATCACGATCCCTTCGCGGCGGCAGAGCCGGCCCTCGCGCATCGTGGCCTCTTCGGTCCGCTCGTGCGGCGGGTAGAGGAGGTAGAGGAGCTGCTCTTCGAAGTGGGCCGTGGGCAGGCCGTCGGTGATGAGGATGATCCGCCGGTTGGGCGTGTCCTGAGCGGCCAGGAGCTGCCGGCCCACCTGAAGCCCGTGCTGGATGTTGGTAAAGTGCGGGGGCACGTCCATTTCGCTGATCCGCTCGTCGCTCATGTCGACGTAGAGCCGCACGACGGGGTCGGCGACCGTGACCGGCTTGGGCATCAGCCCGGCGACCTCGCCCACGTGCCGCGGCTTGGCAAACGTGGACATCTCGACGAATTGCAGGTAGTCGCCGGGATACTCGCGGCGGATGAGGCCGTCCAGCGCCAGGCCCATCCGCTTCACGTCCACGTACAGCCCGTCGTAGCGCATCGAGCCGCTCATGTCCAGCAAGACGAC
>CAYGZA010000181.1:0-13676 GCA_964354135.1 uncultured Planctomycetaceae bacterium
CCGTTGCACCAAATCGTTCTCGTCTTGCGACATGGAAGCCTCCTTGCTTCGCTCGGTATTTCATCTTGCCCAGTTTCCATGCCGTATCTTATAAACCACCCCCCCTCTGGCGAGCAACATCAGTTTCCATTGCGAACCCTGTCTTGCACCCCGTCCGATCCCCCGCAAGTGGTTGGCCTTGACTGGTTTTCCGCAACGGCCCTATACTGGCTATCTTGACCGCCGGGCGAATGGCCCGAATTGTCCACGGGAATCGTAGCGCAGGCTTCCAGCCTATGTGCGGGCAAGGCAGGCAAGATGCCTGTCCTCCAGGAATCCGGGAGAGCCGGCAGTGGGCGAGCGGTCTCCCGCTGCCTCTAACAAAGCCCTTTCCAGAGGTATACGCGACATGAAAGCCGAACGTCGCCACGAGCTGGAACACAACAAGCTGGCCGAATTCATCGGTCGAGTCGTTCAGCGCGTGCAGCCTTATGCCAACGCAGTCTTGATGGCAGCAGTTGTGGTGGTTGTGGTCGTTGCGGTGGCGTTCTGGTGGCGATCCCACTCGAGCAAAGGACAGGCCCTGGCGTGGGATGCGGTGTTCAACGCCTCCGCCACCGGAAACGTCGCCGAGCTGGACGGAATCGCCGAGGAGAACGCTGGCTCCGGCGCCGGCCAATGGGCCACCGTCCTTGCCGCCGACATCCGTCTCGGTAAGGGGTGCCAGTTGCTCTTCACCAACAAGGCGGAGGCCATTCAGGAGTTGCGCAAGGCGGTGGAAGCTTATACCCTGGTCATCGACCAGAGCCGCGACAAGAGACTCCGCGAGCGGGCCTTCTTCGGCCGGGCCCGGGCCTACGAGGCCCTCTGCGGGACCCACCAGAGCGAAGGCGAGCTGGACAAGGCCATAGCCGACTACCGGCACATTGCCGAGAACGTCGAGAAGTGGCCCACCCGCACCTACGCCACCATGGCCGCCCGGCAACTGGCAAGGCTCGAGTCGGAAGAGACCAGGAAGTTCTACGACCGATTCGCCGCCTTCACGCCCAAGCCTCCGGCGCCCAAGGGGCCGGGCGGGCCCGACGCCAAGTCGCTCTTCGAGAGGATGAACCTGCCCGACGACGGGGAGTTTTCCAAGCAGATTCTCAATCTGGAAGACCTGAAGGTCAAAGGCACGCCGCCTAAAGCCGAAGCCTCCAAACCCTCGAAGCCGGAGCCTTCCAAGGGTCCCTGAACCCCGAACGCTGAACCCTGAACCCCGCCCAACACGTGACATGCCCCGCATGTCGCCCCAGTATCTCCCTGCCGAGCCCGTCGAACTGGTGGTCAGCCCCGAAGAGGCGGGCTGGCGGCTCGACGTCTTTCTGGCATGTCACTTTCCCAGTTACAGCCGCGTCCACTTGCGCCGCGTGATCACGGCCGGCGGCGTGCGGATCGGGGACCGGGGCGGGAAGCCGAGCTACCGGCTCCTTGCCGGGCAGCGGGTGAGCGTTGTGCTCCCTGAAATCCCCCGAGAGGCCCCGCAGCCCGAGAACATTCCGCTCAACATCCTCTACGAGGACGACTGGTTGGTCGTGGTGAACAAGCCGCCGGGGATGGTGGTTCACCCGGCCCGCGGGCACTGGTCGGGCACGCTGGCCAGCGCTCTCCAATACCGCTTCGGCGGGAAGCTGAGCGCGCTGGGCGGGATCAACCGGCCGGGGATCGTCCACCGGCTCGACCGCGACACGAGCGGGGCGATCCTCGTGGCCAAGCACGATTTGGCCCACTCCGCGCTCGCCACCCAGTTCCAGGCCCGTTCAATCGAGAAGGAGTACTTCGCCCTGGTTGCCGGCGAGCCGGAGCTGGACCGCGACCGGATCGAGGAGCCGATCGGAATGCACCCTCGGCAGCGGGAGAAGATGGCCATCCGCCGCGGCGATCGCTCGACCCGCTCGGCGGAGACCTTCTACGAGGTCGTGGAACGGTTCGACGGGTTCGCGGCGCTCACGATCGTGCCCAAGACGGGGCGCACGCACCAGATCCGCGTTCACTTGGGTCACGTCGGCTGCCCGGTGCTTTGCGACCGGCAGTACGGCGGCCGGGCGCGGATCGCGCGGGGCGAAATCCGCCGCGATCCGAGCGACACCTCGGTGCTCCTCCAGCGCCAGGCCCTCCATGCCCGGCGGCTGAAGTTCGCCCATCCCGAGTCGGGCGAATCGCTGGAAGTCGAGGCCCCCCTGGCCGCCGACATTGCCTGCGTGCTGGCCGAGCTGCGTGAGTTTCGTCGCCGGTCATGAAGTCGCGACCACCGGCGGCGCTTCCGCCGCACCGTGAAAGCGGGTAGGATTGCCGAGACTGCACTCTCCCGGCGAGTGGTTGAATGCTCGTTATCCGTTGGACAAGAACGCTGGTTTCGCTCCCCTTCGTCTGGGCGGGCCGGTTGGCCGCGGCGTTGAGAATGCCGATGGGCATCCCGTTCTTGAAGGCGGCATGGTCGATCGGTGGGGACGGCGACGTGGCCCTCTCCGCCTTGGGCTTCATCCGGCAACTCACCGGCGTCGAGGCCGCCCGCGCTCAGGCTGCCGAGTGGATGGCCCAGCGACCCCGGCCGGAGATTGCAGCCTTTGCGGGCCTCTTGGCACTGCAAGCGGGTGAACTCGACGCGGCGCGGGGCTTCCTGACCCAGGGGCAAGCGGTGGGTCAGGACCGCGGCGGGCTTCTGGAGTCGCTGGAGGCCGGCATTGTCGATTGCAGCGGCGACCCGGCCGCGGCCCTGGAACTTGCCCGACGCCTGGAGTCCCGCAGAGACCTCGGCCCTGCAGTGAGCCTCGCGGTGCAGAACCAGTTGCTTTGGGATGCCATGTTCCGCGGCCGGTTTGAGGAGGCCCAAGAGCGGGCCGATCGCCTCTGGCAAATCGACAAGAACCCCCTGGCGGCGACGGCCCTTTGGGCGCTGGCGCTCCGCGGGGGAGACGAGTCCCGGGCCAGGCGATATCTCAAGCAGATAACCCTCCCCGAGGCCCAGCAGCTCTACTTCCGGATCTTGGGGTGCGTGGCGATCGGGGCCGCGGACGAGGCCCGGCACGCGCTGGCCCGATTGACGGCCGTGGATTCCTCGCTCGCCGAGCGGGCAGGGCGGCTCATCGAGCAGAGAGGCCCGGTCGCATGAAGCTCACCATCGCCCTGATGATGCTCCCGGGTCTGGTGATCGGCCTGACGGTCCACGAGTTCGCCCACGCCTGGTCGGCGAGCCTGTTGGGCGACGGCTTCGCGCGGCGGCAGGGGCGCGTGAGCTTGAACCCGTTTCGCCACCTTTCGCCCCTGGGGACGCTGGCGATCTTTTTCTTGCCCTTCGGTTGGGGAAAGCCGGTGCCGGTCAACCTGTACAACTTCAAGCATCCGCGCCGCGATTACCTGCTTACCAGCCTTGCCGGACCGCTGGCGAACCTGGTGGTCGTGGGCCTCGGGCTCGCGCTGATGCGGCTGACGCGGCATTCGTTCCGCCTGGACGGTTGGGCTGCCGAGGCCGCGGTATGGGCGCATTTCCTTCTGGCCCTCACGGTGATCATCAACGTGATGTTGGCCGCGCTGAACCTCATCCCGATTCCACCGCTGGACGGTTCGAAGATCTGGCCCTGCATCGTCCCGAACATGAAGTTGGTGCAGCACCGCCAGACAACCGGGATCTCGCTGGTCATCCTCTTGGTGCTGATCTCGACCGACGCCATTCGCCCGGTCACCGAGTTCGCCCTGCAAAGTGTGATGCGCCTGATGCCGGTGTCGGAGAAGGAGGCGTTTCATCGGAGCTATTCGGCCGCAGCCAGTGCATTTGACGCGAAACAATGGCCGCAGGCAGAAGCCCACTTCACGCAAGCTCTGCAAGTGAACCCTGAGTCGGATGATTGCTTTTACGGCCGCGCCGTTGCCCGCTTTGCGCAGCGGAACTGGCAGGGCGCCCTGGACGACATGAATGAGGCGATTCGCCTGCGGCCGATGTGGGGATACTACGCCCTACGCGCCCAGCTCTTCCGCGCCCTCGGCCGCACTGCGGAGGCCAAGGCCGACGACGCGACGGCGCGGTCGCTCCACGACGCTGCTTCAAGGCCGGAGGCGAAGGAAGAGTAGCCGCGAAGACGGTCCGGCAAGGCCCACGAGTCGCAGCCCGTGGGCTTGCCCGAAACAAAAACGCCACTGCGGCAAAGCCCACGGGTCGCAGCCCGTGGGCTTGCCCGAAGCCGCGGGAGAACGCGTTATGTGCTTCTCCCGACGCGAAAGGCCGCCAGACGGCGGATCACCGGCTCGGCGGCCGACTTGGTCACGCGGAGCCGGAGGTTGGCCGTCTCGACCGGGGCGAACGCGTCGATCTTCTTGTGCCCGATGGCAGTTCCGCGGCAAACCTCTTTCCAACTGCCGTCGACCAGGGCCTCGATCGCGTACTGGCGAACCCGCTCGCCCTCGGTGATCTCTTCCATGGTGACCACGTGGTCGATTCGGGCCGGCTGCGGCAGGGCCAGCTCGACGATCGTGCCGCGGCCCTTCATTTCGGCAATGGCCTTGCCGAAGCGGCGCTGGATCTCGGCCCCGAATTCGGCCGCACGCCGGGCTTCGGCCTCGGGGATCAGGCCCGAGCGGTCCGGCGTCTCGTTGAGCAGGAGCACGGCCCCGTGGCCCACCGAGCGGTAGTAGCAGCTCACAAGATCGTCCAGCGTTCTCGGTTTGCGCTCGGGCTTGCTGTTCCAGAACCAGAAGTGCGGCGTGACGCTCACGGTATCGACCTCGTTGGGGAGCCAGCGGTCGCCGTCGGGGGCGCCGTCCTGGGCCGTGTAGACGCCGTACTGGGCCGGCGGCTTCGCGGACGCGACCGCGTTCCAGGCCGGGTATGGGGCAAAACCCCCTTCGTTGCCCACCCAGCGGATCGTGGCATACTGGCCCTGGAAGATCATCGCCTTCGGCGCGTGCGTCTTGAGGATGTCGCCCACCTCGACCACGAGGCTCCCGTCGAACCAGACCTCGATCAACTGGCCGTAGCGGCTCAGCACCTCGGTGAGCTGCCGGCGATAGAGCTTGTCGTAGGCTTCCTGGGACTGCGCGTCCTTGCACTTGCCGCCCACGGCCGCCCCGTGCTTCACGTCTTGCGGGCTCAGGTACACGCCCAGGGGCACCCCGGCCTTGCGGCAGCTTGCGGCCAGGTCTCCGAGCACGTCGCCCTTGCCGCCGCGCCACGGGGTGTTCTTGATGCCATAGTCGGTCGAGTCGGTCTGCCACGTGCAAAACCCGCCGGCGTGCTTGGCGACGAAGACGATGTATCGGGCCCCCATCGAGCGGGCAACCGCGACCCATTGGTCCGTGTCGAGCTTCTCCGGGTTGATTTGCCCAAGCGGCGTCGAGAGGTCGTCGTACTCCTGGTTCTGCCAGGTATTCGGGGCGAAGTGGATGAACATGCCCACTTCGAGGTCCTGCCACGCGGCCTGCTCGGGCGTCGGCCTGGCCAGAGCGGGTTTCTGTTGGCCCTCGGCCGCCGGAGCAATGCCGGCCGTGAGAAACAGAGTCGAGCAAAACAGAAAACTTCTCAGCAATGCAGGCATGTTGGTCTCCTCGATCAACTCACCCCTCGCCCCTCACCTCTCATCCCTCAGGTCCCATCTTCCCGCGTGCTCGCCGTGTCTCCGCGGTGAGCCTCCCGCTTCCTGCTCAGCTCAACTCTTCGGCCAAAGGCGGAACATGGCCACGCCGTGGCGGCCGACGGGCAAGCGAAACTCGCCCTGGAACTCGCTCACGTCTTTATGACGCCAGAGGTCGCGGACCCGCCAGTTGCCCTGGATGCCCAGGGTGGACCACTTGGCCGTCACCGTGGTGGCCATTTCGCCGCGGTTGAACAGGCCGATCGCCTTCGAGCCGTCTTCCATGTCCTTGACCATGGCAAAGGCGTCTTCGCCCAGGGCGACGACCCGGGCGCACCGGCCCAGCGGGTCCTGGTCCACCTCGATCACCTCGGGATTCGAGAGGACGCCCAGCGTGAAGGCGTCGAGCCGGCCCATGTCGCCGCTGTAGAACAGCGGCGAGGCCATCAGACACCACAGCGACATGAAGGCGTGCTGCTCGCTGGGCGTCAGCGGGCAGGGCGTCGGCTCGGCCCCGGTGCGGGCGTCGCCGATGAAGCCGATCTGGATATAGTCCGGGTCGTTCCAGCTCCCGGGGCGCGAGTACTTGCGATGCTCGGCGTTCTTCAGCGCCACCTCGAAGATGCGGTCGAGCTCGAAGCCCAGGTCGCCCGCCGTGCGCCAGCAATGGCCCCCCACCTCCTCGCCCCATTCCCACACGTTGCCCATCCCGTACTGGCAAAGGTTGAAGACGACGTCGCGGCGCTGGCGCTTCAAGATGTCGCCCATCTGCTTGTAGGGCTTCTTGAGGGCCGGCAGGCTGGAGTCGTTCTTGACGACGTTCCCGTAGGAGCACCAGTCGTACTTCAGGAAGTCGAAGCCCCAGTCGGCAAACTGTTTGGCGTCCTGCTCCTCGTGCTGGTACGTGCCCGCGAAGCCCGCACAGGTGAATGGGCCCGGCGACGTGTAGATGCCCGCCTTGAGCCCCTTGGAATGAATGTAATCGGTCAGGGCCTTCATGTCCGGGAAGTGCTTGTTCGGGAGGATGTTGCCTTGCTGGTCCCGCAGCGGGCCGACGCGCTTCGGATCGCGCTGTTTGGGGGCGTTCATCCAGCAGTCGTCGATGTTGACGTACTGGTAGCCCACGTCGGCCATGCCGCTTGCGACCATCGCGTCGGCGGCCTCGCGCATCATTTTGTCGGTCACGCGGTCGTAATGGGCGTACCAGTGGTTCCAGCCCATCGGGGGCGTCAGGGCAAGCACGTCGCCGCAGACGATCTTGAGCGTCCGCTCCGCGGCGCCGCGGGCGCTGGTGGCTTTCAGCGTCACCGCGTATTGGCCGCGCCGCTGGAGCGCTCCTGTGATGATCCCGGTTTGCCCGTCCAGCTTCAGGCCCTCGGGCAGCTTCTCGGCCGAAAAGGCGATCGGTCGCTCGCCCGTCGTCGGAACGCGGTAGAGGAAAGGGTTCCCCGGCCGGCAGCCGTACACGCTCGGGCCGTTGATCCGCGGCGCGGGTCCCGGCTTGGGCGTCAGGATCACGGCTTCTTCGCGCGGGACGGCGAGGGTCTTCGGCTTGGCGCCGCTGACGAGGAACCGGGCGTCGGCCCAGTCGGCGTGATCGAAGCTGACGCCGTCGCCCGCGTCGCCCACGGCCAATAGCAGCACCTTGATCCCGCGGAGGTCGAGGTCCACGGGCTTGGCCGGCTCGCCCGGCTTCATCACGCCCGATTCCCAGAGTTTGCGGCCGTCGCCGACGATCTTGAAGGTGACCGAGGCGGCGCCGCCCGCCGCGTCGTCCACGCCGACCGAGGCGAGGAACCTCTCCGAGCCGCCCGCCAGCTCGATCCACACGATGCTGTTGGCATGGGTCCCCACGCCGTTCGGGAAGACCTTCCCGGCAATCGAAAGCGGTTTCTCGCGGATCGAGCGGTTCACCTGCGGCTTGCCCCAGCCTTGACGCATCTTGCTGAGGTCGAGCGAGGAGAGCCACACCGTTTTCTCCGCCCCGAGGCCCAAAGCGCCGACCGACAGCACGGCCAGCATCGTCCCTACGAAAGCCCATCGCGTGGAATCTCGCATGTTCCAGCTCCCTTCTTGCAGATCGCTTGGCTGGGATGTCCTCGCAAAGCGTGCGTATGTCCTGACCTTAGCAGGGCGACCCAGCCGACGCCACGCCACCCTGTCCGTGGCAACCCCTTGAGAACCGGCGATGGCTCATTTCTGGTCCGAACCCGGAATCGGCCAGCCCACACAGAACATACGGAAGTGCAGCCAGAAGCGTGCCCCGTCATATTTGTCCGGCTGGAGCGGCTTGATGTCGCTGACCCAACCGCGGCCGTAGGGCACTAAAGACCAGCAGCAAGTGCCGTCGTTTGTGGACAGCAGCGGGATGACACCTTTCGCTGACAAATTCAAGAGCGTTTGCTGGGGATTCCAGAGCAGACTCCAACTCACCTGTGTACAGCCGGTCAGAATGGGGCAGATGCCCGGCGTGCTTCCCGGAACCCATTCATAGGGCATCGCACCTAAGGAGCGCGACTGATACTTGATCCCGAACAACGAGACGACGTCGTTTTCGGCCCAGACGATGCCCCCGTTCTCGACCCACTTCTTGAGGATCCCGACCTCGTCGGAGCCAAACGTGTCGGCGGTGCATTCCCGCGTCACGTGTACCACGTGTATGCTCTCCGGCTTTTCCGCCAGCAGGCGAACCGAGCCGGGGGCGGCAACCTTCAGGATGCGGAGTTCCTTGTCCACCCGCTCCGACCACTGCGAAATCTCCTCGCGGGTAAGGACGCGAGCGGGAAGGTCGCGCGGGCTGTCCGTGCCGCCGGCACGTGGCACCTTGCCATCGCCGCCCTTCGACAAAAGCGAATGGACGGCAATCCCTCCCGCCACGCCCACGGCCAGGATCAGCACGCCGGCCATAAGCACCAGGGGTATGCGTGCGCCGCCCGACCGTGCATGAGGGGGCTCTGCGACAACAGGCACCGGTGGCACGCCCGGTTGGCCCTGCGGGGCCTTCGTTACGCGAAACGCTTCTCCGCAGCCGGCACACTTGGCCGTCTTTCCGACCATCGACTCGTTCACCGCATACTGCCGGCCGCACTTGGGACATCGGATCTCCATGGGAAGGCTCCTCAGAAACAGGTGAATTGAGATTCCCAGATCTCTCGGCGTCAGCGCAATTGCCCAAACGACCGCCCGCACCGCCCGACCATATCATCTACTCCGACGAAGGTCCCGAAATCGAGCCAAGTCGGCGCGCGCAAGCGTTAGTAAACATACCCCAGAGGGCGATATTTCACAATATGCCTCGGAAGAAGGGACTGCCGGCGCGGTCTTGGTCCAGGGAATGGAAAAGTGGCCGGGCCACCTTGGCTGGCGGGCTTGCCGCCGCGTATATGGGTTTGCAGATGCGCTCGCGGACTTAGACTATCCGCAAGCGGAGCCCGTGTCGAGACTCGCCGGCGACGGCGAAGAGAAGAAGGGGAAAGCGGGGCCGACGTGGGGTGCCCCGGGCGGTGCGGAGCCGAGAACCGGCTCGGGTCCCGGCACCGAACCGTCGGTAGCGGTGACGGGCGGCGGTTTGGGACTGCCCGAGTGGCATTGGACCTGGTTTCGGCCGCGGTTTTTGGCCCGGTAAAGGGCCTCATCGGCCCGGCGGACCAGCGATTCCAGGCCGTCGCCTTCGACCGACGCCGTCACGCCGATGCTGAGCGACACGGACACCTGCTCCCCGCGGAAGGTGATCCGGGAGGCCCGTTCTGCCGCACGGGAACAGATTCTCTCCGCCAGCTCCACCCCGGCGGTCAACTCGGTCCGCGGCAGCAGGACGGCGAACTCGTCCCCGCCGTATCGTCCCACAAAGTCCCCTTCGCGGACCCATTCCTTCAGCCACAGGCCGATCTTCTCCAGCACCTGGTCGCCCGCCTGGTGGCCGTGCGAGTCGTTGATCCGCTTCAGGTAGTCCAGGTCCAACATCATCAGCACGAACGGCTGCTGCTGCCGGTGCCAGCCGGCCATGAGCACGTGGAGCTTTTCATCGAGGGCCTTGCGGTTGGCGACGCCGGTCAAGGCGTCGGTCCGGGCTTCGCGGCGGGCCTGGTCGATCACCTGGGCCTGCTCCTCCATCTGGTACCGGGTGCAGAGCAGGTCGTCCTGAAGCCGATGGTTCGACTGGAGCAGTCCCACCATGTGGCCCATCAAGACTTCCTTGACGGTCTCCATCTCGCCGCTGACTTCCATGGCGCCGACGTGGTTGGCGGTTTGCCGGATCTCCGTCGTGTGGGACTCCACGTGACCGGCGGCCTGGTCGACCGAGCGCAGGAGTTCCACGAGCACCTTGACCGTCGCCCGTCGCTCCCGGGCCACAAGCTCCGACTCGTTGCCCGACGGCCTTCCCGTTCCCCGGCTGCGGGCGAGAAAAACTCCGACCGCCAACCCCACGAAGGTGCTAGCCAGCACCCAAACGGCAATGGATGCCAAAGGCCCCATTTGGAACTTTCCAGAATCGCGCCTTAAGACCACCGCCCCCGCTATAACAAGTATAGCTCGTTTTGGGGCGCGGAGCTTGGGCGGTGGGCACGATTCTCGCGACGCGAGGAGCCGGATCAGCCCGTGCTGGGGACATGTCGCTGAACAGGGTCTCGCCCTCTCGGAATCATGCGATGTCGCTCAGTACATCAGCAGCAGGGAACGGAGGGGAACGGCCAGAATGCGGGGATCCGGTATGATCACGCCGCACGTTACGCGGTGCAAACGATCGACCCCAGCCGGCAAGAAACAAAAAGACGAGGCGCCGCCCGGATTCGAACCGGGGATGGCGGATTTGCAATCCGCTGCCTTAGCCGCTTGGCTACGGCGCCCCTTCGACGATACGTTAGGGGACGCTGGGGCTTGCGTCAAGAGGTCTCCCCAAACCGGCGGGCGGCCGGTATGCCCCAACAGCGGGTTTACTCCGCCGGCCGCTATGCCCCTCATTGCTGGCACTACGGGGTGGGCATTACAATGCCCATTCCGCTGTGGGGGAGGACCGCCGTTGAGTTCCGGCGGCGAGTGCAGCCGGACTGTGCCTGGAGTTCTCCAAGCGGAAGTGGATGGGTGTAGTATTGCCGTAAGTCGAATGCCATGAACAAGTTCCGCAACATGGTCGTCGCCCAGAGCGGCGGACCGACGCCCGTGATCAACAGCAGCCTGAAAGGCATTCTGGAGGCGGCGCGCGAGTTCGATGAGATCGGTACCGTGTACGGGGCCCGGCATGGCATTGAAGGAGTGCTGAAAGAGGAGCTACTGGACCTCAGCGCCCAGCCGGCAGAGGAGGTCGCCCTTCTGCGGTTCACCCCCGCCGCCGGCTCGATCGGCACGTGCCGCTACAAGCTCAAGCCCAGCCAGAAGGAGGACTTCGACCGGGTCATCGAGGTCTTCCGGGCCCACCGGGTCGGCTACTTCCTCTATATCGGCGGCAACGACTCGATGGACACGGCGCACCGCGTCGCCCAGTTCGCCCAAGAGCGGGGGTTGGACCTGGTGGCCGTCGGCGTGCCCAAGACCATCGACAACGACGTGGGCGACAGCCGGTTCAAGCTGATCGACCATACGCCGGGCTACGGTTCTGTGGCCCGGTACTGGATGCACGCGGTGCAGAACGCCAACGAGGAGAACGCGGGCTCGTGCCCGGCGGACCCGGTGCTGGTGATGCAGGCGATGGGGCGGAAGATCGGTTTCATTCCCGCGGCCGCACGGCTGGCCGACCCCGGGCGCGAGATGCCGCTCCAGATCTACTTGGCGGAGAGCCCATGCACGCTCGACCAGTTGGCCGATCGGGTGAACGACCAGTTGCGGCGGAGCGGCCGCTGCCTGGTCGTCGTCAGCGAAGGCTTCGACGTGGGCAAGGTCGGCGAGGTCACCGACGCGTTCGGGCACGTGGCCTTCGGCTCCAGCCAAATGACGGTGGCGCAGGTGGTCGTGAACCACCTCAACCGCGTCGGCCTGGCGACCAAGGGGGCGGCGCGTGGAAACGTCTCCGGCACCGATCAGCGGCACTCGATGGCTTACGCCTCCCCGGTGGACCTGGACGAGGCGTATCGCGTGGGCCAGAAGGCGGTCGAGCTGGCGGCAGGCGGGGCAGGCGGCTACATGGCCACCATCCTCCGCGACGCGGGGCCGGGCTACAGCGTCCGCTACGACAAGGTGCCGTTGGTGGAAGTGGCCGATAGCGAGCGGACGTTCCCCGCGGCCTGGATCGCCCTCGGCGGCAACGACGTGACGGACGATTTCCTCCGCTATGCCCGGCCGCTTCTGGGCGACGACATGATCCGCCTGCCCCTGGTGGACGGGCGGCAGCGGCTGACCCGCTTCCGGCCGGTCTTCGCCGAGAAGAAGCTCCCGGAGTATGTTCCGGAGGCGGACCGGAAGTGAGGGAAGAATTACAAATTGCAGATTGCAGATTGGAAATTGAAAAACGCATGCGATTGGTAATTGGGAGCTTGCCCAATCTGCAATTTCCAATTTGCAGTTTTCAATCTGCAATTATCCTAGAGCCGGCAAGGCCGGACTCTACGAACGTCGATTGGACATAGGTCGCACGAGAAAACATGTTCCCCTTTGAACCACAACACGATTACCTGGTCGGCATCGATTCCGACGGCTGCGCGTTCGACACCATGGAATTGAAGCACAAGGAGTGCTTCATCCCCAACACGATCAACCACTGGAATCTCCAGGGCGTGAGCAAGTACGCCCGCGAGGCGGCGGAGTTCGTCAACCTCTATTCCACCAGCCGCGGCATCAACCGCTTCCCGGCCTTGGTCGAGACGCTCGAGTGGCTCCGCAAGCGGCCGGAGGTGAAGGCCCGCGGCATTCCCGTCCGGATTCCCCATGGCCTGGTAGACTGGATCGGCCGGGAGACGAAGCTCGGCAACCCGGCGCTCAAGAAGGCCGTCGAAGAGACCGGCAATCCCGACCTGAAGCAGACCCTGGATTGGTCCATGGCGGTCAACAAGGCGGTGGAAGGGATGGTCCGCGGGGTGCCGCCGTTCCCGTTCGTCCGCGAGAGTCTGGCGGCGCTCAGCCCTCGGGCCGACATCCTCGTGGTTTCGGCAACGCCCCAGGAGGCGCTGGAGCGGGAGTGGGAGGAGCACCGTCTTGCCGGCTACGTGAGGGCGATCTGCGGCCAGGAGAGCGGCACGAAGAAGCAGTTCCTCGGCATGGCGGCGAAGTACGCGAAGGACCGCTCCCTGATGATCGGCGATGCACCCGGTGACTTCGAGGCGGCCGTGGCTAACGGGGCCCTCTTCTTCCCGATCAATCCCGGGGCGGAAGAGGCCAGTTGGCGGCGGTTCTACGAGGAGGGGATCGAGCGGTTTCTGGGCGGCACGTTTGCGGGGAAGTACCAGGACGAGCTTCTAGCGGAGTTCGAGCGATGCTTGCCCGCCGAGCCGCCCTGGCCGGTGGATGAGTAGAAAGGGTGGGACAAGCGCATCGCAGTCCCACCAGGATCAGCGCGGATAATCGGTGGGACTGGGCTCCACCTGTCCCACCCTACGGCGTTTCGCCCTTGGTCATTGGACCTTGGTCATTGGTCATTGACGCAACTCAGGTTTACCTATGACGAAAAAATGTGACTTTGGCCTCATCGGCCTGGCCGTGATGGGCGAGAACCTCGCCTTGAACATCGAAAGCCGCGGGTTCAGCGTCGCCGTTTTCAACCGCACCACGAGCAAGGTGGACGATTTCGTCGCCGGCCGGGCGGCGGGAAAGAACTTCATCGGCTGCCGCTCGATCCGGGAGTTGGTCGAAAACCTGGCCCCGCCGCGCAAGGTCATGCTCATGGTCAAGGCCGGGCCGGCGGTCGATGAGTTCATCGAGCGGCTCCTGGCGGTCCTCTCCCCCGGCGACTTGATCATCGACGGCGGCAACACCCACTTCGCCGACACGGAGCGGCGGACCAGCTACGTCGAGTCCAAGGGCCTCTTGTACGTCGGCACCGGCGTTTCCGGCGGCGAGGAAGGGGCCCTGCGCGGGCCGAGCATCATGCCCGGCGGCAGCGAAAAAGCCTGGCCCCTGGTCAAGCCGATCTTCCAGGCCATCGCCGCCAAGGTCGGGCCGAAGGGA
>CAYGZA010000182.1:0-13595 GCA_964354135.1 uncultured Planctomycetaceae bacterium
ATCTTTCAGTCGCCCTACTGAGTTCACTATCGGTCGTCAGGGAGTATTTAGCCTTACGGGATGGTCCCCGTAGATTCAGTCGGGGTTTCACGTGACCCGACCTACTCAGGTACCCTTCGGGAGAGAACACTACTTTCGCGTACGGGACTGTCACCCTCTATGGTCCGCCTTTCCAGTACGGTTCTGCTAGCAGGTCCCTTTGTAACTCCCATGGGAAGGGCCCTTCAACCCCGCAGGGGAAAACCCCCGCGGTTTAGGCTGTTTCCTTTTCGCTCGCCGCTACTGGGGAAATCGAGTTTTCTTTCTTTTCCAACGGGTACTGAGATGTTTCAGTTCCCCGCGTTTGCCGCACGCGCCTATGGATTCAGCGCGTACTCGTTCGGGAATCCCGGGATCAACGCTCGTTTGACAACTACCCCGGGCTTTTCGCAGTCTTCCACGCCCTTCGAAGCCTCCTGACGCCAAGACATCCCCCATGCGCCCTTAATAGCTTGGCCACATGAATCCAACCCTCCTACAACTCGGCCAACCCCGCGAGCGGGATCCGCCGGCCTTCGCAAAGCAGGACTCATGGACCGCTATTGAGACCGCGCGGCACTGGAAACCCTTGCGGATCCCAGGCCGCCGGCCCGAATAACGATTCTCTGGTACTTCGCCCTCCCCGCCACGTCGCAAGGACGCGTCGGAAGGGTTCGGAGTACCTAGCGCTCCGGGCGGCAATTCGCTCGTCAAGGCGACGAAACGCACTGCCACCCGCGTCGAGATGCCACTTAAGCCAACAACCAAATTGTCAAAGACCAAAACAGACCGGCCTCCCCTTTCGGGGTGCCGATCCGTCTGTCAAATGGACAGGGCTCGGATTCCCTCCCGAATCGACACCGGGAACCCGGACCCCAGCCATTTGCTCGTCCCGCTACCCACCAGGCGGGTCCACCCCGGGACGAAACAACCAATATATCGGCCCGCCTAGCCGCTGTCAAAGGGCAAGGCCGAGAAAAACAAAAAGCAAACCGCCGCGCCCAAATCTCTACGGGGAAATGAGTTAAGGTACGAACTCACCGCCCGCCCCACTCAATTCCCATTGGATTATACCGGCACGCGGCCGAGAATCAAGGCGCCTGCGGGCCCTTTTTTCCTCGATGCCGCGTCCCCGGTGTCTGCCCGACTCGGATCACCGTCACCACCTGTTCTGGGAGGTCACGTGCGCCGCGGTCTCCGCGGCGGCGGCCGGCTGCGAAGGCTCCGCGGCAAGCCGGATCGCCTGGCACTCCACCAACACCTGCGACACCCGTCTGTCCAGCTCGTCGAGTTGCTCCAAAAGGTCGTCGTGCCGGGCGTCGAGTTCCACAAGAGTGTGTAGTTGCCGTGATGCTTCCTCCATGAGGCGTCTCCGCAAGGCCGGTACCGAGGCAAGAGATCACTCTGACAAAATCGTCTCTGCGTTCTTACTGGGTTCAATCCATCTACGCGGTCGAGTCGCCACAATCGCAAGTCCCAAAGGATATTGCACTTGCACAGACGAGGCAAGGTTCCGGCGAACGTAGAATCCCCCCGTCGTGTGGGGGGCAACCTGCCGCCATGACCCCCAAGACACAAGGCTCGAATATATACCTGAGCGGGGTAGGTATCCCTGGGGAATCCCCCGTGAATATGCCGGGCGACAACTACCGATATGGATGGACAGACCGCCGGAAGTATGTATAAATAGGGGTTTGCGCCTTCGCTGTGCGGGGCAGCGTCGCTTGCCGGGGACGGGTGAAACCCAGGTTTCCAGTACCTTAAGAAGGAGGACTGAGTGGTCAAACTGACGTTGAGGGACAATGAATCCATTCAAGAGGCGGTGCGCCGCTTCCGCAAGCTGGTGGAACGGAGCGGGATCAAGAAGGAGATGCGCCGCCGTGAGTATTACGAGAAACCAAGCGAAATCAAGCGACGCGCTCGCCTGCGTGCCGAACGCCGTTCCCGCCGCACGCGGATGCTTCAGGGGGCCTAGCGGACCTTGAAGCCTTCAGAGTCTCTTCCCTGGTCTGCGTTTTATCCCGCTCGCAGTGCCGGCTGAATTCCGTTGACCACCGGCAGGTTGCCCTCGCCGCGCAACATCCGGCTCAAGTGACCGGCCATGAGCTTGGGGCTGTTGCGGAAGGCGTCGATGGTGCTCCCGGCCAAATGCGGCGTGATCGTCACGTTGTCGAGGCTTAGCAGGGGATGATCGGCCGACAGCGGCTCCACGTCGAACACGTCCAACGCCGCCCCCATGATCCGTTTCTCGCGCAGGGCCTCGACCAAGGCCTCCTCGTCCACCAGCCCGCTGCGGGCCGTGTTGACCAGCACCGCGGTCGGCTTCATGAGGGCCAGCTCCTTGGCGCCGATCAAGCGGTAGCTCTCGTCGGTGAGGCGGGCATGGATCGAAATCACGTCCGACTCCCGCAAGAGCGTTTCCAGATCCACGAGCGCGGCCGGCGCGGGATCGCCGCGGCAGTAGGGGTCGAAGGCGATCACCCGGCTCCCGAACGCCGCCAGGTAGCCGGCCACGAGCCGCCCGACGGCGCCGTAGCCGACCAACCCGACCGTCTTCTCGTAAAGCTCCGGAATCGCGTCGCTGTTGGGATACGACCGCTGCCAGCGGCCGTGCTTGAGCCGCTCGTGGGCCCGGGCGATGTTGCGGATCTCGCTGAGGATCATGCCCATCGCGCACTCGGCGACCGCGCGGGCATTGCGGCCGGGGGTGTTCATCACGGTGATGCCGCGGGCCGTGGCAAAGGGGACGTCCACGTTTTCCGTCCCGCCGCGCAGCACGCCGATCACCTTCAGGCTCCGTGCCGCCTCGATGAACCTCCGGTCGATCGGCGTGAACTGCACCACGACGATCTCGAAGCCGCCGATGTTGTCCGTCACTTCCGCGGGCAGCGGGACGGCCTCCGGGCCGCCCTTTTCGACGGCCAGGTTCGCCTCCTGAAGCGCCACGAGCGTCGGATGTTCCCAGCGGCGCACCTCCACCTGCACTCCCAGCGGCTCCAGCGACGCCAGCCCTTGCTGCATGAACGTCGAGGGGATGTACGTGTCGCTGACGGCCAGAAGCTTCATAGGGCTGTTCCGGTTCACGCCCGGCCGTTGGCAAACAACAGCTCGATCTTCTCCCTCGCGACGGCGGCGATCTCCTCCCTGATCGGTCCGAAGACCTCGTGCGGCAGCGGGTCCTGACGCCGCTGCGACCGGGCCGCCTTTTCCAGCCCGCGGCGCATCGCGATCCGGCAGTCGGCGTAGATGTTCAGCTTCGAGATTCCGTGGCGCACGGCCTCCTGGACCTGGTCGGTGGGCGTGCCCGAGCCGCCGTGCATCACCAGCGGCACGCGGCTGGCCGCGTTCAGCTCCGCAAGCCGCGGGATGTTCAGCGTGGGGAGCGACTGGTACACGCCGTGCGACGTGCCGATGGAAACGGCCAGCGCATCCACCCCGGTCTCGTCGACGAACCGGGCGACTTCGTCCGGAGCGGTCAACACGTTGCCGGCCCGCGCGGTCGCTTCCAGGTCCATGCCGCCGACGCGGCCCAGCTCGCCCTCGACGCTTATCCCGCGCGGATGGGCGATCTCCACCGCCGCCCGCGTGATACGCACGTTCTCCTCAAACGGCAACCTCGACCCGTCGATCATCACCGAGGTGAAGCCCAGGTCTACGGCCCTCCGGATCGCCGTCAGCTCGGTCGCGTGGTCCAGGTGGAGCACGACCGGGATCTTGTGGTGGTCGGCGACCGCTTTGACCAGGCCGGAGTAGTAGACCCAGCCGTCACCCTCCACGTCGGGCTCCAGGCACATGAGAAACACCGGGGCGCGGCACGTCTCGGCGGTCTGGAGGATCGCGCGGACGAACACGTCCTCCACGGCGTCGAACGCCGGCACGGCATAGCGCTTCGCCCTCGCGTCAGCAAGCACTTCTTTAGCGGCTACGAGCATGGTCCTTGTCCCGGCGGTCAATACTCTTCATCCTTGATCCTTGATCCTTCATCCCTCATCCTTTATCCTTTCGCTGCGCCCGAAAGTCACGCCAAGGTCACCGCATCAACATCCCTCCGGTCACGTCCACCGTCGCCCCCGTCATGTAGCTGGCCCGGTCCGAGGCGAGAAACGCGACCACGTTGGCCACTTCCGCCGGGTCGGCAATGCGGCCGAGCGGGATGCGGGCGAGGTATTGTTCCGTGTCCTTGTCGAGGGCCTCGCGGGCCATTTCCGTGGTCATCATGCCCGGAGCGACGCAGTTGACGCGGATCCCGTGCGGGGCGACCTCGCGGGCCAGCGAGATGCTGAACGTGACCAGGCCGGCCTTCGAGGCGGCGTAGTGGGCGTGTCCGGTCGTCGACCCGTGGAAAGCGGCCTGCGAGGCGACGTTCACAATCCGCCCCGTGCGGCCCTCGCCAAGCCACCGCCGAACCGCTTCGCGGCAGGTGAAGAAGGCCCCGGTGAGGTTGACGGCCAAGGTGGCGTGCCACTCTTCGTCGGTCATGTCCCTGACGTACGCGGTGGGCCAGACCCCGGCGTTGTTGACCAGGACGTCGATCCTGCCCAGCGAAGCCTCGGTCAGGCGGAACATCTCGCGGACTTCGTCGACCTTCGATACGTCGCCGGGGACGCAGAGCACGGTCACGCCGTGGGCGGCGCGGATGATCTTGGCCAACTCCGCGGCCTCGGGCCCCAAGTCGACTGCCTTGGATCCGTCCCGGTAGTAGTGGATGGCGACCCTGGCCCCCTCGGCGGCCAGCCCGAGGCATATCGCCCGGCCCAGCCCCCGCGAGCCGCCGGTCACCAAAGCCACTTTGTCCTTGAGGTTCAGATCCATGGGGTATCGGGCGTTGCGTCGGGCACTACGTCCCGACTTATATATCCGAAGGCGGGCCGGGTTCCAAGGGGGAGGGTTCAGGGTTCAGGGTTCGGGGTTCAGGGTTCAGGGCGAAGGGATCGATGAAGGCGCGGAGCAGCCTCCATAAGGAACAATCCGACCCCGTCGCTCGCTTCTCGCCCCTCCTTCCTGAACCCTGAACCCCGAACCCCGAACCCTGAACCCCGAACCCCGAACTCTCATCCTCGTCTCTTGACAGCCCCCCCGATACTCCCTCAAGATGATCGCCGACCAACCAGCGATTCCGGGAATGGGGGCCTTATGAGCGAAATGACCTCTGCCGAGCGGGTCATGCGGGCATTGCGGCGCCAAGAGCCGGACCGAATCCCGCACTTCGAGTGGATCATCGACCGCAAGGTCCGCGAGGCGATCTGCCCCGGGGCGTCGATGGAGGAATTCACCGTTCGCATGGGGCTCGACGCCATCCTCACGGCCCCGGACATCAAGAAAGAACAGATCGGCCCGCGGCGGTCCCGCAACGAGTGGGGGGTGGTCCTGGAAACGACTGCCGAGGAACACGGCTTCCCGGTCGACGGCCCGATCAAGACCCTCGCCGACTTCCGCAACTACACGCCCCCCGATCCGCACGCCCCCGGCCGCTACGACAGCCTCAAGCGCCTCGTGGGACGCTACAAGGGGAAGCTGGCCATCGGCGTCCACCTGAACGACGTCTTCTCCATCCCCCGCTACTTGCTCGGCTTCGAGGGGCTGATGATGGCCCTGATGGAGGAGCCCGAGCTGGTCCACGGGCTGGTCGAGATGTCGGTCGAGGTGAACCTGGAGATGGCCCGCCAGGTCGCCCGCTGCGGGGCCGATTTCGTCTTCACCGGCGACGATTACGCCTCGACCGAGGGGCCCTTCATGTCGCCGAGGTCGTTCCGGGAGTCCTTCTATCCCGGGCTGAAGCGGGTCGTCCGCGGCTTCCACGACGCCGGGCTGCCCGTCATCAAGCACACCGACGGCAACATCCGGCCGCTTTTGGACATGATCCTCGACGCGGAAATCGACTGCCTCGACCCGATCGACCCGATCGCGGGCATGGACATCGCCGAGATGAAGACCGCGTACGGCGGCCGCATCGCACTGAAGGGAAACGTCGACTGCGCCCACACGCTCACCTTCGGCTCGGAGCGGGAGATCGTCGAGGAGACGAAGCAGGTGATCCGCAAGGCGGCTGAGGGCGGCGGACTGATCCTCTCCTCGAGCAACAGCATCCACTCGGCCGTTAAGCCCGGCAACTACCTGGCCATGTGGAACGCGATCCGGATGTACGGCAAGTACCCGATCGCCCTGGACACGTGGGACGACGCCGGTGCGGCGGAGGCGTTTTGAGCGAGGGTTCAGGATTCAGAGCCGGGCCGTGTCGGCCCGGTCAGTCCGGGTGTCGGCCCGGTCAATCCGCGTAGCGGCCGGGCTTGCCCGGCAAGAGAAGACGACGGACGAGAGTATCCCATGGACTACCTGATCGGCATTGATCTCGGCTCTACGAATCTCAAGGCCATCGCCTACGACCTCGCCGGCAATGCAGTGGCGAAAGCAAGCCGGCCGAACGAGCGAGTCAATCCCTATCCCGAGCAGCCGCAGTGGGCCATCTGGCGCCCGGAGGCCATCTGGGGCGGCGTCTGCGATTCACTCCGCGAGATCGTCGCCCAGTTGGATGACCCAAAGAGCGTCCGGGGCGTGGCCGTCACCGGCATGGGCATGGACGGCCTGCCCGTGGCCAAGGACGGAAGTTGGCTCTACCCCTTCATCAGTTGGCACTGCCCGCGGACCGAGCCGCAGTACCGCTGGTGGCTGGAGCACGTCGGGGCCGAGCGGCAGTTCGCGGTGGGCGGGAACCAGATCTGGGTCTTCAACACCGCCTTGCGGCTTCTGTGGATGCGCCAGAACGAGCCGGCGATCCTCCGAGAGACCGACAAGTGGCTCCTGATCGAGGATTTCGTCAACTTCATGCTCTGCGGCCGCCACGCCACCGACTATAGCATGGCGTCCACCACGCTCTTGTTCGACCAGCGGCGGCGGACGTGGTCGGACGAGCTGCTGGAGGCATCCGGCATCGACCGGCGGCTGCTGTGCGATCCGATGCCCAGCGGCACCGTCCTGGGCGAGGTCCACGCCAAGGCCGCGGAAGCGACCGGGCTGCCGCGGGGAACGCCGGTCGTGCTCGGCGGCCACGATTACTGCTGCGGGGCCCTGCCGACCGGGGCCTTCAAGCCCGGCGTGGTGCTCGACGTGGCCGGCACCTGGGAGATGGTGGTCGCCGCCTTGCCCGAGCCGGTCCTCACGCCCGCCGTCCGCCGGATGGGCATCCTCGTCGACTCGCACGTGGCCCGCGGCGCCTGGGCCGCGATGGGCGCCACGGTCGCCGCCGACATGCTCGAATGGTTCCGCAACCAGTTCGGCTTCGAGGAGCGCGAGAAGGCGGCGGCCGAAGGGGGCCTCGACTGGGACTACCTGATGGCGGCCGCCCGGGCCTCGCCGCCGGGCGCCCGCGGCGCGATGTTCCTGCCGCACATGTCCGGGAGCCACTGCCCGGTGGTCGATCACCAGTCGTTGGGCGCACTGGTCGGCCTGCGGAACATCGTCACCAAGGGCGACGTGCTCCGCGCGGTGATCGAGGGGCTCGACTACCAGTTCCTCCAGGTGGTCCGCGGGTTTGAATCGAGCCTGGGCGCAAGGCCCGACAAGATCGTGGCCATCGGCGGGGCGGTCAACAACGCCTTCTGGATGCAGAACAAGGCCGACGTGGTGGGCAAACCGATCGAGGTCCCGCGGCTCGACGAGGCGGTCGTGCTTGGAGCGGCGATTCTCGCCGGGATCGGGGTGGGACTGTACCGCGACGAGCAAGACGCGCTGGAGCGGGTCCACCAGCCGGGCCGCACGTACGAGCCCGATCCGTTCCTGGCGGAGCGCTACGCCGCCGGGTTCGCGAAATACGAGCGGCTCTATCCCACCCTGAAGCCGCTGAACGCGACCTTGCACGCATAGAGCCGCGCCCTGGGCATTGCGATGACCTCACGAGAACGTGTGATCCACGCCTTGATGCACGAAGCGGTCGATCGGGCACCGCGCGACCTTTGGGTCGCACCGGCAGTCGAGATGTTCCACGCCGACGAGGTGGCGGAGATGAGGTTCCGCTATCCCAGCGACATCATCCGGCCCGAGTTCCGCTGGCCGCGGGGAGTCCGCGCCAAAGGCGACCCCGGCGAAGTGGGAGAACACACCGACGCATGGGGCTGCATCTGGCAGGTGTTCAGGCGAGGGATGCCCGGGGAAGTGACAGGGCACCCTTTGGCCGACCTCGCGCAAATCGCCACGTACCACCCTCCTTGGGAGCTGCTGGAGAAGGCCAATCTCAGCACGGTCGGTCGTAGCTGCGCGGCGACCCCGCGGTTCGTGCTGGCCTGGAGCGACGTGCGGCCGTTCGAGCGCCTCCAGTTGCTTCACGGCCCTGCGGCAACGCGGGCGGAATTGGCCTCCCCGGGCAGGGCCCTCCGCGACCTTCTGGCCATGCTCCACGACTTCTCGTGCCGGGAGATCGAGATGTGGGCGTCGACGGACGTGGACGGCGTCGCCTTTGCCGACAACTGGGGTTCGACGCACTCGCTTGTGATTCCGCGGCAGGTCTGGCGCGACCTGTTCAAGCCCCTCTATCGCCGGTACTGCGAGATCCTCCGCTTGCGCGACAAGTTCGTCTTCTTCCGCTACGGGGGGAACGTCGCGGAGATTCTTGAGGACCTGGTCGAGATAGGCGTGGACGCGGTGAATGTCGATCTGTTCTTGACGGACCTGGACGTGCTGGCCGAGAAGCTCCGCGGGCGGATTACCTTCTGGGGCGAGATCGACCGGCAGCGGATCCTGCCCTTCGGGACTCCCGGCGAGGTCCGCACGGCCGTCGGCCGGGTCCGCGCAGCGTTGGATCAGGGGCGCGGGGGCGTGATTGCCAGGTGCGAGTGGGGCCCCGGCGTCCCGTTCAGGAACGTGGCCGCCGTCTTCGAGCAGTGGCTGGCCCCGATGCCCGTCCACGCCCACGCGCCGTAGAAGGGCGAAGGGACCTCCCGGTCAGCGCCGGAGCAAGAGCGCGACCGTCAGCGTCAACCCGATCGCCACGATGATCCGCCGGACGTTCTCCTGCCCGATCCGCCGGGCCGTGCCCGCGCCGGCATAGCCGCCCAGGATCGCCCCGGCGGCCATCAGCGAGGCCAGCCGCCAATCCACCAGCCCTTTGACGATGAACAGGATCGCGGCGACGGCGTTGATGCACATCCCGCCCGTGTTCTTGAGCCCGTTCATGCGGTGGATGTTGGTGAATCCCAGATACCCGAGAGCGGCCAACATGAGGATGCCGATCCCCGCGCCGAAATAACCGCCGTAGACGGCCACGAAGAGCTGGAAAGCCAGCACGGTCAACCAGCGCCGCGGGGAAAAATGGTCCTCGCCCTCCCGGAAAGAGACGGCGTCGGACCGGGCGTCCTCGCCTGACGTCCCTGCGGCCCGGCGGCGCTGCCAGCGTGCAAGGGGCCGCTGGGCGGCAAACAAGAGGGTCGCCAGCAGAACCAGGTAGGGAACAAGTGCGGCGAACGTCTCATTATCAGTCCACAAGAGCAATAGCGCCCCGACAAGCCCGCCCAAGAAGCTCGGCACGGCCAATAGCGCGATCGCCTTGTGGCTGCGGCCGATCTCGCGGCGGTAGCCCCAGAGGCTGCCGAGCTGCCCGGGCCAGAGGGCAACCGTGCTGGTGGCGTTGGCGAGCTTTTCCAACTGTCCTGCCCATGAGGGCGTGAGCTGTCCTGCCCATAGGAGCGCGGGGAACGTGAGCAGCGTCCCGCCCCCGGCCACGGAATTGACTGCCCCGGCCGCGGCGGCAATGAAGAAAAGCGCGGGATACTGATACCACGTCGGGTCCATGGGGGGATCATCAGGCTACGGCATGAAGACGCGAAACAATTTCCCCTCCCTTGGTGCCTTGGACCCTTGGCGCCTATGCGTGAAACCCTCGCTCACGGCCGCTCGACGACCGGGGCGGTGGCGACCCTCGGGCGGATCGGCAGCTCTTCGATCCCCTCGAAGTTCGGATCGCCCAGGGCACGCAGCTCTTCCTCGCCCATGAACGGGCAGCAGGCATCGACCCAGGTGATGAGCCGGTGGAGGCTCAGCGGATCGGCCTTCACGTCATAGTGCTTGCCGCTCATCGTCAGTTCCACCAGGCGGCTCTTGTACGAGAGATACTGCATCGGCCGGAGCGTCGCGTAGGCCCTCGGGTCATTCATGGTGAGATCCACGGACTCGACGGGAATCGCGCCGGCGATGCCGTAGCCCGGCTGGCCCTTGTTGGGCACGGGATTGTACCAGCCGGCCGAGCCGACCAGCGTCAGATACGGCTCCTTGAACACGCTGTGGCCGGGGCGGAGCGTCAGATCCATGTCCTTGCGGGCCTCCCCGGTGCCTTGGTGGCACTTGCCGCAGTAGCGGTCGAGCACGGGCTGGGCAAAGCGCTCGTAGCTGATGCTCTCCGTGCCCCAGGGCGGCGGCGAGAGTTCCGTCGGCCGGCGGCGCATCGCCAGCGGAAGAGGGTCGGGAACTCTTCTTGCCACGTCCGCGCCCGGCAAACCTCCATCGTTCCCGGAAAGAAAGGTTCCCGGCCCCTTTCGCACCGGGGTGGTGCTGTGCATCTCGTGGCAGCCGACGCAGCCCCGCTGCTCGCCCGGCAAGACGCCGGTGAAGCTCCGCATGGTCTGGAGGCAGCGGTAGTGCTCGTCCAGGAGCTGGAAGTGCAGCGACCGGCCGGCCGGGACCTTGAAATACACCGACCCGTCCGCCTCGACCGGCACGATCGAGAGCACCCGCTTGACCCCCTCCTCCTGCACGATCGAGACCGGCGGCCCGGAGTGCCGGTACGTCTTCCCCCACGTGGTATACGTCTTGTGGTCCATCTGGAAGACCCGCAGGTACTTGACGCTGCCGCGCACCAGCTCGGGCACGCCCTGGTAGACGTCGGCGCTGTAGAAGAGGCCGGGCTGGGGCGGCTTGCGGTCCTTGCCGGTCCCCGGCCAGACCACCAGGTCCGGCTGCCGCGGCGGCGCCGCGCCAGGCTTCACGGGAATCGCGTGCAGCACGTTGTACACGCCCTCGTACACGAGCTCCCGGTTGCCGTCGGTATCCATCAGATAGAGCCGGAACTTGTCGCCTTCGCCGCGGGCGGAAACGAGGAAGTCCTTCTCGGAGAGCGGATACGGCGTCTTGTAGCCGGTGTAATTGCCGGAGGCGTGGTATTGCAGCGATTCCGGCGGCTCCAGCGGCGGCTTGCTGCACTCCGGCCAGGGCCGGTCCAGCGTCACCTTCGTCAGCCCGTGCGGGAAATTGAAGCCCTTGTGCTGGTCGATGATGCCGATCGAGCCAGACCACCAGTCGTGATGGGCCACGCCGGAGAACATGACGCGGTGGCTGCCGGGGATCGGCCGCGGCTCGGCGAGGTGGTCGGGCCAGACCGACTGGTTGCCCCAGAAGACCGCCGTGTTCGTGCCGTCCTGGTTGGTGGTCCAGAGGCTTTGCACGCGCCAGAGCGGCTTGTCGGTGTATTCCCACCGGGAGTAGATCACGCGGCCGTCGTTCAATAGGGCGGGCACGAAGTCCGGCTCGCCGTTGTAGCTGATGAGGTAGATGTTGCCGCCGTCGGCGTCGCACCGGGCGAGGATGTACGAATAGATGAACGGCCCGCAGCGGACGTGCGAATTGCCCCGCGTCGTGGTGAACAGGATGTGGCCGTCGGGCAGGTAGATCGGGTCCACGTCGTCGTAGTCGCTCTGGGTGAGCTGGCGCAGGCCGGAGCCGCCGACGTTCATCTCGTAGAGGCGAAAGCTCTTTTCGTCGTGCGGCTTGTAGCAGAAGAGGACCCGCCGGGCGTCGAACGAGAGGTCGGGCCGCCAGAAGCTGCCGGGCCGCTCGGGGGCGAGCTTGCGGACCTTGCCGCCCGGGTGGAGGCCATCGAGCACCAACAGCCGCCCGCCCGGAGTGGCCGTGATTCCCATCCGGTGGATCGCCTCGTGGATGTCGTTGACCCGGCCGCGTGGGTACGGCTGATCGATGAAGAGCGTTTGCGTGAAGTCGAGCACGGGATTCCTAAACGCAATTGCCCGCTTCACGCGGCGGACGGCCAGATAGAGTTCTTTCGCCGCGGCGGCGTCGAGGCCCTTGGCGGCCGCGTCGTAGAGCCGCCTTTGCAGGGCCTCAAGCTGCGCCAAGTCACCCTTGAGGTCGCCAGTCCGCGGATCGGACGCGAGTCTCGCGGCGAGCAACCGCGCCCAGCCGATCTCTTCGAGCGCCCGCTCGCCGAGCGGCTTCCCCATCGCCTGGAAGAGCCAGTCCTGCTGGAGTGCCGCGGCGGCCTCCTCGGCCGAAAGCGTCCGGGTATCCGGCGTGGTGGGGTTTTCAACCCGGTAGGGGAGATAAATCCCCTCGGCAGCCAGCCTCTCATGGGCAAGCTGCTTGATCAGCTCCGGCGACGGCCCGGTGAAAGGCTTCCACTGTTCCCGCGGGATGCCCGCCGCCGCTTGAAGCTGCGCAAGCGAATTCCACGTGCCCGAGTAGCCGGCAAGCGGAGGGTTCAGCCCGGCCATGACGGCACACATCTTCGTCGCCGGGTCGTAGACCAGGAGCCCGCCCGTGCGGCGGTCGAGAAAGCTGAAATCGTTCCCTTCGTCGTGGTCCGATTCGAGATTGGCGTAGGCCGTCAAACGGACGTCTTGGAGCGGCTCGGCCTGTGTACTGGCCAGCAGGAACTCGACCGCCACGACGGGCCCCTCGCCCGTCGCCGCCCGCACGCGGATGCGGAGCCTCTTGTCGGCCGTCTCCACCACGCCGATCGCTTCCTTCGGGCTGAGGCTGCGGACCGGCTCGACAATCCGAAGGTTTTCGGGCGTGCTATCGCCGTCGTGGGGCGTGCCGGCGCGGTGCTCTCCGGCGGCGTCCCGGTAATGGACGTACCAGGTGAACTGGCTGAGTTGCCCGCCGCGGGCGCAGCGGAGTGCCTGCCGCTCGACGCGCCAGCGGAAGAAACAGGGGCCTTCGAGGGCGAAATCCGTGGTGCCGTTCTCGATCCAGACCTTCGGCGCGGCCGGCGCGTGGGCCGCCGTCGCCGGGGCCGGCATCTTGGCGAACTGCCGCCGCGCCGTCTCAAGGTGCTTTACGACTCCATCCGGCGAATGATCGAAAGCAAACAGGACCACCTCGCGGGCCGGCTTGCCTTGCTCCACCGTGCCCACGCGCCAGGTGAGCACGCCGTCGGTGTTGCCGGCCGACTCCAGGCCGGCCGCCGGGCAAAGCGAGATCCCACCGCCGATCGCGAGCCAGAGGAGCCCTGCGGACAGAAGCGTAACGCGTGACGGCCTCATCAACGTTCTCCTGAGCGTTCAAGACCATTGTGATCCACCGCGGGCCGCGGCTCAAGACGTGCCAACCGCGGAAAAAGGGGGGACAGGCACCGTGGCGGCGGGGTGGCATGCTCTCACGACGCGGAGCGTCGGGTGAGCATGGCAGTCGCCGTCATCCCTTCCATGCCGAGAGCGCGGCCGGCCCACGTGACGGCATGCCACCCAGCCGCTGGCCCTCACTGCTTGCCCGCTGCCGGCATGACGTCCCCCCATCGTTCAACGTCTCTGGCGGCAGCGGCCAAGCAGTGGCACACGCACAACTCCCGACTTCTGAGC
>CAYGZA010000183.1:0-13593 GCA_964354135.1 uncultured Planctomycetaceae bacterium
CGAGGCTCCTGCCGAGCCGGGCAAGAACGCCGGACTCGCGGCCTCAAGTGCGGCTCGGCAGGAGCCTCGCCCTCCCGATTCCCCACGCGTCCGAGAGAGGTAGGAGCATGGTGCAGGTTTTGTTGCTGCTCGGCGGTATCCTCCTGGCCCAGGCCGATGCGAAGGCCCCGGAGGGCGACCTGGCGGCGTCGGTGCGGCGGCTGGTCCGCCAGCTCGACGCCCCGCAGTTGAACGAGCGGGACGCCGCCGAAGAGGAACTCCTCAGGCTTGGCCCGCGGGTGCTCGAACTGCTGCCCCAGGGCGGCGATGCGTCGCGGCCCGAGGTCGAGGAGCGGCTCGGCCGCATCCGCCAGAAACTCCAGCGGGCCCAATCGGAGACCGCCGTGCAGCCTTCGCGAGTCACGCTGCGGGGCGACGGCTTGCCCCTGTCCAAGGTCCTCGCTGCGATCCAGGGGCAGACGGGGAACAAGATCGTCGACGCCCGGCGGGAGGCCGCCGGCGAGGCCCCCGATCCGAAACTGAAGGTCGATTTCGACAAGACGCCGTTTTGGCAGGCCCTCGATCGGGTCCTCGATCAGGCCGGCTTGACGGTCTACCCTTTCGGCGACGACAAGGCGATCCGCATTGTGACGCCGAGCGGGCCGCAGGGGCCGCGGACCGAGCGGGCCTTCTACCAAGGGCCCTTCCGGTTCGAGCCGGTCAGCGTCGCGGCGCAGCGGGACCTCCGCAACCCGGCCGGACAGGTCTTGAAACTGGAGCTTGAGGTCGCCTGGGAGCCGCGGCTGGCGCCGATCGCCTTCCAGCACCGGCTGGCCGACCTGAAGGCCGTCGACGAGAGCGGCAAGCCGCTGGCGGTCCTGAGCCCCGAGGCGGAGCTGGAAGTGCCGGTCGAGCCCGGCCCGGTCGGCAAGCGGCTGATCATCCCGCTGGCTCTCCCGCCGCGCGAAGTGAAACGGATAGCCCGGCTCCGCGGAATCCTGCACGTGCTGGTGCCCGGAAAGCAGGAGACCTTCCGTTTCCAGAACCTCGCGGAAGCGAAGAACGTGGAGAAGCGGGCCGCCGCCGTGACGGTCATCCTGGAGGGGGTCCGAAAGAACAACAAGCTGTGGGAACTCCACACGATTGTCCGCTTCGACCGGCCGGAAGGGGCGCTGGCCTCCCACCGCAACTGGGTCCTCGACAACCCGGCGTTCCTGGAAGGCCGCGACGGCAAGCCGGTCCCCTACGACTCGATGGAAACGACGCGGCAAACGCCGGCCGACGTTGGCGTCGGCTACCTCTTCGCCGTAGCCGGGCCGCTGGCGGACTATACTTTCGTGTACAAGACGCCGGCAATGATCTTCTCCACGCCCTTCGAGTACGAGGTGAAGGATGTCCCGCTGCCGTGAAAGGGGCACGAAGCGGCCCGGCCCGACACTTCCACCAGGCCGTGGGGTTTCCTATTCTGAACGATGCTGGTCCGGCGACCCGGTGGAGGGCCGCCCGCGGCCCGGTCGCTCGGAGAGTCTCTTGAAGTCAGAAACTGAGGAGTCGCTGTGATGGCAAGAGTCTGGTCGATGCTGCTGGCGGGGACGTTGGCGTGCCTGGTCGGGCTGAGCGCGGCCCGTACCCAGGAGAAAGAGAAGAAAAAGGAACCGCCCAAGAAGGTGAGAATGACCGTTGAGGAGTGGTTCAAGAAGCTGGACGCGAACAACGACAAGAGGCTTACGCTCGATGAGTTCAAGGCCGTCGATTGGCTCAAGAGGGCCCCCGAGCCGCAGGTCAAGAAGCTCTTCCAGAAGCTGGACGCCAACTCCGACAAGGCGGTCAGCTTGGACGAATTCAAGGCACTCGTCAAGGCGATGGAGGCCCTGAGGAAGCAGGGCGGCACGGCGGGCAGGAAGGCCCCGGAAAAGGCCCCGCAGAAGGCTCCCGCGAAGCCGCCCGAGAAGGAATAGGATTCGCCCGATCGTCCGCAGCGTGCGCCGCCATTCTCAAGCCTGGCGGCGTTTTTCTTGCGCCGCATGGGCACCGGACGGACGGCCCTGGGCCAGGCGTCAGGATCTTGCGTCGCGAATCCTCCTTTGGCACACCCTTTGCACTTTATTAGGGCATCGCTTCTGCCTAATGCAGAGCAATCACCCCCCCCAAAAACCCTGGCGGCCCGGCGACGGGCCGCCGGGGCCTGAACAGAGAAGAGGCATTTTCTGGGCAGGTGTTGGCGACAGGGGTCGGCAGATCGAAGAGGACCGCAATGACGTGAGGCGACCCGACGGGCCATTTGCCCAGCCGCACGCGTCGCACCGGATCATTTGAAGAGCGAGGCGGAACGGGAAAGGCCTGCCGGAGCAGAGGAGCAACCCTTTCGAAGGGTCGGAAGTACCCGCTTCCGAGTAGCGAAGGCGAGATGGGGGTTAGGCGCCCGACCTAACCCCCACTCGCCTGTTTTATTTCGCTACAGCATTTTTGGACAAGTGTTGCATTTCAATACACTCGCCTTCTCCCTCATTCCTGGTCGCCGACCCCCTTTCCCCCGGGCCCTAAACCGGTAACATGGCGATATCCGGTCTCGCGTCAGGTCCACGGTTCTTGTGCCAAACAAGGAGGGCCAGTGTAGATGCTGGAAATCGAACAGGAGACCCGCCGCTGGACGGTTTCCGATGCTGCCGAGCTGTACGAGGTAGCGGCCTGGGGAAAAGGGTATTTCTCGATCAATGACCAGGGACACGTCTGCGTTCATCCCACCAAAGACCCGCGGCGGGCGATCGACATCAAGCTGCTTGTCGACCGGCTCCAAGCCCGGGGGATCCAGACCCCGGTATTAGTCCGCTTTGGGGACATCGTTAAGCACCGCCTGGGGGAGATCCAGGCCGCCTTCCAGCAGGCCATCCGCGAGCACGACTATCGCGGCGTCTACCAGTGCGTCTTCCCGATCAAGGTGAACCAGCAGCGCCAGGTCGTGGAGGAGGTGATCCAATACGGCCAGCCTTACCACTTCGGGCTGGAGGCCGGCAGCAAGCCGGAGCTCTTGGCGGTCATCGCTGTTGCCAGCAACGACGTGCCGATCGTCTGCAACGGCTTCAAGGACGACGAGTTCATCGAGACCGCCATGCTGGCCCAGAAGATCGGCCGGCAGATCTATCTGGTGGTCGAGAAGTACACCGATCTGGAAGTCATCCTCCAGAAAGCCGAGGAGGTCGGGGTCCGCCCGCAGATCGGGATCCGCGTCAAGCTGGCCTCGCTCGGCTCGGGCAGGTGGCAGTCCTCGGGGGGGTACCGGTCCAAGTTCGGCCTTTCGGTGACCGAGATCCTCCGCGCCGTGGAGGAGCTGAAGGCACGCGGCATGGAGGACTGCTTCCGGCTGCTGCACTTCCACTTGGGGAGCCAGATCACTAACATCCGCCACATCAAGCGGGCCTTGAACGAGGCCGCCCGCGTCTACGTGGACCTGGTCCGCCACGGGGCCGGGCTGAAGATTCTGGACGTGGGCGGCGGGCTGGGGGTCGATTACGACGGCTCGCAGACGAATTTCGAGTCCAGTGTGAACTACACCCTTCAGGAATATGCTAACGACGTGGTCTTCCACATCGAGAGCGTCTGCGACGACGCCGGCGTGCCCCATCCCACGATCTTCTCGGAAAGCGGCCGGGCCGTGGTCGCCTACCACAGCGTGCTTGTGTTCAACGTCCTGGGCGTATCCGACCTGGGCGAAGACGGCGTGCCGCTCACGCTGCCGGACGACACCGAGCAGCCGCTTGTCGACTTGCTGGATACGTACCAGAACCTCTCGGTCCGCAACGTCCTGGAGAGCTACCACGACGCCCAGCAGGCCCTCGACATGGCGATGAGCCTCTTCGGCGGCGGCTATCTGCCGCTGGCGCAGCGCTGCCATGTGGAGAACCTCTTCTGGGCGATCTGCCGCAAGATCCAGCGGCTGATGCGGCAGATGGAATACGTGCCGGAAGAGCTGGGCGTGCTCGACTGGCTCCTGAGCGAGACCTACTTCTGCAACTTCTCGCTCTTCCAGTCGATGCCCGACAGTTGGGCCATCAAGCAGCTTTTCCCGATCATGCCCATCCACCGGCTGGGCGAGCGGCCGACGCACCACGCCATGTTGGGCGACATCACCTGCGATTCCGACGGCAAGGTGGACCGCTTCATCGACCGCCGCGACGTGAAACGTACGCTCCCCCTGCACACCGTCGACGAGCGGCCGTACTACCTGGGGGCCTTCTTGCTGGGAGCGTACCAGGAAATCCTCGGCGATTTGCACAATCTCTTCGGCGACACCAACGCGGTCCACGTCTCCATGGACAGCGGGGATGAGGTGGTCGTTGAGGCGGTGATCAAGGGGGACACGGTCAGCGAGGTGCTCCAGTACGTGGAGTTCGACCCCCGCGCGCTGATGCGGCAACTCCGGACCGCAGTCGAGCAGGCGATCCGCGAAAACCGGATCGACGACCGCCAGGCCGGCCGGCTCCTGCGATTCTACGAGGCAGGCCTCGAAGGCTACACCTACCTGGAAGACGCCCGCGAGCGGTAGGGTGCGTAGGGTGCGTGCTTGCACGCACGCGGCTTACTCGGCAGCGGTAGGGTGCGTGCTTGCACGCACATGGCTTATTCGGCAGCGGTAGGGTGCGTGCTTGCACGCACACGGCTTATTCGGCAGCGCCTACACGTCGGGGGGCGACCAGTTGCGAAGACTTTCGGGCTCGATGGCGCCCCAATCGGCCCCGTACTCGCCCAACTCGACGTACTTCCGGAAGGTGGAGTACGGCCAGGCTGCCGGGCGCTGCGCGTATCCGTGTTTCACGGGGTTGTAGTGCAGGTAGTCGAGGTGGCGCTGCCAATCCTCCTCGTCGCGAATGAGGTGTTCCCAGAAGCGCCGCTGCCACACCGCGTGTTCCTGGCGCTTCCGGCGTGAGACACTCCGTTGTGGCTCGCGATATCCGCCGGCGAGGAGTCCCCGCGTGAATCGGGACTTGATGGTCCGCCAGCGGGTGGCAAAATTGCAGTCCTCGCCTGGCAACCCCCAAAGACAGTGGACGTGGTCCGGAAGGAGCACGATGGCGACGATCTCGAACGGGCGCTCCGCTTGGGTACGGCGCAACGCCGCATGCAACTCGTGCCGGGCTTCGGCCATCGAGAAAAGTGGACGGCGATCAAAGGTCACGACCGTGAAGAAGTAGAGGCCGCCGGGCTGCCAATAACGCCGGTACCAGCTCATCTACTTTCACCTTTCCGCGCGTGTTGTACGAATCTCAGTCCTCTTGCGTGCGTGCAAGCACGCACCCTACACCTTCCGCGTGCAAGCACGCACCCTACACCTTCCGCGTGCAAGCACGCACCCTAGACGCTGAAGCGGACGAAGATCACGTCGTCCTCCCGGACCACGTAATCCTTGGGCTCCGCGCGCATCAGGTGCTGGGCCTTCACCTCGCGCTCGCTGCCCAGGCGAACGAGGTCTTCACACTTCATCACCTCGGCGCGGATGAAGCCGCGGGCAAGGTCGGTGTGGACCGCTGCCGCGGCCTCCACGGCAGTGCCGCCTTTGCGGAGAATCCAACTGCGGGATTCGCGATCGTTGACCGTAAAGAAGAGCGTGTGGCCCGAGGCGTCGAGGATCTTGCGGATCAGGTCGTCCCGGTCGGCGCCGCCCACGCCCATCTCCCGCTGGAACTCTTCGCGGTCTTCCGGACTCATCCGGGCAAGCTCCAGCTCCAGGCCGACCGGCATGGCGACGACCGCTATCCCCGCGGGCATTGCCGCGGCGAAGCGCTCGGGGTGCGGCTCGTCGTCGGCCGTGTTGACGATCGCCATCCAGGGTTTCTCCATCGTCAGGCGGAAGGCGCGGGTGACCTTGAGTTGCTCGTCGGTCATGTCCTCGGGACGCAGGGGGCGGCCCGACTCCATCGCGGCGAGGACCATCTTCAGGGTCTGCTCCTCGTGCTCCAGGACCTCGCGTTCCTGGCGCGGGATCGGCTTCTTAAGCGATTCCTTCACGCGGGCGATGCGGGCCGAGACGATCTCCATGTCGGCCAGGAGCAGGTCTTCGCCGAACGATCGGACGTCGGCCGCCGGATCGGAGCCGCCCAGCGCGGCCGCCACCAGGACCAGACAGTCGGCCTCGCGGATCGTCGCCAAGCGGACGGCGTTGCCCTCGTGGGTGCGGCTCAGCCCCGGCGTATCGACGATCTCCAGGGCCGCAAGGTGCGTCTTCTTCGCGTGATAGATCTTGGCCAGCGCCTCGACCCGGGGATCGGCGATCGGGGCCATGGCCGTCTGGCCGGTGTGGGCGTGTCCCGGGTCGGGCCGGACCCCGGTGAGCCACTCGAAGAGCGTGCTCTTCCCCGATCCCTTGTATCCGACCAGGCCGGTCTTCATGACTTTCTCCCCCGCAGCGCGCGTTCGAGCCGGGCCAGGGCCTGTTCTACCGCGTCGGCCTGGGACTTGTCCAGGGCGACGCCGCCGAATCGGACCTGATAGAAGGCCTCGGCCACCTGGACGGGCAGAATCGCCAGGCGCGGCTCGCCCGCCCACTCGGCGATCTGCCGGCCCGCGGCCACGGCGAATTCCCGCTGCGTGCTGGCGGCAGGCCGCACGAGGCCGCGGCGGGCCAACGCCTTCTCCAGGCGGCGGAAGAACTCGACCTTGGCCCAGCCGGCGTAGCCAAGCTTACCGCCCCGGCGCAGAAACAGAGCGGAGGTTCCCGCCAGCACGACCCGGTAGAGCGCATAACCGACTATCCCGAAAAGCGCCGTCCCCAACAACGCCGCCACCACGGACCAGAGGACCGATTGCGGGCCCCCTTCGCTCCAGCGATCCAAGCCCAACGCCTTGCCGATCGCCGCGGCACGCTCTTTCCACCCCGCGCGGTCCGTCAGGGTCCGCCACACGTCTTGGAGCGCTTCCACGATGGGGTTGTAGACGGCTTGCCGCTGCCGCGGGCGATCCATCTCCACGACGTAGTTCTTCCAGAGGTAATCCAGCCAGTCGAGCCATTTGCCGGCCCTGCTGTTCCAGAATCCCCCGACTTCGGCCTCTGCGGAGGCGGGCGTCGGGTCCAGCCGCAGCCAGCCCCCGTCTCTCCACCGTGGATCGTCGCGGTCCGGTGCCAGATCCTTGGGGAGTTCTTCTTGCCGCAGATGGGCCTCGACCCACGTGTGGGCGTGCAACTGGCGGACCTGAAAGAACCTGCCCAGGCCGTTCCATTCCTCGGTCCGATAGCCGACCACCATGCGCGCCGGGATCCCTCGGCTGCGGAGCATCAGCGTCAGGGCAGTGGCGAAGTACTCGCAGTGCCCGCGGGGATTGTTGGTCACGAAGTCCTCGATGGGGTCCAATCCCCGGTCCCGCTTCTGCCCTTTCAGGCTGTATTGGAAGCGGCCCGAGTGCCGGAATTGCTGCTCCAGGAACTGCGCCCGGCGGAAGTGGTCTTCGTCGGGCAGGTGGGACTGGGCGTCCCACTGGCGGGCCAGCTCGACGAGTGCCGGCACGGCGACGCGGCCGTCCTGCTCGGGCAGTTGCAGCAAATCGCCCGGCAAGAACCATTCTTCCCGGAGGTAGACCAGGCTCTGCCGCCCGTTATGGAATGCCGTCGTACCCAGGCTGAATTCGAACCGCGTGCGGGCGGACCCGCTCGTACGGAGAAGGCGGCCCAATCTCGGGTCGAAGTAGACTCGCGGATCTGCACGCTGCGGATCCCCCGCGAAGGGCCACACGCAGAATAGCTCCTCCCCATACATGGGCTCGATTCGAATATCCTGGCGGACCGGTTCTCCGCGTGGGGGCCGGGCTCGGGAATCGAGGTAGTCGCGAGTCTGGACGAAGCAGCCGGGAGGGAGGCTCCACCGGCCGCCCTTGTAGTCGGTCAGGACGGTGCCGCGGAGGTAGATGCTGCCTTCGACCGAGTAAGGGTCCTTGCCGGCGACATCATGGAACACGATCCTGAGCACCTCTTCCGGACTTTGGATAACCTTGCCCAACTCGCCCAGCGTGACCTTGTCGGAAAAGCCGACGGTGTACCGCAGGGAGACGCCGGCCCCCGGCCATGCCCCGCGGCCCAGGCGGGGAACCGTGAAGAAGACCGGCACGCTCAGCACCAGCGTGGCCAACCCCAGCCGCAGCAGGCGCCAGAAGAGTTCCCGCTCCACGCCGATCCGGCCGGGCGACGTGCCGAAAAACGTCGCGTTCTCGCGGGCCAGGGGCCACCGCGATCCACCCGGGGCCGGCGCCGCGTCCGCTGCGGGAGGATGGCGGGTCCGCTCGCAGTGCAGGAACAACAGCGCCAACGCCCCCAGCGCCGTGAACAGGTAGACGATCAAGAGAATCCCGAACACAAACCCCTGGACGAGCAGGGCCGCCACCACCACCTGCAAGGCGCTGAAGCGGATCAGGGCCCAGTAGACCCGCGGCGATTTCTCCTGAAACAGGTGGATCGCTTGCAGGTAGACGAGAAAATCGGCCACCGCCACGATCAGGGCCACCTTCTCCAGCTCCAGCGCCGTGGGGAGACAAAGAAGGAGCGCCCCTATCGAGGCCAGATTGGCAACCGTCCGATTGAGGCGGAACCACCCTTGGAAATCGGTCACCCACACCGACGCCGTCGCGGCGATCAGCATCGCCGGCGGCATGACCGCGCTCTCCCGGCCCATCCCCACCAGGAGAGCGGCCAGGGCGGTCAGGGTCGCCACGTTGATTTGAAGCAGGCGTTCGAGAAACACCGCACGGCGCTCCCGGGGTGACATCCCGATGATAGGCGTTGCCGCCGGGCGCGCCAAGAAGGGAATAGTAGCAGCAGGAGGGTGCGCACTTGCGGGCACGCGACTTTGTCTCCGGTGCGTGCGGGCACGCGCCCTGCTGCCGTGCTCGGCGTGCGTGGGAGCACGCACGCTACGCTAAATACGGTATCACGCAACGTCATTTAGGGCGGTCTGGTGGAGCCGAGCTCGCCCAGATAGAATGAATTGCTGCGGTCTGCAGGTACCCATGACGCCGGCCGTCCGGCAGCACTGCTGGACGAGCCGCCAGTGCCACCCAACCGCCCGGTGAACGATCCATGATCTGGAGGTTTCTGAGCAGCCTGCAATTTCGCATGGCGGTGGTTTTCCTAGTTGTCTCGACGGTCCCGCTGGGAATCGTCGGATTGTTTGCGGTGCGGACGGCCGATCGGCTGATCGGCAGCATCGTGGCGAACCAGTTGGAAAACATGGCCGCGGAGAAGCAGGAGCTCCTGGAGCGGTGGATCGCCGAGCGGAAGGCCGATCTGGCGGTGGTGGCCGGCTCAGCGGCCGTGCAGGGCCTCGACCCCGGGCCGATCGCCCCTTACCTGAAGCTGGTGCAGGAGCGCTACGGGGTCTACAAGCGGTTCGTGGTGGCGGACGACAAGGGCCGAAGCGTCTACGACACCGCCGGCCACTTCGCGGAATCGGTGAGCGCCGAGGCGTATTGGCGGCACGCGCTCGCCCGGGGGACCTATCTCTCCAACGTGAGCCTGGAACCGGGAGGCGAGGAGTCGGTATTCCGGATCGCGGAGCCGATCCCCGGTCCCCAAGGCAGCCCGCGGGGCGTCGTGTGCGCGACGGTCACCACCCGGGCGATCCATGCCCGCGTGCTCAGCGTCTCGCTGGGCGAGACGGGGGAATGCTACCTCGTCGACCGGACGGGGCTGTTTCTGGCCCATCGGGAGCCGTGGCGGGTGCTGAAGGAGAACATCGCGCAGTCGGAGAGTTTCGCCAACATCTTCGACGAGAGCCACTCCGGCCCGATCTACACCGATTACCGCGGGATCGCCGTGTTGGGGGCTTCGCGACCGGTGCGGGGCACGCCGGACACGCATTGGTACCTGGTCGTGGAACAGGACCGCGACGAGGCCTTCGCCAGCTCCTATCGGATGCGAGGGAACATCGCCGTGGCGGCGGCGCTGACCGTCGTCGGGGCGATCGTGCTCTCGTGGATGCTGGCCTCGTACGTGACGTCGCCGATCCGGGCCCTGAGTGCCGCGGCCGAAGCGCTCTCGCGGGGCGAGTTCGAGAAGGCCCTGACCCAGCAACCCCCCAGGCGCGATGAGATCGGCGCCCTTCACGCCTCGTTCCGCCACATGGCCCAGCAGCTCCGCGAGCGCCACGGCCGGCTGGAGGAGCGGATCGGGGTGACGCAGGAGGAGCTCCGCCGCTCGGACGAGAAGCTGCAAAGCACCCTGGTGGCCGCCGCGACGGCCGAGCGCCTGGCGGCCTTGGGGCGGCTGGCCTCGGGGGTGGCCCATGAAATCCGCACGCCGCTGACCTCGCTGAAGCTGTATTTTCAGTCGATCCGGGACGAAGTGGCCGTGGTGCCCGAGCTGGCCGAAGACTACGAAGTGGCCACGCGCCAGGTGCAGCGGATGGAATCGACGATCAATCATTTCCTGGACTTCGCCCGGCCGCGGGAGCCGGCGCTCGCGGCGGTCGATTTCTCGCGGCTGGTCGACGAGGCGCTCCTGGTGGCCCAGCCGCGGGCAAACCAGCAGGACGTGGAGGTGGTGCGGTCGGTCGAGGGTGGGCTTCCCGAGGTGCAAGGGGACTCGCGGCAATTGGGCGAGGCCCTGGTGAACCTGCTCGTGAACGCCCTCGAGGCGATGCCCGACGGGGGCCGGTTGACGATTTCGGTGGCGCCGCTCCGGGACGATCTCGCCTCCGCGAGCAGCCCGTGGGTGCGGATCGACGTGGCCGACACGGGATCCGGCATCCGCGAGGCGGACCTGGACCGGCTCTTTGAGCCCTTCTTCACGACCAAGGCGACCGGGTCCGGCCTGGGGCTGGCGATCGTCCGCGGGATCATCGAGCGGCACAGCGGCTCGATCCGGGTCCGAAGCAGGCCGGGCGAAGGCACGACGTTCTCCATTTTCTTACCGGCGGCCAACGCGGATTCTCTGCCGGCGGCCGACGCAAAGGAAACCTAGCCGATGGCCTCGATCTTGATTGTCGACAACGACGAAGGGCTCGTCCACTTTCTCACCCGGCTCTTTGCGAAAACGGGCTACGAGGTCGCGTCCTGCACCGACGGGGTCTCGGCTCTGGCGCGGCTCGGCGCGGAGAGCTTCGACGCCGTGCTGCTGGACTACAAGATGCCCGGGCTGAACGGCCTGGACACGCTGGCGGAGATCAAGCAGGGGCAGGTCAAGACGCCGGTCATCGTCATGACCGCGTACGGCACCACGGACACGGCCATCGAGGCGATGAAGCGCGGGGCCTACGACTACCTGCTCAAGCCGTTCGACACGGAGGAGCTGAGGCGGATCGTCGCCGATGCGGTGGAGGTCAGCCGGCTGATGAAGGAGGTCGTCAAGCTGCCGGAGTCGCTCACGCCGATCTCGGCCCAGGCCGTAAGCGGAGCGCAGATCGTCGGGTCGCACCGCAAAATCCAGGAGGTCTTCAAGCTGATCGGGCAAGTGGCCGAGAAGGACGTGACCGTGCTGATCACCGGCGAGAGCGGGACCGGCAAGGAGCTGGTGGCGCGGGCGATCTACCACCACAGCCGCCGCAAGGACAAGCCGTTCATGGCGTTCAACTGCGCGACGGTGCCGGACACGCTCGTGGAGAGCGAGCTGTTCGGCTACGAGCGGGGGGCGTTTACCGGGGCCAACCGCACCTACGCCGGCAAGTTCGAGCGGTGCCACCAGGGCACGCTCTTTTTCGACGAGATCGGCGACATGTCGCTGCGGACCCAGTCGAAGGTCCTCCGCGTGCTTCAGGAAGGGGAGTTCGAGCGGCTCGGGGGAAGTGAAACCATCAAAGTGAACGTCCGCACTCTGGCGGCCACGAACAAGGACCTGGAGAAAGAGGTCCAACAAGGACGCTTCCGCGAGGACCTCTATTACCGCTTGAGGATCGTCTCGATTCATCTGCCGCCGCTGAGGGCCCGGCTGGAAGACGTCCCTGCCCTGGTCGATTACTTCGTGGGGCGGTTCGCCACCGAATACGGCAGCCCGGTCCGCTACGTGGCCGAGCCGACGATCCGCAAGCTCCAGTCGCACGCCTGGCCGGGCAACGTCCGCCAGTTGGAGAACTGCCTCCGACGCGCGGTGCTGGTCTGCAAGGGGGACGTGCTCCTGGCCGAGCACGTCCATTTCGAGGGCGGCGACCAGACGCCCGATTCGCCGGGAGCGGACGCAGCCGCGCGGAGCCTCGAAGAGCGGGTCGACGCGCTGGTCACGGAGATCCTCGATCAGGTGGGCGGGCGGGCCCACGCCAGCCTCATCGACCTCGTCGAGAAATCGCTCATCGCGCGGGCGCTCCAGGCGTGCGGGTACAACCAGGTTCGCACTGCGCGGCTCTTGGGCATCAGCCGCAACACCCTCCGCCACCGCATGCAGAAGTACCACTTGGAGTCGCCGGGGAACGATCCGTCTTCGTCCTGCCCGTAAGCCAGCAGTGCTGTTCACGGTCTGAACAGCCTTGTTAAGCCGTTGCGGCACAAGGGTTTAGGGCATTCTGTCCCGTCATCGCGGTCGCCGGCATGGTGGGAATCCGCTGGGAGTGCCGCGGCCCGATGCCCGGTCCCGCCACGGGCTTTTCTTCCTAATCCGTTACGCAGTGGGACGTTCTGCACTTTCGGCTCGGCGGTCACGATCGCGGCACGGGCTTTGCGTTAGCTCGCATTCCGTCTGCTTCCAACGTCCGCTTTGAGGAACACGGGAGGCGCTTGTGAGTTGTGCTTGCTGTCCGCGCTGTTTGCGGAGGAGAGATTGCAGGTTTCGGCAGCCCGGCACTTGGGTCAACGACTGCGACTTGTTCGAGCCGGGGCCGGCAGGCATCGAGCCGGAGACCGCGTTGAGTTGCGCCGACCAGTTCGATCGGCTCCGGCACGCCCCACTGAGAAGCCGCTTCAAGAGAGCGGAAGAAAGCGAAGGATGACCATGTCCCCAGAAGTCCCTCCGTCGCTCCAGAATCGCGTGAGGTTTGCGGAGGCGCCGAATGCCGCTTCCGCCGAGAGGGCCCTGAAGAACTGCCGCTACGTCGTGGCCGCGGTCAACGACAGTGCCCTGAAGGTGTGGGCCGACCTTTGGCAGGAGCTGAAGCCCGCCGTCGCGGCCAACGGCGCCGTAATGCCGGCGGCGGAGGGCGGCATCCGGCCGACGTGCGGCTGGCCGGAGTTCCTGGAGAAGCTCTGGCTCCTGAAGCACTACCTGGACTACGTCCATAACTTCACGAAATGAACAGCACGGAAAGCCCACGGGTTGCAACCCGTGGGCTTGTGTAGGTGACGGCTGAAGGCCGATCGCTGAAAGCCGATCGCTGAAAGCCGATGGCTGAAAGCCGCCAAAGACCGCAAAACGACATCCAGAAAGGGAGTACCGATCGTATGTTGAAGACTGGCAGTACCGCCGGCCTCGAAGAGGCCGTCCGCAGTGTCCCCTCTTCCGTCGATGCGTTCATGGCCGACGTAATCGCCAAGAACCCCGGCCAGCCCGAGTTCCACCAGGCCGTGCGGGAAGTGGTCGAGTCGGTCATGCCCGTGGTCGAGGCCACGCCCGCGTATCGCAAGGCCAAGATCCTGGAGCGGGTGGTGGAGCCGGAGCGGGTGATCATGTTCCGCGTTCCGTGGGTCGACGACCGCGGCGAGGTGCAGATCAAC
>CAYGZA010000184.1:0-13519 GCA_964354135.1 uncultured Planctomycetaceae bacterium
TTGCCGTAGAGCACGCCCATCACGATGTAGGCGCCGTTGATCTTGGCGTCGATGTTGGCCTTGTCCTTCATGCAGGAGGCGCGGCGGTAGGCGGGGTTGAGGTTGTACTTGTCCTCGATCTTCTGCCAGGTCTTCTCCCAGTTGTCCGGGGCCTCGCGGTGCCATGCGAGCACGTCGCGGATGCACTCGGCGTACTGGCTCTCCGCGGGGATGCACTTCAGTCCGGCCTCGACGATCTTCGCCGGATCGTCCTCAAAGAAGGCCGCCGCGTACATCCCGCCGACGAGCTGGCCGCCGTAGAGCCCGTCGCCGTAGTTCATCAGGCGGCCGAACTTCTCGCCCAGCTCGATGACGAAATTCGGCATTCCCGGGGCGATCAGGCCGGCGAAATCGGCCTCGATCTGGTAGTCGATGTCGTCGGCGTGATGGTTGAACTTGGGATGGCCGGAGTCGGGCGGGGCGATGCCGCTCCGCAAGTTGTCCCGCCCGGCCTTGTTGGCGTGCCAGAGGGCATAGCCGCTGTTGGCAAAGTCGATCCCCGCCTGGCGGATCGAGCAGTCCAGGCCGTGCTGCTCCAGCGTCCGCAGGAACGTCATCTCGACGTAGATGTCGTCCTGGTTGTACTGGTTGACCGTCTCCGGGGTCCACTTCGGCATTTTGTTGGCGGGAATGATCCGGCCGGTGTGGCGGAACTCGGTCGGCGCGCCCCAACCGACTCCCGCCATCTGGCCGATCCACCCGGCGGCCATCTTGTCGCGGTACTGGCTCACCGGCAAGCGGCGGAACTCGGCCCCTTCAGCCGCCAGGGCTATAGCAAGGTACGCCCCCAAGATCGGCATCGTCACCGCAAGGGTCTTCTGCGTCGGGCATCTAATGGCGTTCTTCCTTTCCAGATCAGATGATCCGCGTTGTGCGTCGATTGGCGAGGCTCGCTTCGCTTGCCTTATCCTGCACTTCTCGTCCATAATCTCTCGCCCCTCGCCCCTATTCCCTGGCCCCTGCCATTCTACTCCGCCCGCACGTCGTAGGCATACAGGAAGTCGCTGTGGCGGACGTAAAGCCGGCCGCCCGAGACCACCGGGTGGGCCCAGGTCGGGCCTTCGCCGCCTTGGGGAATGCGGAACTGGCCGACGAGCTCATGTCCCCCGGGCGTCGCCTTCACCAGCCCCATCGTGCCGTTCTGCTCGTTGAGTGTGTAGAGCATCCCCTCGGCGCAGGTCAACGAGCCCTTGCCCACCCCGCGCTCCATGTACCTCACTTCGCCGGTCCTCCAGTCGAGGCAGATCCACTTGCCATTGTTGTTTAGATGGGAGGCCCCGTAGAGATGGCCGTCCAGGAGGATCACGCCGTGGTGCTGGTTGTCGAGCTCCTTGTTGCGCCACACCGGCTCGACCAACGCCTTCTTCCCCTCCACGCGGAGCTTCAAGAGCACGGAGCCCGTGGTCCGCGTGCTGATGAAGACGTGGCCGTCGCGGTAGATGGGCATCGTAATCATCTCTTCAAACGGCGTGACGTGCTCCAGCCGCCAGAGCAAGTCGCCCGAGTCGGCATTGACGCCGATCGCAGCCCGCGAAGTCAGGGTGAAGATCATCCGCAGCCATTGCCACTCGCCCAGCGACGGCGAGGCATAGCCGGCCAGGTCGCCGGCGGCGCTGGGCGACTTCCAGAGGGTGCGGCCGCTGAGCTTGTCGATGGCAACCATGGCCGTCTCCGGGCCGCCGGGAGAGCAGATCAGCCGGTCGCCGTCGATCAGGAGCGACTCGGCCAGGCCCCAGGTCGGCGGCTTGCTGCGGAACAGCTTGAGGATATTCAGTTCCCAGTGGCGATTGCCGCTCTTGGCGTCCAGGCAAACGACCTGGCCGTGGGGGCTTTCGTGGTAGAGGCGGTCGCCGTCGATCGTCGGCGTCCCGCGGGCCCCCGGCACGGGGTTTTCCCACGAGGGGCCGTTGTCGACTTGCCAACGGATCTTGCCGTTGAGATCGAGCGCGGTGATGACTGTCTGGCCATTGACGTTGCCGGCGGTGTAGATCGTGCGCTGGGCGATCGATACGCTGGCAAAACCGTGGCCGAGCCCTTTGGCAGTCCAGAGGAGTTTCGGGCCCTCTGCGGGCCACTGTCTGAGGAGCCCCTGGGACGTGGAGATGTTGTCCCGTCGAGGGCCGTGGAATTGCGGCCAGAAGGGCTCCTCTTCGCCGTGGGCGGTGGTCGTTGCGGCGAAAAGCGCGACGAGCAGGAGGGCGATACTCCACCGGCGGCCAATCATGCTGAATCTCCCTGGACATGCCGTGCAGGTTGACGATCTCTTTCTCTTTGCGGCAACCGGGGGACATTGTAGCGGCTAGGAAAGCAGTGATCCACCACCTCTTGCCAACCCACCCACGACCTGCTTCCGACCGTCTACTGTCCACTTTCCCCTCAGGGTCGCCCCGGCAGTCTCCATCCGCTATATTCGTGGGCATGAGCTTCCCGGACGATGCCCCCCCTTTGCCGCAACGTCCCGCCGAGCACGCTGACGCGATCGAGCAATCGGTTGCTCCGCCGCGGGAAACGCACAATCTCCTGACGCTGGCAGCCCACCAGATCGTGTGGCGGGTCGGGTGGACGTTCAAGACGGAGAGCATCATCATCCCCGCGTTTCTGGACAAGCTGGCCGGCGAAGGGTGGGTGCGCGGCCTCTTGCCGCTTCTGAAGTACCTCGGACAAAGCGTGCCGCCGGTCTTCTCGGCCGAGACGCTGAAGGCCATGCGGAAGAAGAAGTGGGCCTTGGCGGTCCTGACGGTGTTGGCCAGTCTGCCCTATCTCGCCCTGGCCGGCATTTGGCTCTTGGTTGCGGGGCAAAGGGACTGGTGGATGGCGCCGATGTTCCTGGCGATCCACTTCACGTTCTTCGTGTTCTACGGGCTGTACTTGCTCGCGTTCGGCACGGTCCAAGGAAAGCTGATCCGGCCGACGCGGCGCGGGCAGCTCCTCTGGGGCGCCACCTTCTGGGGCCTGTTCCCCACGATTCTGTTTTGCTCGTGGCTCATGCCCGGCTGGCTCGAATCGCCCGTGCCGGGCTACGGGTACCTGTTTCTTTTTGTGGGGATCGCGTTTCTCGTGTCGGCGGTGATCGCCTGCCTTCTGCGGGAGCCCTTCGGCGAGGTCTGCGCGGCGCCGGAGCCGACCAACGGCGTAACCGAGACGGTCGAGGCGCTGCGCCGCGACCATAACCTCCGCCGTCTCGTCGTGCTGATCCTTCTATCGGGCATCGGCCTGATCATCATCCCCCACTACCAAGCGTTCGCCAGGAAGAAACTGGAATTGACCGGCGAGAACCTTGTTCTCTTCGTAATCACGCACACCACGGCCGTGACCGTCTACAGCCTGATTCTCGGCCCGGCGGCCGACCGTTGGGGCTACCGGCTCACGCTCCGATTGGCGATCCTGGGTGCGGCGATTGCCCCGGCGTATGCCCTTTGCGTGCCCTACCTGGCCGGGGTGGGGCCCGATTGGTTCTGGCTCGTGTTCATCCCGTTGGGACTGACCCCGCTGGTGCCGACCCTCCTGGCCAATTACGCCCTCGAATTGTGCCCTGCCCACGAGCACCCGCGGTATTTGAGCATCGTCAATCTCGCCCTGCTGCCGCCTTATCTGCTTTCTCCGCTGGTCGGGATGCTCGTGGACTTGACCAGCTTCGAGGCGGTGGCCCTCTGTACGTTCCTGGCGATGCTCGTTTGCAGCGGCCTGACGTTCTGGCTGGACGAGCCGCGGCACCACATCCGGCTTGCGCCGGTTGCCCGCGAGGAGATATAGCCGGTATACTCCGAACGACATTGCGTTCGCTTCCGAGAGCCGCGTACCGCAGCTTCCTGCTCCAAGGAGTCTTACCGATGGCCGACGTGATCATCCGCGTCCGACCTAACGGCCCGTACGTTGTCGAAGGCCCGGTCCAGGTCGTCGACGCGCAGGGCCACGCCTTCCCCAGCAAGCCCGACAAGCCGGTCGCCCTCTGCCGCTGCGGGAACTCCCAGAACAAGCCGTTCTGCGACGGCTCCCACCGGACCTGCAGTTTCACTTCGGCGGAAGTGGCCCCGGGCTCGTAAGGCGGCGGATGGCGAAGAAAAAAGAGGGGACGAGAGACGAGAGGCGTGGGACGAGCGAAAACACTCCTCGCCCCTCATCTCTCGCCTCTCGCCCCTGGGTCACCAGGGTGCTTGCGCCCCGCAGACTTCCGAAGTCTCGCAGACTTCGGAAGTCTTGTTGCTTGCGGCTCGGCTGCGCTGGGCTACGCGTGCCGCCCATCGACAGGTTTTCCTCCGCGTCTCCATTCGCCGGTCGGGGCGTCTCGGGAGTCTCGCTGCCAATTCTGCCCGATGATTTCGGGACTTGCACGGTGCGCGGCGCAAGACGGCGTCTCGGCTGCTGGCTCGCGCCGCCGACGCCGGTAGAATGTCCTCTCGGCGCGGATGGAAGGGGACAGGTACCGTTTGTGCGAAGCACCCTCAGGACCGCTCCACCGCAAACGGTACCTGTCCCCTTGCTCGGGATGATACAGAAAACGCCCGCGCAGCCGAGGGCGCCCGTGCCCACACGACTCGTAACAAGAAGGACCTTGCTCGATGGACGAGTATCCCCGCGTCTTGCCGGAATCCGCGGAACAGGCAGAACACGCCGACTTTGCGGATGAGTCCCAGGTGGAGGATGCCTCGGCCGAGTTCGTGGGCCGGTGGAACCGCCTGGTCAGCACCACGAACTGGGAGAAAGGCCGGATCATCTCCCAGTGGCGCGAGCGGCTCGTGCAAGCCGGGGCCCCGCTGGCCGCGTGCTCCGACGAGGCCTGGAGCCGCCGCGTCGGCGGCGTCAGCCCGCAGCACGTCGGCCGGCTGCGCCGCGTTTGGCAGCGGTTCGCCGCCGTTTGCGAGCAGTATTCCGGCCTGTTCTGGAGCCACTTCCAGGCCGCACTGGACTGGGATGACGCGGAGATGTGGCTCGAAGGGGCGGTGCAAAGCGGCTGGTCGGTCGCCCGGATGCGGGCCGAGCGCTGGCAGGCAATGGGCGGGCTGCCGGAGCAGGCGCCGCGGGAAGAAGACGTCGCCGCCGCCGAAATGGACGAGGATTTCACCCCGGCCGAGGGCGCGATCCCGGAAGCCCTCCACGAATCGCTCCGCGAAGTCCACGACGTGGAACGGGACGGCGCCGGGCCCGGCGCGCAGGCGGATTCGCAGGCAGCCGCCGTGGCTGCGCCCTGGGACGATGCGGCGGATCCCGCGGCGCCGGCTGCGGCCGAGCCGGTGCGTCCTTTCGAGAGCCTGCCGCCGTTGCCGCACGACCTGGCCGACGCCCTGGAAGCCTTCAAGCTGGCGATCCTCCATCACAAGCTCTCCGGCTGGAAAGATGTCTCTTGCCGCGACGTGCTGGCCGTGCTGGACGCGCTCAAGCAACTGGCGGCTGCCCCGGCGTAGATCTCAGAAGGCGAACACGTCAGCAGACACCTTGAAGTATCTTGCCAATTTACCGATGTGGGACCGGTTCAGGGACCGTTTGCCACGAAGGACCTCGGAAATGGTGGAATCGGCGATGCCCGTCTCTCGGGATACCCTGCTCTGGGAAACGCCCTTGGCTTCGATAAGGTGGCGGAGCATTTCGGCATCTGAGACCGGGGCCAGCGGGTGGGCTTCCGATTCGTAGCGCTGGACCAAGTCGCTCAAGACTTCAAGGTAATCCTCTTCCTCCGGTGCCAGAGCCCCTCGGCTCAAGAGCGAATCGACCACCTCAATCGCCTCGTCCAATTCGTCATCCGACCGGATAGGACGGAGCGGGAACCGGCGCACCAGATCAAAGTAACCGTCTTTGGCCTTTCCGCAGCGATGGGCAGTAGACATCAACAACCTTCCTTCCACGTGCCCCTGTCGTATTCCTCGTGGGTCATGACGTGCATCCGTGCCACCCCCGTTGTCGGTTGTCGGTTACCCTTACAAGTATCTTCGCAAAATGCGAACTCGTCAAGGGCAAGAGAAACCTTTCGGCAGAACTCGCCATTCGTGGGGTACTTGGCCAGGAGGGGGGGATCTGGGTCGCACAATCCGGCACGCCCCACGAAGGTACTCGGCGCGGGCGGAGACTTGAGGGACGCCACTGCCTGTGTCGCACGAATGGGCCGGCGAAGGCGTGCATCCCGGCTTCAGCTCTTCGCCGCGTATTGTTCGGCGAACTCGAGGATCCAAAGGTCCACCAACCCGGTAAACGAGGCCAGGTCGGCCTCCGCGAGCCGCTGATACTGGCTGCGGTTGAACAGCTCCTTGTTGCGGACCGTGCCTTTGGCCGCCAGCTCCAGCACGAAGTACTCGGAGACGGGACGGACGAGCAATTCCAGGCGGCTGAACAGGGTGGTCGGGCGGCGGCCGCGCCCGACGTCCACGTCGTCGCGGCTCACCGCCGCGCCCCAGCCGCGCTCGGAGACCACCGGCTCGAACCGGAAGCCCGGCAGGTGCTGCGGGACCTCCCGCAGGCATTTCTCGATGTGCTCCGAAAGCTCCAGCCGGTACTGGGTGTGCAGCCGGCGGAGTTCCTGCTCGGAGAGCGCCTTTTGGGCTTCAGCCTCGGCCCGGACGTGACTGGTCCGGTGGCCGCGCTCAATCGCCTTTTCCAGGCGCTTCTGGAAGTCCGTCATGCGGCGTGGGCCTTTCGTCGGCGGCGCTGGGGGGCTCGCTCTGCGTCGATGGCTCTTCGGCGACGGCAGCGGGGCTCGGTGTTTCCGCCTTCGGAGTATCCGGTTCGGTTGCGGCCGCTTGACCGTCACGCAGCGACGGAGGGATCTCGGCCATGGGTGTTCCGGGCTGTGCCACCGGCGCCTCGGGCGCGGCCGCCAACTGCTCCGGCTCGACCGGCGGCCGCTCGATTTCGGCCTGCGGCGTCTGAGGTTCGGCCTTCGGCTCCTCAGGCTGAGCCTGCGGCTGCGGCGGCTCAGTCTTCCTCGGGTCGGCCGGCTCTTTGGGTTTCGGCCGGGGCTCCTTCTCCTTCTCCTTGGGGCCTTTGGGCTTCGGTTTTCGCCCCTGGTCTTTCGTGCCGGCGTCGTGGTGCGTTATCTCGAAGAACTGCATCAGGTCGCCGAAGCTCCGCATCGGCTCCTTGCCGGTCTTCATGTCGTCGGTGATCGGCGTGATCGGCCGCGGCCTGGGTCTCGGCCTGGGCGGGAACTTGGGTGGCCCGTGCGAGGCCCGTTGGGGCGGGCCCTTCGGCGGCGGCCTTCGCTCGCCGCCCGGCGGCCCGAAGCGGCGGGGCGGGCCTCCGGCCTGCGGTCTTTCGGCTTGCCCCGGCCCTTCGGCCCTTGCCGGCCCCTCGGCTCGCGGCGGTCCTTCCGACCGCGGGCGATCCTCCGCCCTGGTCCGATCCTCCGGCTTGCCGTGGCGGCGCGGCCCGCCGCGCGTGTGCCCCGGCGGGATCATCGTCAACGAAACCCGCCGCCGCTGCTTGTCCACCTCCAGGACCCAAACACGAACGATGTCCCCTACGGCAACCACTTCGTACGGGTCGCGGACGAACCGATCGGCCAACTGGCTGACATGTACCAGCCCGCTGTCGTGCATGCCGATGTCGACGAACGCCCCAAAGTCCACCACGTTGAGGACGGTCCCGGTCAGCTCCATGGCCGGGGTGAGGTCTTCCAGCTTGAGCACGCCTCGCTTGAAAATCGGCGGCGGCAGGTCTTCGCGGGGGTCGCGTCCGGGCCGGGCCAACTGGGCGATGATGTCCCGAAGCGACATCGTCCCCACCTCGAGTTCCTTGGCCAGGGCAAACGCGTCGATCTTGCCGAGCCGTTCCGCCCGCGCTGCGGCCGTCTCCTTGACGGCCAAATCCGCCGGCGTGCCGTCCAGTCTGGCCAGGACCTTTCCGGCAATCTCGTAGCTTTCGGGGTGGATCCAGGTGGCATCCAGCGGATTGTCGCCCACAATCTTCAGGAACCCGGCCGCCTGCACGAACGTTGCCTCGCCGATCCCGGGCACGTCCTTGAGCTGCTGCCGGGCGCGAAACGGGCCGTGCTCCAGGCGGTGCTCGTAGAGCCGCCGGGCGGTGAGCTGGTTCAAGCCCGACACGTATCGCAGCAGGGCGGGGCTGGACGTGTTCACGTCCACACCGACGTAGTTGACGCACGACTCGACCACCTCGTCCAACGACTCCTGGAGATGCTTGGCCTTGATGTCGTGCTGGTAGAGCCCGACGCCGAGATTGGCCGGCTCGATCTTGACCAATTCGCTCAGGGGGTCCTGCAACCGGCGGCCGATCGAGATCGCCCCGCGCAGCGAGGCATCGGACTGCGGGAACTCCTCGCGGCCGATGCGGCTGGTCGAGTAGACGCTTGCTCCCGCCTCGTTGACGATCACGTACGGGATGCCTTTGTCCTTGAGCTCGCCGGCCAGCAGCTCGGCGACGAAGTCCTCCGTGTCGCGGCACGCGGTCCCGTTGCCGATGGCCACCACCGTCAGCTCGAAGCGGCCCATCAGGCTCGCGACGATCTGGCGGGCCTCCTGCCGACGGTCGGGCTTGCCGATCAGGTAGATCACGTCGTGCCCCAAGACGCTGCCGAACTGGTCCAGGGCCACCAGTTTGCAGCCGCTCTTGTAGCCGGGATCGATGGCCAGCACCCGGCGGTCCCGCACCGGCGGCTGAAGCAGAAGGTTTCGCAAGTTGCGGGCGAACACCGTCACCGCGTGCGTCTCGGCCCGCTCGGTCAGCTCGCGGCGGATCTCGCGGTCCAGGCTGGGCAAAATGAGCCGGGTGAGGGCGTCCCGGGCACAGCCGCGCAAGAACTCCGCGTGCGGATGCCCCGGCGGGACGCACAACTCGTCCAGCACGCGGTACGTCTCCTCCAGATCGCACTCCATCCTTACCCGGAGCACCCTGGCCCGCTCGCCGCGGTTGATCGCCAGCACGCGGTGCGGCGGGATCTTGCGGATCTCCTCGCTGTAGCTGAAGTAGTCGCTGAAGGCCTTCTGCTTCCGCTCCTCTTCCTTCCTCTTCTTCTGTTCTCGCTTGTCGCGATTGAGCTCGGCCCTCGTATGTCGGGGCGCGGGCTTCCTTTCCGGCGGGGCCGGCTGGACTCCAGCGGCCGGCTGGATTCCCGGCGGCGGCTCGATTGCCGGCATCGGCTCGGCATGCTCTGGGTCCGCGGCGATCGCGTTGGACGAAGCACTCGGGTCGGACGAGGAGTTCCCTGGCTGGCTTTCCTCCGCAACAGGCCCTGTTGCAGGCAATATCTCGCCACTCACTTGAGGGGGGTTCCCGGTTGTCGGGCCGCTTCCGTCGGCTGGATCCGCTCCCGTGCCGGAGCCCTCAGCACATGCACAGCCCCCAGGGTTGCCGTGCGCTTCCGACATCGGGTTGTTGCCACTCGATTGAGGGGTCTGCGCCGGGTGGAGAATGGTGGTCGTCGCCTCTGCCGAAGAGGCACCGGCGGCATGCTGCAGCGAAACCTCGGGCCGCGCGGGTTTCTCCGGCTTCTCCGAGAAGGCTTTTTGCTCGGGCCCGATCCGGCTGCACACCAGCCCCCCGGTGCGTTGCAGCACTTCGCGGAGCCGTTGACGCAGCTCCGCCTGTTCGCTGAACTGCTCGGCCAGGATGTGCCCTGCCCCCAACAGGGCATCCGCTGCGGTGCGAACCTCCCGATCCGGGTTGACGAAGTCGGCAGCTCGGGCATCCAGTTCCGGGCTCCCCACGGTTCCGTTGAGGATCTCCGTGGCCAGGAGTTCGAGCCCCCGCGAGCGGGCAACGGTCGCCAGCGTCTGTTTCTTGGGCTTGAACGGCAGGTACAGGTCTTCCAGCCGCTTGGTTGTGCCGGCGGCCCGGATTTGATCGGCGAGCTGCTCCGTCAGCTTCCCCTGGGCCTCGATGGAGCGAAGGATGGTCTGCTTCCGCTCGGCCAGGAGCCGCATCTTCGTGAGCCGGAACTGGATCTGCCGGATCGCCTCTTCATCCAGTCCCCCGGTTTGGTCCTTGCGATAGCGGGTGATGAACGGGACCGTGTTCCCTTCGTCCAAGAGCTCCACCACCGCTTCGACCTGTCGCAACGGAATGCCCAGCCCCCGGGCAACGTGCCGCAGATTGATCGTTATCAGGTCGGCCATAAAGGGTTAACAGGCGTCAACAGGGCAGGTGACGCAGACCTCGCGGTAGTGGGGAGTTGACGATTTCGCACTGTAGCGCATTGCGGCGCGGTTGTCAAGATTGCGGCCTATTGGGATTGCCGACACCACCCGCCGGACGGTCAGGGGAGGCATTGCCGGCTCCTTCGTTGCAGGCGCATCCCGGGGGCCATCGCGAAAAAGCCGCATTGTCGGCCAAAAAGATCAAACCCACAAGACACTCCCTGCCGATACAGAAGGAGGCAGATAGGGTGGGCACAAAGCGGCGCCTTGCCACGCGTCCGGCGGATGGGCCGTTGGGATGCCAGTGGAGACAGGGATGTCGCCGACCGACAAGGAATCTGGTCGCATGAGTCGAACCCATCTTCGCATCTACACCGGCCCGGCAGAGGAAACGACCACCATCAACCTGGCGGAAGCCAAGCACGCCCGAGAGACCGTCGCCGTGCCCTTGGCGGACGTTCTCCCCCTTCTGGCCGATGCCGTCCGATCGGAACGGACCTGGCTGATGGACTTCGCCAACGAGGAAATCACGATCTCGATGGACCTCTACGAAGTCCTCTTGGCCTACCAGCATTATCGCCGCCCCTCCGCTTGAGCCGGCGCTTGGAGCTTGCGGATGGTGGCCGGGTCTAGGATTCCATGAAGGCGGCGATTGCCTCGCTACGGGTCGGGTGCATCGGCAACACCGTGTCCAACCGGACGATCCGGAGCACCTCCAGGCAGAACGGCTGCAGCCCACAGAGGGCCATCGATCCGCCGCGGGTCTTCAGGCGTTTCCACGCCCTCACCAACAGTTCAATGAAAGCCGATCCGATGAAAGACGTGTGCGCGAGGTCGAGCAGCAGCCGCGGCGGCTCAGCGTAGGCTGCTTCCGAAAACAGGACCTCCCCAAACGCCTCGAGGGCTTTGATGTCCAAGGAGGCGTAGCTCGGACCCAACTCCAGGATGGTCACGTCGTGTTGTTGAGTGACGCCGGCCATAACCTAAGTCTAAGCGGGTTCCCCCGGTCCGGCAAGCGAGCGCGAGGCGCGACGGCGTCGAATGCTCACTCCCCCCCGACGCTCGGCAGACGCCCTCGGGGCGGCACAAGAGGGCGCGACGCTCGACGCCGGCAGAGCCGGGAATCGAAGTCCGCCGGACGGATTTCCACTGCCGGCGGAACGAGTCGTCGATTATAATAGAGCGCGCCCATCTTGCGTTTCTCCGAGGCTCAGCGTGGAACGACCCCTTTGCGACCGGCCGCTTTGTGATGAACCGACGGCTCCCCCGCTGCCGGCGGACCCTCCCATGCGCGACGGGGCAAGCGCGCCGGGGCACGGGGGGATCGACCAGGCTGCGCCCGGGCCCGTCACTTCGCCGCACATCGCCGATCTGATTGAGCAGATCAAGGAGTCGGCCGACAAGCTGGCCAGCGATCGGACCAGCCGCGGCGATCTGAAGATCGTCAGCCGCACCCTCCGCGAGCTGCGCTACGCTTTTAAGGTGTTCGCTCCCTATCGCCGCCGCCGCAAGGTGGCCATCTTCGGCTCCGCGCGCACCCCCCGCGACACCCCGGCCTACGAGCAGGCGGTGCGATTCGCTCGCGCCATGGCCGCTCAGGAGTGGCTGGTCGTGACGGGTGCGGCCAGCGGGATCATGGAAGCGGGGCACGTCGGCGCCGGCCGCGACAAGTCGATGGGCCTGAACATCCTCCTGCCCTTCGACCAGGCGGCCAACCACGTCATCGCCGGCGACCGCAAGCTGGTCCACATGAAGTACTTCTTCAACCGCAAGCTGATGTTCGTCAAGGAGTGCCACGCCATCTGCCTCTTGCCCGGCGGCTTCGGCACGCTCGACGAGGGCCTCGAAGTTCTCACCCTCCTGCAAACCGGCAAGCGCGACATGGTCCCGCTCGTCCTGCTGGACGAGCCGGGCGGCGACTTCTGGGCCCGTTTCCACGGCTTCCTCCGCGACCAGTTGCTGGCCCGCGGGATGATCAGCCCCGAAGACCTCGCGCTCTACAGGCTCACCGATCGCGTGGAGGAGGCCGTGGCCGAGATCCTCCGCTTCTTTCGCGTCTACCACAGCATGAGGCACGTGCGGGAGCGGACGGTGCTGCGATTGCAGCAGCCCCTCAGCCCGGAATGCCTGGAAGAGATCAACCGTGGCTTTGCCGACATGCTGGAAAGCGGCCGCTTCGCGCTCTCCGATCCGCTGCCGGACGAGAAGGACGAGTGCGATCTAGCGCATCTGCCCCGAATGGTCTTCGCGTTCAACCACCGCAGCTTCGGGCGGCTCAGGCAGTTGATCGACTTCGTCAACGCGCAGGTGCCGGTTCCCCGCACGTGAGCAGGATGCCCAGAGACCACTTGTGCTGCCGGCAGCCGGAATCCGTGCGCGCCGCGGAGCCGCCCCTCCCCGAAAACCGGGAAGTCCGCTATCATGATGGGTTTCGCTTGGGCGGAAGCGAGGACGGGATAGGCGGCACGACTGCGAGCACCGCTCCTCCCCCTCAGCGCATCCCCGCGTCTACCGTGAAACTCGACCATGATTCGCGACGACATCCGCAACATTGCCATCATTGCCCACGTCGATCACGGAAAGACCACGCTCATCGACTGCCTGCTGCGGCAGAGCGGGGAGTACCGGGCGTCCGAGGTGGCGGGGGAGCGAATCCTCGATACCAACGAGCTGGAGCGCGAGCGCGGGATTACGATCCTCGCCAAGAATATCGCCCTCTCGTACCGCGGCGTGAAGATCAACATCATCGATACTCCCGGCCACGCCGACTTCGGCGGCGAAGTGGAGCGGGTGCTGCGCATGGCCGACGGGGCTTTGGTCCTGGTCGATGCCGCCGAGGGGCCCATGCCGCAGACGCGGTTCGTATTGACAAAGGCCCTCGAGTGCCGGCTCAAGCCGATCGTGGTGATCAACAAGATCGACCGCTCGGACGCCCGGCCTCACGAGGTGATCGCCGAGGTCTTCGACCTCTTCCTGGATCTGGGCGCCGAGGACCGGCTGGCCGACTTCCCTTATATCTTCACCAGCGCCCGCGACGGCTATGCCACCGGCGACCCGGAGCGGCCGACCGACTCGATTCACCCCCTGCTCGACCTCGTGCTGGCCGCGGTCCCCGGCCCCGACGTCGAGCCCGACTCGCCGCTGCAAATGCTCATCACGACGCTCGATTGGTCGGACTACGTGGGGCGGATCGGCGTGGGGCGGATCCAGTCGGGGCGGATCCGCCGGGGCCAGCAGGTGGCCCTCTGCCAGGCCGAAGGAGCGATCGCGCCGGGCAAGGTGGTGGCCCTCTACGTGTTCGACAAGCTCGGCCGCGGCGAGGTCGAGGAAGCGACCGCCGGCGACCTCGCCGCAGTCGTCGGCCTGGAATCGATCGCCATCGGCGACACGGTGAGCGA
>CAYGZA010000185.1:0-13370 GCA_964354135.1 uncultured Planctomycetaceae bacterium
ACGTTGATCGCCGGCACGGCCAGCTCGCCGCGCTCGTGCATCTGGTAGAGACGGTGGACGCCGGTGGTCGTCTCCTCCGACAGCCCGCGGATCCCGGGCAGCAAATGACGGTACTTGTCGCCGTGGACGATCGCGGTCAGGTCGCCGCCGTCGTCGATAATCAACTCAAGGGGGCGTTCATCCGGGAAGACGAGGGTCTGCTCAATGCACCAGTCGTATTCGGCATCCGTCTCCCCCTTCCAGGCATAGACGGGAACGCCGCGGACGGCGACGGCCGCAGCCGCATGGTCCTGGGTGGAGAACTTATTGCAGCTACTCCAGGTGACGTGAGCCCCGAGCTCCACCAGGGTCTCGATCAAAACGGCCGTCTCGATTGTCATGTGCAGGCAGCCGGCGATGTGGGCCCCGGTCAGGGGCTTGGTGGGACCATACTTCGCCCGCAAGGCCATCAAGCCGGGCATTTCCTTCTCCGCCAGCTTGATCTCCTTCCGGCCCCACTCGGCCAACGAGACGTCCTTAACCTTATACGGCAACTTGGTTTCGACCTGCGACACGGGGGCACTCCTCCAGCAAATACAATACCGAAAGTCAACTTGCGACCATGATACGGCCCTGCCCCCAAGAGTGACAAGGCCATGCGACGCGAGAGGCTGCGCGCCAGCCCGACGACTATACGCTGCGCAGGGCCCTGTCGGCCTCCGCCACGAATCGCCGGACGAGCCCCGGGTCTTTTCTGCCGGGGGAGGATTCGACCCCGCTGGCGGTATCTACCGCCGATGGCCGGACATGCTCGATCGCCGAGGCCACGTTCTCCGGCGTCAGCCCCCCGGCCAAGACCAAGGGAGGGTGCCAGTCCTCCGAAGGATACTCCTTCAACTCGGTCCAATCGGCCACTTGACCGGTCCCCCCGTACACCCCGGGCACGCGGGAATCGAACAGGCATAGGGCGGGAAGGCACCCCAGTTGCCGGCAGCGCCGGAGATACTCGACCGCCGTGGACAAGCCATCGGCCCCGAGTCGGAACGCCTTGATGACCGGCCGCCCGCCCAATTCGGCCGCGTACTCCGGCGGCTCATCGCCGTGGAGCTGGATGATGTCCAGGCCCAGCCGCTCGAACGCCTCGACTGTGTCCCGGGCCGGCGAATGGACGAAAAGCCCCACTTTCGTCACGTCGCTCGGCAGGGCTGCCACGATCGCCTTGGCCGTTCCCGGGGAGGCATAGCGGGGGCTTGCCGGATAGAAGTTGAGTCCCACGGCATCGGCCCCGGCCTCGGCGACCATCAGGGCGTCGTCCACCGTGGTGACGCCGCAGATCTTGATGCGAAACATGGGCTACCCCCTTGTGGTGGTCGTTGAACGGAGTTTCTCGCCCTTCCGGGCACACGTAAAGCCATTTGGCCGCGCCGTCCCCGGCAACCGTTGTCCATCCTCGCCGACGGCGATTGCCTTGGCAACGGGTGCAGACCGGCGCCCGCGGAGGACCGCGGCGAGACCGCTCGACGAGAAGCGCAGCACCCCCACCTGACTTCCTCGCCCGTCGGGGGACGGCTCAAGCTCTGGAGCGCGCCGGGTCGATGTCGAATACGTGGGACGGTCTGCGCGGATGCTCCGTCGCTACAGGGTCTACTATGCCCCACCAAATGACTGGATTCCATGGATGGTGGTCAATTCCCTCTTGGGGGATGAGGGTGGGGCTGTGCGTTGTCGTCTTCGCCGCAACCGGGTTGCTGGTCCACAAACTGGGCGGGGGGGAGGCCGGCCAGGCAGCCCGATTCACGGCCAAGGCGGCTGTCTGGCTCCCGCTGTCTTCGGCCGCTCAGATGATGGCAGTCCCCCCGCAAGGCGGCGTTTCGCTGGTCCGTTCCGCGGTCGATCGCGAACTCCTTTCAGACGAGAACTTGGCTCAAGTGCTGGCACGGCTGGAACCGGCCACTGGGCAACTGCAGGAGGCCGGCCCCAGCCCCGGCCGGCAAGCCGACATCCAGCGGATCCGCGACGGCCTGAGAATCTCGGCCCAAGAGGACTCCCCTTCGGGCACGTTTCGCGTGTTTCTGGCGTACGAGGGCGGCGACGGCGAATCCGCCGTTCGCACCGCAAACGCCCTGGCGGAGCAGTGTGCAGAGCGCTGCCGGGCCCGGGGTGAAGAGAACTGGAATCGGACCGCTCTGGACGCCCGGCAGGCCGCCGATCAGGCGAGAGCGGAGTTCCGTCAACTGAAGGCGCAATTCGACGCCTTCCTGGAAGGCCACTTCCGGGCCCACGAGGCACGCGCCGAGGCGTTGGCCCGGGCCGGAGTTACCGCTCCTCGGCCGGCGCCGTTGCCGCCGCAAGAAAGGACCGACCGCTTTTCGGCGCCCGCCCCGGACTCCACGGAGGCTGACGATTCCGAATGGTCCGATCTGAGCCGGCAACTTCGTGAGCTCGAACAGCGCCGGTCCGCGATGCTCATCGACCGGACGCCCTATCACCCGGAAGTGCAGGAACTGGAATTGCGTATTGCGGCGGTCCGCGAGCGTCTGGCCGCTGCCCCGCGCAAGGCTCCGAGGCGGCCGGCCGACCCGCCGGACCAACGGCCGATCGAGGAGCCGCCGGCAGCTTCGCCGCTTGCCGTGCAGCCGCCGGCAGACCCGGTCCCCGGCGCCGCGCAGGAGAGCAGCGGGGAACACCTCGCCGCGCTCCGCGAGTTCCAGGACCACCGGCAGAAGCTCCGGCAGGCGGCCGAGAACGCCGATCGGCTGGGAGAAAAGGAGCGCCGGGCATGGGAGAATCGGCGGCAAGGGCCGAGCGTCGAGCTCCGCCTGGCCGATCGCGCTGAGAGGCTCGGCCCGTCGGGCGGGGTCAGCCACCTGACGCTCTTGGCACTTACTGCGGCGCTGGCCGTCGCCACAGGGGTGGGCTTCATCGCGACCGGGATCGCGATCGACTCGCCCTTCGACACGGTGGCAGAAGTGCGGGCGGCCTTGGCGGTTCCGGTGGCGGCGACGATCGTGCCGGAGACGAAAGAGGCCCTCCAGGGCAATGCCCCGAGGCGTCGCGTCGACCGGACGGTCTGGATTGTGTGCGGAATGGCAGTGATCGCCGCGTGCGCGGTGGTGTTGTTGCGGATGCTGGGGGGTCGTGAAGGCTGAGTCCGGCCGGCCGAATGAGTCAGGGAAGATTCCTATGTACGAAGCCTTCTTTCGTCTGAGCAAGCGGCCGTTCGCCGCCGTGCCGCGGGTCGATCAGTATTACCCGGCCGCGGCGATCGAGGCGGCGCGTCGAACCCTGGGCCGCTGCGTGCAAAGGGCTGAAGGGCCGGGGCTGGTGGTGGGTCCCTCGGGCACCGGGAAGACCCTGCTCTGCAACCTGCTGGCCGAGCAATTCCGATCGCAATTCCACGTGGTCACTTTGAGCAGCGGACGATTGAGCACCCGCCGCGCCCTCTTTCAGGCCATCCTGTACGGCCTGGGACAGCCCTACCGTGGGATGGATGAAGGGGAGCTGCGCCTGGCGCTGACCGACTACCTGGCGACGCCCGCCAAGTCGTCGGCGGGGATGGTCCTGCTGGTGGACGAGGCCCACACGCTGCCGCTGCGGCTCTTGGACGAAATCCGCATGATCACGAATCTGGTGTGCGAGGGACAGCCGCGGACGCGGTTGGTCCTGGTCGGAGGACCCGCCTTGGAGGAGCGCTTTGCCAGCCCGAAGCTGGACTCCTTCAGCCAACGGCTGGTGGCCCGGTGCTATCTGGAGGCATTCAGCCGGCCTGAGACCGAGGAGTACATCGCCTCGCAGCTCCAGCGCGCCGGGGGGCGCAGCGGCGAGATCTTCTCCGCCGAGGCGTGCCGGAGCGTGCATCAGGCGACCGATGGCGTGCCGCGGCTGGTCAACCACGTCTGCGACCATGCCCTCGTGTTGGCCTACGCGGCGGGCCGGCCGGCGATCGAGCCGGCCACGGTGGAAGAGGCTTGGGCCGACCTCCAACAATTGCCGACGCCCTGGAACGAAGAGGGCCGGCAAGGCAAATCCGGAGGCAAGTCCGCAGGCAATGTGGTCGAGTTCGGCCGGTTGGAGGAGGAGTCCGAGGAGAGCCCGGGGCCTGCTCCCGCCACGGACGCCGTTCCGGGGGCGGTCACGGTTCCCAGCGCCGACGCCGCCTCGATCGCGGACGCCGTTCCCATCGCCGAGACCGACCTCGTCACGGACGCGGCGGAGACCTCCGCGGAGGTGTTGCACGAGGATGGGCCATCCAGGCCGGAACCCGAGGAACAAGTCGAGCGGATCGAGTCGCTAATCTCCGACCTGAAAGAGGCGTCGAATCTGGAAGAGGCCGCTGACGACTTCCAGCCGGCCGGTTCGGCGGGACCGGAGATCGAGCTGGTGTTCGATGAGCCCGGCAGCCCGTTTGCCGGACCGTTCGCCGAGGAGGAAATCGTTGTGGACCGCTTCGCGGCAGCCACGGGGAGCCGCCGGCCGCAGATTGTGCCCTTTGGTGCCGTGGGGGAATCACCCTTCGGGGAGCGAGGACTGCCTTCGCCGGGGCCGGAGACGGTCCCGTTGCGTCCTCAATCGTCTTGGGAGGATCTGGCGCCGGCAGAGGCGAGCGTTGCGGCCGAGGACGGCTACGGCCCCGCCGAGGCGCCCCGCGAGCCCTGCGTCGTGGGCGGTCGCAAGCGGGAATACCGCCAATTGTTCACCCGGCTTCGCCGCGGATTGGCCACCGGGACGTAATCTCGCCATTGCAGGGTATTGAGGTTTGCCATGAGTCGGACGCTGGAAGCGCTGCGGCAGATCGAGGCCAGATCATTGCAGGCGGCCATCGCCGAGCGCCCCTCGCCTGCCGATGCCGCGGATCTGTCGACCGATGCCGCGGATCTGTCGGCCGACGCCGCGGAGCACCTGCGGCTTGCCGAGTCCGCGGTCTCCTCGGCGCTTTCCGGCGCCGCGGAGGGCTCGCAGCCGTCGGATCGCCAGCGCCCGCCGGGCTTTCGGGAAGTGCTCAAGCAGTTGTCCGTAACGCTAGTTCCCCAAACGCACGAAGAACCCGATGCACAACGCGAAGAGCCCGATGCACAACGCGAAGGACCCGAATCGCCGCGAGAACAGCTCCAGCCCGAACCGGTGGCCGACCCGCGGTACGTTCCGCTGGCAGAGACGATCCTCCAGGAGTTTCGACCGGGCCAGTCGGCCGTGTTGCTGTTCGTCAGTGTCGACGACGCCGACGGAACGACGGAGACGGTGGCTTCTCTGGCTCCCGCCCTTGCAGAGCGGGTCACGGGCGAGGTGTTGGCAGTGGACTGCCATTTCGACCGGCCGCAGTTGGCGGATCGCCTCGGGGCGGCAGAAGAGACCGGCATGGCCGCAGACTGGGGTCTGGCCGACGTGCTCCACGGGGACGCCCGATGGCAGGAAGTGGTCCATCCGGCGAAGGTGAAACGCCTGGCGGTGTTGCCCGGGGTACCCCTCCCCGCTGCGCCAGCACGCTCATGGGAGAGCGCTCGACCGGCGGCGCTGTGGAAAGAACTGAAGGAGAACTATCAGTTCGTCCTGCTGGATGCCCCGACCGCCGTCGATCCCCGGGTCGCTGCCTTGGTGCAGGATAGCGACGGCGCCTATTTGGTGATCCGGCTTGGGCAGACCCCCCGCCGTGCGGCCCGCAAGGCGGCCCGCACCCTCCGGCAGAGCGGCGCCCGGCTGTTGGGCTGCGTCGTGTTGTAGGGCCGCGGTCCCGGGGACCCTGCCGGCAATCGAGGCCTGTTTGATGACGCGGGCGAACAGCGGCGGTGCCTGCCCGCCGAATCGTCGCGGCGCCCCGGCAGCCGCGCAAGAAAGCACGCGAGCCTCGGAACGCACCCCGATTCGGCAACCTCCCAAGACGGAAAGGGGTTGCAGACTCGGCAGCCTGGCAAGCTCGCCCGAGCGAGCCCCACGGCTTTGCGTCCCGACCTCGCGATCGGTTTGCCTTTTTCGGTCTGCTATAGTCCTGCCCCGGTGGAGAACCCGACGTGCGGTCCCCTAAAGGAATATCTAGGTCACAATTCGGGCCCGGTCAACCGCTTCTGGCGGCGAATCGCCGGGCCTGGGCGGCAATATCCACCCCCACCAGCTCGCTCCAGGCGGCCAAGAGGCGGCCGAAAACCGGGCCCGGCATCCCCCCGCCGACCGGCCGCCCGTTTAGTCGCACCACGGGCAACAGGCACCACGGGGTGCTGCTGATGAGCAACTCCTCAGCGCCGCCCAATTCCGCAGGCGTGAGATCGCGATACACCAGCGGGATCCGCAACCCTTGGGCGAGTTCGGCGATCGTCGCCAGACTGATGCCCGGCAAGATCATTGCCTGCGGCGGGGAAATCAGACCTTCCGCGGCCGAGTAGACGAGCACGTTGGCCGTCGAGACCTCCGTTACCCGGCCATCGCGGTCCAACAGAAGTGCGCGGGCCCCCGGCTCGATCCGTCCGGCTTTGCGGTCCGCCAGGTAGTAGTGGATGCGGCTGCGGCACTTCAGCGTCGGCGGCCAGCAGCGGGGCGAGACCTGCTCGACGTCCGTCGTGACCAGGGCCTGACCGGTCCCGTACTTCTCCGCCCAAAGGCCGAACGGAAGCGGATACGTGTGCAGGCAGACCGTCGGTTGCGAAGGGCTCCGGCCGGCATAGGCAGGGTAGAGACCTGGGGTCACGAAAACCGAAAGCCCGAGATCGTCTCCCGGGGCCAGCAGGGCGTGATTCCGGGCCATGAGTTCTTGGGCAATCGCGGCGAACTCCGCCCGGCTGAGGCCGGGATCCACGCCGACGACCTCCAGCGAGTGCTCCAAGCGGATGAGATGATCCTCAAGGTGGAACAGCTTGCCGGCAAAGGTCCGCACCTGTTCGGCCACGGCGGTCCCCTGCACGAAGCCCGCGTCCACGGGAGAGATGCCGACCATGGAGAACGGCAGGAATCGGCCGTTGAGATAGGCTTGCGGCTCGTCCATGAGACTATTGTTGGGGGCGGACGGCGTTTCGGCCAGGGGCCGAACGGACCAGCGTCTCCCGAGCACCGGATCCCGAGCCGGTGGTCGCCGAGGCGACGGCCGTCGCCGGGGATTGCGCGGGGGGCGCCAGAAAAGCGTACCAGGCCAACCGTGAGCGCAGACCTGAAGCGCTCAAATAGCACTCCCATTTGTGGTGCCAGCCCACCTCGCAGCAGAGGTTCACCTGCTCCATTTTCTCGGCTTCCGGGCCGAGCCGGCCGGGGCACGCCGGGCCGGAATGCCCCAAAGCCTCCGGGCCTCGGCCGCGGAACATTCGCGAATACCACCGCGTGGCAGGGTCCGCGGGATTGTAGGCCACCAGGAGATGATCCAACGGCGCGAGGGCCCGGCCGTTGGCGCCCCCCGGCAGGAACGAGACGTCGTCCATCGCGGCGGCCACCAGCACCGCGCGCAAAGGCGTTCGTTCCGCCGCCCCGGGTTGCGGGAGGGTCTGTCCGGCAAACTCCCCGCCCGCCAAGAGGTTCAAGGCACCGCCAATCGTCCGCGCCCCGAAGCTGTAGCCTATCAGGCTCACCGGAACCGCAGGGTTGATTTGGCGAATGCAGTCGGCCAAGTAGTAGCTCTCGGTTTCGCTGCGGGCCGCTTTGACCCGAACGTCGCGGCGGTTGCCTCCGGCGATCCGATCGGAAGGCCACGACCAGATGACGAAGCGGAACGCCCGCCCCCCGGCCTGCTCCTTCAAGACCCGGTAAACCCCCCAGCCGGTATTCACGGCGTCCTGGCGGTCGGTGCGGTTCCCGTGAAGGAAGAACGCGGTCGGCACCGTAGGGGAATCGCCGGCCAGGAAAGCCTTTACGTCGGCGGCTTCCCATTGGCGGTCTTGCCCCAGGCGCCAATACCGGGGCTGCTCCCCGCCGGGCTGTCCGCACGGGTCGAGGTCCCGCGTGCTGACCAACCAGAGGTCGTCCGCCGCCGGCTCGGCGGCTCGTGCCCCCGCGGCGAGGCAGAGCACCGCCACCCCCGCCGCAAACGCTACGGTTTTCCCAATCGAAGTCCTGCCTAAGAAGCTGTTCATTCGCCACTCCGAAGCACGCTTGCAGCACGCACAACCGGCATCCTCCGGAGAGTGTAGCTTTTTCTCGGCACCAACGGCAGCAAATCGTCGGGGGCGGGGCGAAAAATCGCCGCGTTGCGTTTGCACATCATCCGCCGTGGTGTAGAGTTGCCGGGTCGATTGCCTCGCCTCGGAGCGAGCATGTTTCGACGGAGATAGCAAGAATGAAGAAGTTACTTGTCCTGACGGCTGTAGGAATCCTGCTTTGTGGAGCGGCCGGGTGCCGGATGTGCGACTGGCTCTTCCGCGGCTCGGCCGTGACGGCGCAGCCCGCCCCGGTGATGTACGACCCGTGCGCTACCGCGGTTCCGGCGACTGCGTGCGATCCTTGCGGTCCGGCGACGGGAATGATGGTCACGCCGGGACCGGAAACCTACGTCCCCGCCCCGCGCTAACCCGCCGGCGCACCCAGGCAAGAGCTTTCCGCGTCCGGGTGCGCAATTCCTTCCGGCAAGCAAAGTCCATCGCGAGTCGGCCGTGAGCATCCTGAACGCGGCTGGCTCGGATGGACTCGCGTTTTCCGGTCACGTGGGCCCGCGCTGCGCCGCAACCAACAGCCTGGGGCGCCGTTCCTTCCCGCGCGATTCGGGCTTCGCCGCCGCCGGCCGAGAGAGCGGGCAGAGTCCGCTCGTGACCCCCGCCAGGAAGAACAGCAGCATGTGGATCATCGCGATCAGCGAAACGTCGTGGAACATGCCGTTGACCGCGTAGTTGACCACCAGGACCATAAACACCAGGGCGTGCTGCCGCGCCCATAGGGGTGCTTCCGGGCATCGCCATAGCCGCCACGCATCGCGGAGCCAGAGCACCAGCACGAGCACGAAGAGCCCTGCGCCGATGAGCCCGGTCTCGGTCAACAGGGCCAAGAAGACGTTGTGCTGCACAAACGGCCGGGCCTTCTCCAGCGGCAGATCCGCAGCCCGGTCCGACAGGTACTCGACGCTCCGCTCCGGGTATTGGCCGAAGCCGCAGCCGAACATCGGCCGGTCGCGGAACATTTGCCAGGCCACCATCGCCAGGATGGGCCGAAGCTTGGCCGATTCGGCGGTCTCTTGCGCGCTGAGATCGCGGTCGCGCTTGAACGAGAGCACGCGTTCCCACTGCGTGACTGCGGCGACCGCGGCCAGGATTAGCGCGCCCGCGAACAGACATGCCCGCGGGCGTCGCGGCACGGCAAGCCCCACGGTCAGCAGCAGGCCCATGACCGCCCCGATCCACACGCTGCGGGTCAACGTGCCGTAGATTCCCAAACAGAGGACCGCCGCCGTCGCCACCACCAGGAGTCTGCCCCGCCGGCTCCATCGCGGCCACGCCATCAGGCCGGCCGCCAGGCCGACCCCCAACAGAATGCCGTTTCCCACCGGATTCAGGAGCGGCCCGCGGGCCCGCCCGTAGAACTCGGGGAAATCCGGCGACGTGATGTACGCCGGGAAGACCAGCGCCCGGAGTTCCCAGGCCTCAGCGGCCGCGGTGAGGGCAAGGTAGAGGCCGAACCCGGCCAGGCAGGCGAGCGTCGTCAGGACGCCGCGCTCGGTGATCCTCGATTGCCGCGCAACCCAATACATGCCGAGCGGCATGAGGTAGTCCAACAGCAGGCGAGCCGCCGGTTGGGCGTTGCGGGCCTGCCAGTCGTGGGCTAGGGTGCTCACCCCAAGAACCGCGATGAGCGCGGCCAGGGCGATCTCGGCTGCCCCCAAGGGCTTCGGGTCGGCCCAGCCGAGCCGCCGCCAGACCACGTATTGGGCCAAGAATAGGGCGAAGAGGGCCCGGTCGATCGTCAGCGGCACCGGGCCCAGCGCCGCGTGGAACAGGGGATGCCCAAAGCAGCAGCCGGCCAGCAGGACAAGCAGGGCTCCGCCGAGCAGTCCCCCTCGCAAGAAGACAACAGCGCCCCAAACCAGCGCAGTGACCCCGGCGATGGCAAGGACGACTTCCATCCCCTATGTGATCCAGGAACCCGCGGAAAGGAAAAGGGAGACGAACGAAGGGGTCGGGAGTCGTTTTCCTGTTGATGGAGAATGGCCGGGTCTAGTCGCAACGCAAGAAAACGACTCCCGACCCCTTCGCGCTACCCATCCAAAGGATAGGTTACGGCCCGGCAGGCTCAGTAGCCCTTTTGGTGCCCGTGCTCTCGGTAGGTGTTGTCTTCGTAGTCCGCGTGGGTCCGGAGCTGGGCGTGACGATGGGCCCCGAAATAGCCCCAGTTGTAGTAGGTGGCCCCGAGGGCCTGGCCGAAGTAGGGCTTGGGCCCCGGCGGAGAGGGGCTGGGAGTGGCGGGCCACGGACCGGGAGGAACGGGATGCAGGGCGGGAGCCAGGCTGCTTCCCGGCGATTGGGTGGCCGCGCGATTGGCCCCAAACCATCGCCATGGCCATCCGGCCGTCACAACCGGCGGGAAAATCGCCCCGACGGCCAACACGCCGGCCAAGAGCATCGCAAGAGCACGAATTCTCATCACTTTTTCCCTTGAGACAGGCGAGACGCCTATACTGCTTGCTACTTTCCGACAGGCGGGCCGAGGAAAGGCCGCCTCATCGCCATAAACTATATCGGTCCTGCGCATGGTAGGGATGCGTGAAGATGTTCCGGCAGTAACGAGTCTGCCGGCCCCAGGATTCGGAATTAGCGATTGGGGAAACCCTGCGGCCCGTTCCGATGCCCGCTGCCTGCTACTCGTACCGGATGAGACTGATGGTCTCGTAACGGGAGAGCTTGGCGGCCCCGCCGAGTGCGAGCAGCTCGACCAGAAACGCGCAGGCAACGACGCGGCCGCCCGCCTTTTCCACCAGCCGACAGCAGGCCTCCATTGTCCCGCCGGTTGCCAGGAGGTCATCGACCATCAGGACGGCGGCCCCCTGGGGAATGGCATCGACGTGCATTTCGACGGTGTCGCTGCCGTATTCCAGGTCATAGGTGTGCGACAAGGTGGTAAACGGCAGTTTGCCCTTCTTGCGGATGGGAACCAGTGCCGCGTGCAATTCCACGGCCACGGGGGCGGCAAAAAGGAATCCCCGGGCCTCAGCCGCCGCGACGACGTCGATCTTTCGCCCGCGGACCCGTTGGAAAAGCTGCCGGACCGCTTCCCGGAACGCCACCGGGTTGGCCAAGAGCGGCGTGATGTCGCGGAACATGATCCCCGGCTTGGGAAAATCGGGAATCGCGCGGATGTAGTCGGCCAGATTCGGCGGCAGGGATCCGGGGCTCACGGGACGGTCCTTTCGGTCGCGTTTGGAGGAAGGACGATGGCTTGAACTGGCCCGAATATAGGTTGCCGCCGCCGTCGGGAGAAGGGGAGAGTTTGAACCCGGCGGATCGCCCCGGTATACTGCGGCGTTGTCGGGCTAACCTTTAGAAATCGGAGGAGCGCATCATGAGAAAGTGGATTGCCGGTGGAGCGGTGGCTGCGGTGGTTTGCGCATTGGTGGTCGGACTGGCCGTGGGGCAGGCCCCGTCGGAGAGGAAAGCCAGAAAGAACCCGAACCTGGGGCGCGTGCGCCACGTCGTGTTGTTCAAGTTCAAGGACGGCACGAGCGCGGAGGAGATTAAGAAAGTCGAGGATGCCTTCCGGGAACTGCCCAAGAAGGTCCCGGCGATCCGGGGTTTTGAGTGGGGGACGAACATGAGCCCCGAGGGCCTCTCGCAAGGCTTCACCCACTGCTTCTTCCTGACCTTCAACGACGCGAAGGCGCGGGACGAATACCTGCCTCACCCGTCGCACAAGGAGTTCGGCAAGGTGCTGCGGCCCTACCTGGACAAGGTGCTGGTGGTGGACTACGTGGCCAAGGACTGAGTGAAACCGCAGAACAACTTGTGCTTCTTGTGCTTTGAACTGGGTGGCATGCCGTCACTGCCGCAGGCAGGGTCGGCATGACATGCTCACCCGACGCTTCGCGTCGTGAGAGCATGCCACTCCCACGACATTCTCAGGCCGGGCCGTTGAGGGCCTCGGCCAGCTTGCCGAGGGCCTCGGTCTCGATCTGCCGGACCCGCTCGCGGGTAAGCCCGAGGGTCTCGCCGATTTCTTTGAGCGTCCGCGGCTCGTTGTCCTCCAGGCCGAATCGCATCTTCAGCACCGTGGCCTCGCGCTGGTCCATGACATCCAGCCGCCGGAGGACGTGACTGAGGTTGTCTGTCTCGACCATTTCGTCTTCGGGGCTGCGGGCGCGCTCATCCGTGACCATCTCGCCCAGGGACCAGCCGGCCTCGGCCTGGTCCGTCTGCGGGGTGAGATTGTAGATGCGGATGGCCTTCTTGATGATGGGGAGCTTCTTGCGGGGCAGGCCCAGCACGCGGGCGATCTCCTCCGGGGTCGGAGTGCGGCCGAGTTCCTCGGCCAATCGGGTACACGCCCGACGCCACTTCGACAGGAGCTCCACCATGTAGGCCGGGATACGGATCGTCTTGGCCGTGTTGATCAAGGCCCGCTTGATCGACTGCTTGATCCAGTAGCTGGCGTAGGTGGAGAACCGGGTCCCCATGGCCGGATCGAACCCCTCGACGGCCCGCAATAGCCCGAGGTTCCCCTCCTCGATGAGGTCTTGAAGCGTCAGCCCTTTGCCGGTGTAGCCCCGGGCGATGTTGACCACGAGGCGGAGATTGGCGCGGACCATGCGGTCGCGGGCCTGCACGTCGCCTTCCCCGATGGCGACCGCCAGGTCCTGCTCATCCTCAGCGGACAAGAGGGCCGTTTCGTTGATCTCGCGGAGGTACGTTTCCAGCGGCGATTGGGGCGAGGAGGCGGAAGGTCTGCGTCGTGTCTTGCTCATAGGTGTGGTGTCGGCGGGAAAATGGCGGCAGACGGACCCACCACAACTATCGTCGGTGGGCCGGGGGTTTCTGCAACGAAGCGACGGGCCGACGCCGTGGACCGAATGTGCGCGACTTTCGGGCGATAGCGAAGGGAGGGACGTTTCCGAAGGGGACCGACACGGTCGCACGGCGGGGAGGAGTTATGCCAAAGCAGACTTCCGAAGTCTTGAAGACTTCGGAAGTCTGCGGCGCGCGATTACCGGGCCACGGTTACGATTCTGCGGGCCCTTCGGGCGGGTTGACCCTGGACGGCGGGGCCGGAGATTCGGCCGGCGCCGCCGGCCCGGTCTGAATGAGCGGCCCGGTGGATCGCCCCACGCCGCCCCTGAGCTCGCTGGGGGGAATACCGGGGGTGGATGGGCCGGGCTCGGCCGGCGGGGCACCGCCCCCTCCCGACCACTCGACCCGCTTGCGCGACAGCCCGATCTTCCGCTCCTCCGAATCGACCCGGAGAATCTTCACATCGATCCGGTCGCCCACGTGGACCACTTCCTCCGG
>CAYGZA010000186.1:0-13237 GCA_964354135.1 uncultured Planctomycetaceae bacterium
AGGCAGAAAACGGAGAACTTATGGCACTACATTTTCGACTCCGCCGCCGGAAAATTGTCGTACGTCCTTGATTTTCAACGGCAAGAGGGGTAAGCAGCCCTTCCAAGTGTCGAAGATGGGTGATAGACTCTATCTTAGAATCGTCGAGGTAGAGGGGCATTGTGTTGATGGCGATGTCAAATGGCAGAACCGTACTGTTTAGCCATGGTGCTTTGTGATGCCGTTCACCGGGACTCCGCAACCGGCAAGCATACTATTCTCGGAACGTTTAGCACCGTTGGCGCCGATACCTATCCAGCGAAGGTTGGATTCTGCATCTACTTTGCGATTACGGACGGCCTTGGTCAGACGAGACTTCGATTGCGGTTGGTCGATGCCGAATCCGGTATTGTTGACAAGACCGAGAATGGCACCGAGGGCCCGGTATTCAAGATAGAGTTCGATATCCCCTTTGAAGACCCGCTTGTCGTGATGGAAACGGCGGTGGGTGTCGAAACTGCGTTGCCAAAACCCGGATTATACCACTGTGAACTGTGGGCGGGCGACGACCTGCTGATGTCCAGACGCCTTCTTGCCATCCAGAAGATCCCAGGACAAACCCAGGAGGAGAATCGCGATGAGTGAGGTCATCGAGCAGACTCCTGCGATGACGCAGCCGAGCAAGGGAGCGCCCGGAGTACCAAGAGACAGGGCGATCAGTCTCTTTGTGCCTTTCGCCAAAGTCAGAGACTTGCTTGCCAAATATCCACCTCCCAAGCGCCCTAATAGAAACCGCCCTGTCCATCTGACGGATCCTCAACTGCGCAGCGAATTCGAGGCCTGGGAAGCCGCAAGCGACGAAGCCCTTGGAGCGATGGAAGACGATCTGCCGGAGTAGCCGCGATGAAGCGCGGGGACATTGTACGCGTGGAGTTGCCTCCGCCGGCGGGACCATCCGGCAGGGAGCAATTCGGCACACGTCCCGCGATCGTGGTCCAAGACGAGAAAAACTTCGCGACCCTGTCTACGGTGCTGATTGTCCCAATGACATCACGCCTCAGCGCTGCCCGATTCCCGGGTTCTCTTACGATCTCCCCGACGGACACAAACGGTCTCGACGTCGAATCGGTCGTGCTGACGCATCAATTGCGAGTGATCGACCGCCGGCGCATTCAGCGAGTCATTGGAAAGCTGGCAGAGCACCAAGTGGCAGCGCTCGACCGGGAAATCCACAGACTTCTGGGTCTGTGACTGTCGAGATGACCTGGAGCGGCTCTCCGCTTACTGGATCTCCGGCATCCCGACCGCTTCCCCTCGGAGTTGCCGGGCTTGACACGCGGGATCGTTCACGCCGTAGAAGATCGCGTTCAGGTCGATCCAGGCGGCCAGGCGGCGGAATTCGTCGGGCGCAAGCTTCGCCTCGTAATGCCCTTGGCGCAACAGCCCGATGAGACGGCTCCCGAGGGCGCCATACATGCCGCCGGGCGGAGTCCGCTGGACCTGGTTGCGGGCCCCGAACCGCGGCACGAGGGCCTCAGCCGCGTTCTTGGGATTCGTGCCTTCCGCCCAGAAGTTCCGATCGCCGCACAGCGCGACGTAGGAGCGGGTGAAGGCCCCTTCGGGCTTGGCCGTAAGGTCGATCTTCCCTTCGGTCTTTTCGCCGCCGTGGCAGCGGGTGCAGTGGCGGTCGAGCACCGGCTGGACCACCTCGACGAACGAGAAAGGCCGCCCGCCCAAGGGCCCGGGATCGATCGGTGAAGGAGCCCGTCGCATCGCGACGACCGCTGCCGCGTCGCGGATGGGGGCGCTCATCCGGTCCTCGTGGCAGCCGACGCAGGAAACCTTCTCTCCCGGCTGAACGTACGTCACGGTGCGCATCGTCTGGTAGGCAAAACCATCGGCGTCCAGGGCCTGGAAGAGGATCGGCCGCCCGGCCGGCACGACGAACCGCGCCGAGCCGTCGGGCTCCACGGGCACCGTTCCAAGGATCGCGCGGCCGTTCTCCTCCGCCGCCATCCCGATCGGCGGGCTGTTGGCGACGTGCGTGGTTTTCGGGAAGATCTGCACGATCCGCAGCGCCTTGATGCTCCCGCGCGGGACGCTGCCCAGCCCGCGGTACACGTCGATAAGGAGCATCTCGCCTTGCGGCGGGGCGTTTTCGGGCAAGTGGCTCGGAAGCACGGGCGGGGTCGGCCGCGGCACCAGCGGGCAGGGGTTCGTGCTGCCGATTTCCGGATCGCGGTAGATCAGCTCCCGATTGCCGAACGCGTCCAGGAGGTAGATCCCCAGGGCGTTCGCCTCGTTGGCGCCCGGCTCCCAGACCAGCGGCGTCGGGCTGTAGGCCACCAGGAAGTACTTCTCCGAAAGCGGCCACGGGGCCTCGTAGTACTCCGGGATGTTCATCCCTTCCGCTTCCGGAAACGGAATCTCCGGCGTGATCCGGGTAATCGCCTGGTGCCCGTCGCGAGCGACTGCCGGGTCCACGATCGCGATCGAGCCGGCCGCGATCGAGTGGTGCGCCGAGGCGGTGAAAACGATCTTGTTGGATCCCGGAATCGGCTGCGGCTGGAACGAGCAGTGGGGGCTCGCCGTGGCGTTCCCCCACAAGGCGGCGGGACTTGTCCCGTCGGGTCGCGTCGTCCAGAGGTTCTGGTGCGTCACCGCGTCCCGGTCGATGTAGTCCCAGCGGCCATAGAGGATTTGGCCCGTGGGCAGTACCGTCGGAAACCATTCGTTCGTGTCGTGGAAGGAGAGAGTGCGGATGTTCTTGCCGTCGCCGTCCATGCGGTGGAGCGTGTAGACGTGCCAGCGGGGGCTGAACTGGCCGCCGAAACACCGGGCGTAGCCGCGGCGCCGCGTCGAGGAGAAGACAATCCCCCCGTCCGGCAAGTACGTCGGCATCAGGTCGTCGTACGGGCCGTTGGTGAGCTGCCGCAATCCCGTGCCGTCGATGTGTACTTCGTAGACGTGATAGAAGGCTTCATCGATTTGGTTGTTCAACTGAGCGGGGTCAAAGTCGCGGCCGCCGGCCTTGACGAAGGAAAAGACGATCCGCCGGGCATCGAACGAAAGTCGCGGCTCCAGCACGTTGCCGCCGGCGAGCTTACCGCCCAGGATGTCCCGGCCGGCCAGCGAGCGGCCCGGCTCTTCCAGCACAAACAGGCCGCCGCCGGGGCGGGCCCGCCAGCCGAAGTACTGCATCACGAGGTGGCTGTACGAGGTCGGCACCCGCTTGGTGAATACGAGCTTGCCGAAGCCCATCAGCGGATTGGCCAGGGCGATGCGGCGCTTCAGGCTGCGAACCCGCAAGTACAGCCCGCGGCACTCCGCCAGGCCCAAGCCGGACCCCTGCGCCAGTTGGGCAAGCTGCTCCAATTGCCGACTCTCGGCCCCGAGGAAGTCCGCTGGTTGGCCGCGGCGCAGATCGGCCGAGAGGAACCGGGCCTTTTCGAGATGCTTTCGCGTCGCGGCGGCGTAGGACTGCGGCGTTTCGGCGATTTTGTCTGACCGCCGCCAGTCGGCCTGCACCATGGCCCAATAGTCGAGTTCTCGGACGGGATCGTTGCCTTTGTGTATTGAGTCCCTGAGACCTGCCGCGCCCTCCACGGCGCCGGACGCCAGCAGCCCCTGGAGAAGCGACATGCCCCTGGACCACGGGCCGCGGTACGCCCCCGCAGCGACGGGGGGCAACGACAGCGTTTGGCCGGGGCCAAGCGGAACGGCGACCTTCTCGTCCGATGCGAAGAGCCGAAGACTGAGGCGGCCTTCAGCGGTCAGTCCGGCGCGGAACCGCCACGGGCGGCCTCCGAGAACCGCGACGGCCAGCCCGCTGCGGTCGGCCCCGTCGGTCACGACCCAGAGCCCCAGCGCGCTTTGGTCGCCGAATTCCACCGGCTGAGCCAGGCTGAGGCTGGTCTGGAAGAGGGCGCCCTCCGCGCAAAATCCGTGGACGACGGGAAGCCCCATCTTCGTCTGCGGATCCACTTCCATCTCATAGGACCACGCGGCCTCGGGCTGCTTGTTCCCAGCGAATCCTTGAGACGCTTGGAAGGTCTCGCCGTCGGCATAGCGGATGACCGGGTCCCAGTGCGTCGTGTCGCAGAAGATCAAGCCGCGCTTGTGGACGATGAAGCGGATCGCCTCGCCCTTGCGGAGATCGAGCGACAGATTCGGCTCGACGCCCTTGGCATCGTCGCCGCCAATTTCGGCGGTCCACACGTCGCGGGCCCCGTGGCGGATGAAGAGTCGCACGCCGTCGCTGCTCTTCTCGACGTGCGCTTTGTAGACACGGCCGGTGATTGTGACGCGGCCGTCCCGCGGGGCGGTGAATCGGCGGACGCTCGGGGTATTCTCTCCAGGGTGATGCCAGTCTTTGCCCACGCGGGTCCAATCCGGCCCGGTCCAATACGTGGAGCCGTACCAGGTATCTTGCCGGTGGGCAAGCTCACGGTAGCGGAGGCTGTCTTGGCCCTCAGACACGCGGAAGACCCAGTCGGCCAGGCGGACCGACGCGACGGCGGCCGGGGCCTGGCCGGCGTTGCGGAGGGTCGTTTCCAGAAGCAGCATCCGCTCGTGCGGGAGCCAGCGCCGCTTCTGGGTGAGCACCAACCCTGTGACTGGATCGCTCGTGACGACCTCTTCGGCCGAAGGGACGGAAACGGCCAGCCTTCGGGCCAGTTGCTCGGCAGGCACCCCGGGCAAGTCAAGCCCGATCCCGAGGCCAGGCTCCATGAGCCGCGCCAGCGAGTCCGCCGGCTGATCCTGAAAATGGATCGCAATCGCGGGCACTTGGCCCAAGGCGCCGGGCGCGCTCCAGAGACCACACGTCCACCACAAGGCCGCTACGGCAAAGACAATGCGATTCATCGACACCAAGCCTTGCGTGATTCAAAGACGGCGCGGCCCGTGCCGGGCCGGACGAAGCCCGCACCGGCATGCACGGTCCGCCGTCGAGCCAGGCCCCCAGTAGGACATCATATTGCGACTGGATGGGCCGCACAACCAATTTGTGGCGGCGACTCCCCGGAGCGGATCCACCGGCGAGGTTGAACCGAAGCCACGTTTCGGCTATCCTGACGGCACGTCCAGGTAGCGCCGCCGTGCCGCGGCGGCAAAGAAAAGCACACCGAAACCGAGGAGCTTGCCATGAGACGCGCGCTTTGCATTACGCTTCTATTGGGATTGGCCGCTGCGCTCGCGGCGACGGCCTGCCGGAACGCCGGGGCGGAAGACCAGCCGGCCAAGAAGGACCGCATCTTCGAGCTGCGGGTCTACACCGCGAATCCGGGCAAGCTCGAAGCCTTGCACAAGCGGTTCCGCGAACACACCAACCGCCTGTTCAAGAAGCACGGCATCGAGCTCATCGGCTACTGGACCCCGACCGACGGGCCCGACGCGCAGAACACGCTGATCTACGTCGTCGCCTTCCCCAGCCGCGAGGCTCAGGCGAAGGCATGGGCAGCCTTCAAGGCCGATCCCGAATGGCAGAAGGCCTTCCAGGAGTCGCACAAGGACGGGGTGATCGTCAAGGAAGTCAAGAGCACCGTGATGCGGCCTACGGACTACTCGCCGATCCGGTGATCAGAGCGCGCGGTGCGCCGGCAATCATGCCCACGCTGCGCGAGGGCATGCCACCCGACGTCATTGCGCAGCCTCGGGGCGGCTGTGCCGCCGCGTTCTCAGCGGGCCGGCCGCCGGAGATTCACCAGCTCGTCCAGGAGGGAAACGGCCGTGTCGGTTACCTGGACACCGGCGCGGAACTGGTCCGAGGCAAGCTGCAAGTCGACCAGGCTTCGCCCCAGGTCGGTGTTGGAGAGCTCGGTCGCGCCGGCCAGGATTGCCCCCGCTCCGCCCTCTTGAGGGTTCGTTTCCACGGCAAGGCCGGAATTGGGACCGGTCGCGTAGCGCGTGCCGCCGCGCTGCTGGAGGCCCGAGGGATTGGACGTCCGCGCCAGCCGGATCTGCCCCAGATCGCGGGACCTGCCGTCGCTGAAACGACCCCGGATGCGGCCGTCACTGCCGACGCTGAAGCCGGTGAGTTCGGCGGTCCCGCCCGACGGCGTGGCCACCACCGCTCCCGCGGGGATCCGCAGCGGTACAAGCCGTGTGGTTTGCAGTTGGAAGCTCCCGTCGGTGCCGAAGCCGAGCACGCGGTGACCGTCGGCCGTGACCAGCTCCCGGTTGGCGTTGAGCTGGAACCGGCCGTCGCGGGTCAAGAGCCGCTCGCCGCGCGGGCCCTCGAGGATGAAGAGCCCCTCGCCCTCGATGGCCAGGCTCAGCGAATCGCCGCCCATGGCAATGGTCCCCTGGGAGAAGTCGGTCGAGGTTCCGGCGAGAGTTACGCCCCTGCCGACTTGCACCGGGTTGGTGCCGCCGCTCGATCCGGAAGGCGCCCTGCCGGCGCTGTAGGTCTGCGGCGTCTGCGTGGCGAACTGCGGCGTGGACGCCTTGAAGCCCGGCGTTCGGGCGTTGGCCAGGTTGTTGGCCACCACGGCCACCGCGGTTTCCGCGGCCGACATGCCGGAAAGCGCAGTCTGTAAGACGGAGCCCAAACCCATACCAGAAGGACTCGACCCGAAAGGATGAGAAGGCGCGAAGACTGGCCGACCTGCCCCTATCCTGAAGTATAGCTCATTTTCGAGACGGTGGTCGCGATTCCGGTTGACAGTCGGCCACAGCGTGCTCGGCCGGAAACGCCCGGCGGGCCCTGTTGGCTTGGGTGCCATGCCCACGCTGGTCGTGGGCATGTCGGGTATGCTGCAGAGAATAAAGGTCGCGTCGGACGGCTATGCGCTACCGCGAGAAGAACGCGACGATGATATCACCGCGTGCCGGCACGATCGCCGGGCATTTTCACTTTCCGCCGGAACCTGTCGTCTAGCCAAAGAGAACACTACTCGACCCCTGACACCAGCGACATCGACCCCGATTCTGAGGCAATCCGGGAGGCGAAGTCATGGCGACATTTGAAGTCATCCGCACCGGCGAGAGAATCAACAAACCGTGCGAGCTTCTCGACAAGGTCTACCACATTCGAAAGAGATCTCGGACAGGAGCAGTCTGGCTTAGAGGCCTGCCGGACGCGACCTATGAACTTACGCCAAGCATTGGCAGACCACACTGCTATGCTGGGGAGACGTTCACGTTCGGCGAAGATGATGAGAGGGGCATTCTCCACAGGTTTCGACGCCACGCCTACGAATACGCTGGCCGAGAACTGAGCGAATGGGAGGCGATGTTCATCGGCCGCCACTATGGCCTGCCTGTGCGCATCATGGACTGGACTGCGAACCCGTACGCAGCCCTCTACTTTGCCTGCGACTACCGCAAGGACGGACCCCCGCCCGACGCCAAGATTTGGATGCTTGTGCCGGTGCATACGCGACATCTGGCGTTGGAACTCAATGTGTTCAACAAAGAAATGGGGCCCTTCGACGTCAAGGGCATCCAGTTGGTGTATCCGATGGTCGTGGCAAGTCGGATCAACGCGCAGACCGCGTTTTTCACGATCCAGGAGAACCCCTGGACGGCCCTGGACAAACTCGCGGGCAAGTACTACCCGGACGATCAGCTACACATCCGCGAGTTACACGAGTTCATTGTTCCTGGAGACGTCAGGTTTAAGAGGCTTGCTGACCTAAACCGGTTCGGAGTGAATCAGCGGACATTGTTCCCGGACTACGGTGGACTTGCCCAAGGGCTCCTGGACGCGGATATCCTCCGGTGGGGAAAGAAAGGATCCGCGTAGGGACAACTTCGGCAAGGATTGTAGGCTGGGGCGCCAACCCCCGTGGCCGACCGACTACGGGAGTCTTTGCGGCAGCTCGGGTGCCATGCCCACGCCTGTCGTGGGCATGCTTCCCATCCGCGGAGAACGCAAGCACGGGCAAGCAGGCTTGCCCATGGCAAGCGCGCCCGCGCGGAGGTCTCAGACCTCGACCAGCTCCAGCCGCAGCCCGAGCGCCTCGGCGACGGCCTGCACGCTGGAGAGCTTCGTGTCCCGCCCGTATTCGATGTCGCGGACCGTGCTGGGATTGGGAATCCCCGCCCGTTTCGCCACCGCGTACCAGGTGAGGCCCTGAGCTTCCCGGGCCGCGCGAATCCGTGCCCCGACACCCGCCGTGACCGGCTGAAGCCGCGGTGGATCGCGCGGGGGGAACTCCTGCCGCACTTTTTCCCGGATCTCCCGGAGCCGCTTTACTTCCTCGCGGCTCTCCGGTCCCCGACGCCGGATGCGGCCGATGATCTTTTTCTTGTCCATATCGCTTCTCATCCTCACGGTTCCGGGACCTCGTAGGCGGTCACGGGGTAGATCGTTTCCTCGTCGATGTGCTCATAAACGACGATAATGAACTCGCCCCCGGGCGTGCATCCAAGACAACAGGGCCGTCCGGTGCTGTCGCTGGTCCCTTCCGCCGTCGGGTTCTCCAGAACGTGCTCCACGTCCTCGATGGTAAGCCCATGTTCCGCGATGTGATGAACATTCCCCTCCGGCTGATCGTCGTCGTCCCAGATTACCTGGAAGAACCGCATCGACCCCTCCCGGTCGGGCTTGCTGGAGTATTATATCATTGCGTTGCAATAATGCAATACGCTGTTATGCGGCTGCCAAGCCGCAAGCGGCTTAGCACGGCCGCAAGCGGCGATCAGTCCTGCACCTGGAGCTTGATCTCGTCCGAGTTGGCCTTCAGCTCCGGGGCGTACATCGCCCAAGCCTTCGTGGGCAAGGCACTGAAGCGGCCCGGGATCTCGGCACGCGTCCGGTACAAGACGAGCGTGTGCCACTGGCCGGTCGTCGGCCAGTGCTGCATGTGCACGGAGTGCGCGCGTGATGGTCCGTGCCCTCCGCTTTGGTCACGCCTCTCACCGGATACACGGACCGCACGGGCAGGCTAGCTGCCCGCGGCACCCGCCGTGGCGCATGGTGGATGCCCGCTCCACCCGCCGCCGTCAGAAGATGTACTGGAACCGGGCGTAGAGGGTGTCCTGGTGTCTGAGGTAGGGGCTGGGCGCCGCCCCAAGCTTCACCGGGTCGTCGAACGAAGCATGTTCCCAGTTAAGCTGTGACCGAGCCCATTTGTTCCAGTACCAGTTCAGTCCGAACGTCCATTCGGTAGCCCCGGAACTGTACTTGGTCCTGTCTGCCAGGTTGGCGAGCCCGGGCGAAAAGACCGCGTCATCCACGTCGAGGCGCGAAACGCGGAACACCAGCTCCCAGGCCCCGGGCGCGCTGAGCGGGCATCGGGGATCGAGGGGCCGCATCGGGTCGATCTGCTGCGAGCACTCGGTCCTCTCCTCGCCGGTCAGGAAGCAGGTGGCCAGGACATAGAAGCCGTCCATGGGCACGTCTTCCTTCAGCACAGACGAGGGGCCGGTGGCTGCGGGCCGCAGTTGCTGCTGTTGATGATAGTATTGTGCAACCAGCCCGAAAGAGCGATAGAAGAAGGCCACTTCAGGGCTCAGGCGGTAACGGATGCCATCGGCCCGGACGGTCGAGTTGTAGGCAAACCAGGGCACGGTGGCCGGAGTTTTGAGGGTATTGGGGCTGACCGGCTCGTTCTCCACGCCCACGCCGCCCGAAATGCCGAATTGAAGGCGGCGCAGAAGATCCCATCGGTCCGGGTCGTTGAACGGTCGGATGGCGATCCGGCCGTTGAGGTCCTTATGACTGTTGGTGTCGGTATTGCCGTTGATCTCGCCGTTGGAGACGGCCACGCCGTAGTCCAGCCTGTCCTCGAACAGCTTGCGGCCGTGGATCATCACTCCCTCGTCCCGGGCAGGCACCAACTGGTCGATGATCGACCGCTCCATCGCCGGCACGTAACGGTCCTGGATCAGTTGTTCGTAGCTGAACGGCTGCTTGAACTTGCCCACCTCGAATTGCAGCGCGTCCCCGTAGTGGACGTTGAGGTAAGCGTCGGTGATCGCGGGCGACGAGCCGCCGAAATCGGGCAGCAAACGGAACTCGTAATACTTGAACATGGTGGCCTCAATGCCGAGGCGGGCTCGCCGAACCAGGAAGGTGTCGATGTCGGTGCGGTCAGCAGCGTTGAGAAAGTCCCGGTAATCCGCTTGGACTTGTCCCGTGATCCGCAGGACAAACGATTTGTCCGGGGACTGTACGAAGAACCCCTCTTGCCAGCCGGCGCAGAGGGGGCCAGCGGGCGCCGTCGCGCCCTTCTCGCCCGCCCCGCCACCGCCGCCGGTTGAGGCATCCGCCTCGGCGTTTGCCGATCCGAGCGAAGGGGCCGTCAATTCCGGTCTGCCCGCCGCAGACGGCGGTGTGTCATCGGGCCGATCTGAATCCGCCTGCTGGCCCGCCTGCATCTGCCGGACGACTGTCTCCAGTCCCTCGATGCGGCGCTGCAATTCCGTGACGCTGGCAGAATCGGGGTGCTGCGCCAAGGCAGACGGCGCGCCCAAAACGATTACTCCCGCCAGCACTCCGTAGAACCTCAACCGGCTGACCCGAGTCATCGCAGAGACGCGCATACCTCCCTCCTGGAGTCAGAAGTGCCATCCTGGACTTTTTCCTGAGCCTTGCTCCCTTGCGAATCACGCCGCCTGTGCGGCTGCGGTCCCTGGCTGCTTCCCCACCTCCCCCTCCGCGGCCACGGATCGGCGATGCCCTTCCTGCTATCGGCGGTGCTTCCGCGGGACTTTGCTGGCAACCGGCACAGCCGGTTGGGTTTGCGAGAGCTAGGCGACTTAGCGTGCAAAAGCCATGCCCTTCGGCGTCTTTGAGGCACCGGCACAAGGGGACGGGAGCCACGAGCCCAGCAAGAACCCGCACTAGCCAGCCGAGTTACGGCGTTGGTTCAGCCCGCATCTCAAGGTCGAATGCCGCGACCCAAACCCGGATAAACACGATCTTTCCAGTCGTCAATCCGGTCATATTTCACGGATCTCCCCGTGAAATGTCACGGCGTGCCGTGAAATCCGTGCCGCGATGCCCTCCGTCGCCGGCCGACGCCTATCGCGAGCTTGGGAGAATCGTAGGCTGAGGTGCCAGCCCCAGCAGCCGAAGGACTACGCGATGTGGCTGGGGCTGCGCTTCGCTCCGCCCCAGCCTACATGCCTGCTTCGGTCATGCCGACCGCACGGGCAGACAAGCTGCCCGTGGCACCCGCGCGAAGTCTCCCACCCTCCGTGCTCTCCGTGCCTCCGTGGTGAGTCTCCCCGCCTAATCCTGCACCTGGAGCTTGATCTCGTCCGAGTTGGCCTTCAGCTCCGGGGCGTACATCGCCCAAGCCTTCGTGGGCAGGGCGCTGAACTTGCCCGGGATCTCGGCACGCATCCGGTAGGAAACGCTGTGGTTGCCGCGGGCCAGCCCGCGCACGAAGAAGACCACCCGGTTGTCGCGGAACTCCATGTAGGCCCCCAGGGCGTTGGCCGTGTAGCCGCTGCGGAGATCCACGGGCTCGAAGCCGGCGGGCTTCATGTCCTCGAAGACGATGTACTCGTAGTCGTTCTTGCTGGCGATTTCCAGCTCGATCTCCACGAGTTCGCCGCTCTTGAGCATGGCCAGGTCCGCGAGCGGCTCGCGCTGGTGCTTCTCGACCTTCTCGTCGACCACCTGCCCGCGCGAGCCCGCCGCCTTGACGGACTTGTCGGCCTTTTTGAGGCGGTAGTACTTGCGCTCGACCTTGATCTCCAGCCCGGCCTTGGCGATCGGGTCCTCCAGGGTGAAGTTGGTCAGGTAGCCGTTGAAGTACAGGGGACCGGGGCCGCGCTTCTTGAGCTCCACAACGCGCCCGCCGTCCTTGACCGCCTCGCCTTCGAGCACAAACTTGTTATCGAAGCTGAAGAGCGTCGCGGGCGTCACTTCGACCGCCTTCTGGAGCTGGCCGTCGAGCCACACCTCGACGGTCATCTCCGGCCGCTCCTCGCCGCTGGCACGGAGGAAATCGGCCATCGCCTCGACGCAGACGGCCGTGTCGCGGGTCGAGTTCCAGTAGGTGGCGTGCTTGCGATTGTTCAAGAGGTACTTGACCAGCCGCCGGGCGACCTCGCCCTTGGGATCGGTGCGCGAGAGGAGCTTCAGGTAGTAGGCGTGGGCCTCGTACTCGCTCCCGTACCAGCACCACCAGAAGTTGCCCTCCGGGAGGTTGAGCCAGGCGGTCTGGTTCTCTTCGTCCTGCTGGAGGTGCTGGCCGACGTTGCGGAGGACCATGTCGAGCTTCTCGCGGTCGCCGAGCTTCTCGACCGCCAGTCCGTACATCGCCAGGCTATAGACGGCCAGCTTGGTGCGATCGCGGTAGAGGAACTCGTGCATCTCGGCGTTTTTCACGCCGGCATCGACCAGGACCATGTAGACAAAGGCATCCAGGTTGTCGGCGTACTCTTTCCACGGCTTGACCTTGGGGTCCTTCTTGGCGTTTTGGAGTTTCTGCACTTCGCCGTCCTGGTATCGCTTGAGCCACTCGACGCCCCGTTCGAGCACTCCCGGCACGAGGGCCACGTCGTTCTGCCTGGCGATCTGCAGCCCGTGGACCACCACGGCCGTGGTGTGCGGCGAGGGATACTCGCCGTAGCCGGAGAACCAGCCCCAGCCGCCGTCCGATAGCTGCATTTCGGTGAGCCGCTGGACGCCCTCCTTGACCATGCGGCGGACCTCGTCCTGGTCGAAGACCGGGTTGCGGTCCCATCGCTTCCACTGCTTCGCGCGCTCGGTGTCCGCGCCGATCTCCTGGGGATTGAGGTTAGCCCGCTTCTTCTGGATGTCCGCGAGGTCAAGCCGCATGTCCAGGAGGACCTTTTGCGTAATGACCGTGGGGAGGAAGCGGTTGAGCGTCTGCTCGGTGCAGCCGTAGGGGTAATCGACCAGGTACGGCAGGGCATCGACCATGGCCCCGGCCAAGGTCGGCGAGTAGCGGACCTCGAGGCGCGACTGCTTCGGCCGCCGCTCGGCCGGCACCTTGAAGCTCATCTTGCCGCTGGTCTGGTCCGGCCGGATGACTCCCGAGCGGGCCTCCATCTTGAGCATCCCGTGGACGTAGCACGGGAATCGCATCTCCATCGCGTCCGATTCCTGGTCGGTGAGGGCCTTCATGCGCACGACCGCCTCGCCCTCGTCCAGGACCTTGACGCGCCAATCGATGCGGGCCTCCTTGTTCGGGGCGATCTTGGCCGTGCGGGCCTGCTCGTCCAGGGGCTGGAGGACTTTGCCGTCCAGCTCCAGGACGACCTGCACGCTCTTTTCGCTCTTGAGGTAGTTGTGGACGTTGGCCGACAGGACCACCTCGTCCTTCTGGACGAA
>CAYGZA010000187.1:0-13083 GCA_964354135.1 uncultured Planctomycetaceae bacterium
CCGCGGAATGCGCCGCCCCCGCGAGGCGGAAATCATTCCCGACCGGGGCGAGGCCATCGCCTCGGCCCTCGGCCGGGCCCGCGCCGGCGACTGCGTTCTGATCGCCGGAAAGGGGCACGAAACGTGCCAGATCGTCGGCCACAAGCGGCTCCCGTTCGACGACCGGGAAGCGGCGCGGGAGTGGCTCTACCAGAATCAACCGACGGGAATACCAGTAGGAAGTAGGCAGTCCGTTTAGCCGCGTCACGAGACACCAAGCAGCATTTGGCACCAGCGATTGACGAGCCAACGACACCGATGAGCACCCTTTGCGATCTCCAACAAGCGACCGGCGGCGTCCTCCGCGTGCCCGAAGGCATCGCGGGGGCCCCTGCGGCGGTGCCGCTGGGCCCCGTGGTCGCCGACAGCCGCCAGGTCGAGCCGGGCAGCATTTTCTGGGCCCTCCCCGGCACCTATCGCGACGGCGTCGATTTCGTCGACGAGGCGCTGGCCCGCGGGGCCGCCGGTGCGGTCGTCCGCTGCCCCGTCGACGCCCCGGCCGATCGCTGGGTCCTTCAGGTCCCCGATACGCTCCACGCCCTCTGGCAATGGGCGGAGTGGAAGCGGCGGCGATTCAAGGGAACGGTCGTCGCCGTGACGGGGAGCGTGGGCAAGACCACGACGCGGCAAATGATCCACACGGTGCTGAAGAGCCGGCTCCGGGGTGTCGCCAGCCCCCGGAACTACAACAACCACGTGGGGCTGCCGCTGAGCATACTGCAGATGGAGCCGGAGCACGACTACGCGGTGCTGGAGCTGGGCGCCAGCAGCCGGGGCGAGATCGCCGCACTGGCCTCACTCTGCGCCCCGGCGATCGGGGTGATTACTCAGGTCGGCGACGCTCACCTGGGCGGCTTCGGCAGTCGCCGGCGGATCGCGGAGTCGAAGGCCGAACTCCTGGCCGCCCTGCCGCTGGACGGCCACGCCGTGCTCGGGGACGACCCCTGGCTGCGGCAGATCGCCGGGCGCTGCAAGGCGCCGGTCGTTTGGGTCGGCCGCGGTCTGGAGTGCGACCTGTCGGCCGCCGACGTCCGGTGGCGCCAGGGCGAACTGAGCTTCCGCGTGGCCGACTGCCGCTTTTCCGTGCCCGTCTGGGGACGCCATCACCTGACCGCCGCGCTCTTGGCGGTCGCCGTGGGCCGGCTCTTGGGCATCGGCCCCGACGAGACGGCCCAGGCCCTCAAGAACTTCGACCCCATGCCGATGCGCTGCGAGGTGATCGAGGTCCGCGGGGCAACGATCATCAACGACACGTACAACGCCAGCCCGACCGCCATGCGGGCCGCCTTGGAGCTGCTCCGCGACTTCGATACCCCGGGCCGGCGGATCGTCGTTTGCGGCGACATGGCCGAACTGGGCGACGATGCGGCGCTCCTGCACCGCGAGCTCGGCCAACAAATCGTGACGGTCTGCGGGGCCGACCTCCTGATCGCCTGCGGCGAGTTCGCCGGCGACGTGGTCGCGGCCGCCCGGGCCGCGGGGATGCCGCAAGCCCGGGCGATCCCTTGCCGCACCCCGGAGGAGACTTTGCCGTACCTCGGCCAGGCGATCCAGCCCGGCGACGTCGTCCTGGTCAAGGGCTCGCGGATCCTGGCAATGGAGCGGGTCGTCGATGCCCTGCACCGTTTTCCGCGGCGACGGAGTGCATGACAGGGTTCAGGGTTCAGGGTTCAGGAAAGAAGAAACAAGTGACAGGACTCAGATCGTTTGTCAACAGTCGTGTCGTCGGGCGGGGCGCCGGAGTGCCTCGTTCCCGTTCCGAATCACTGAACCCCGAACCCTAAACCCTGAACCCTGAACCATTCGATAACTCCACCGTCCGTGCCGGGATTGCGGGAACCCGGCGCGACCCTCCCTCCTGGGGTAGGAGCAACAAGCTTGCCGGCTCGATGCGGCTTCTGGGTCAGCCGCTCCGGCAAGTGCTTCTCGGTGGAGTTCCGGACTGAGCGCCGGGGCGGCATTTGTTCGCCGCCCCGGCCGCTCAGGGATACACCCTGACGCCGGCGAGACTTCCGAGGTCTTCAAGACTTCGGAACTGCTTGCTCGTCTGTTCGGTTGCGGCCCGTTGCGCCAAGGGATCCGCGATGCTCCTCTGGTTGGTCCGCCAATTCGGCCATGCCTGGCCCGAGGGCGCGTGGGCCGCACGCCTGGCGCCCCTGGAGAAGATCACCTTCCGCGCCGCGCTGGCCGCCATGGTCAGTTTCGCGCTGGCGCTCTGGCTGGGGCCGCGGCTGATCGGGTGGCTTCGGGCCCGGTTCCGCGAGCCGATCGTCGGCGACTCGCCCCGCCTGCTCCAGCTCCACCGCCACAAGGAAGCTACGCCGACGTTGGGCGGGTTGTTCGTCGTCGCCGGGCTGGTCGCCGGGCTCGTGGTGTTCGGCGACCTGGCAAACCGCTACGTGCAGACGGCGCTCCTGACGGCACTGGGGCTCGGCGCCGTCGGGCTCGTGGACGACCTGACCAAGCTCCGAAGCGGCTCCAAGGGCATCTCCCCCCGGGCCAAAATGCTCGGCCAGCTCATCGTGGCCACCGCGGCCGCGATCCTCGTGTACCGCCAGCAGGCCGCGCTCCCCGGCGGGGTTCCTCTACACGTGCCGCTCTTGGGGCTGTCTTTGCCGCTGGGGCCGTGGCTGGTGCCGCTGGCGGTGCTGGTGATCGTCGGCTCCTCAAACGCCGTGAACCTCGCCGACGGCTTGGACGGCCTGGCCGGCGGGTGCCTGCTCTTCGCCGCCGGGGCGATGGGGGTGGTCGTCTATGCCGCCGGTCATGCCGAGCTGGCCGAATACCTCCAGGTCCCATCCGTGCCCGGGGCCGGGGAAATGACGCTCCTGGCCGGGGCGATGGCCGGCGGGGTCCTCGGCTTCCTCTGGTTCAACTGCCACCCCGCCCAAGTCTTCCTGGGCGACACCGGCTCGCTCCCCTTGGGCGGGCTCCTGGGACTGTTGGCCGTCGTCGCGCGGCAGGAGCTGCTCCTGGTGTTCATCGGCGGGGTCTTCGTGGCCGAGGCGGCCAGCGTGATCCTCCAGGTCGGCTTCTTCAAGTGGCGCCGCCGCAGGGTCTTTCGCTGCGCCCCGCTGCACCACCATTTCCAGTTCCAGGGCTGGCCGGAGAACCGGATCGTGGTCCGCTTCTGGATCGCCTCGGCGCTATGTGCCCTCTTGGGCCTGGCCGCCCTGAAATCCAATAGCTTCGATCGGCCCGCCGAGCCGCCCGTCACCGCAACCGCAGCGAGGGCAGGTCTTCCCAACCATGACTCGTAGCAGCGGGCTACACGTCGTGTTTGCCGGCGGCGGGACCGCGGGGCACCTTTTTCCCGGCCTGGCCGTCGCGCAACGCCTCGTCGAGATCGCCCCCAACGCGCGGATCACGTTTGCCGGATCGGGCCGCCCCCTGGAACGGCGGGAGGTCGAGGCCGCCGGGTTCGCCCATCTTCCGCTGCGATGCCGGCCCTGGACTCGCCGGCCTCGCCAATGGGTCCCCATGCTGCTGGACAACCTCGCCGGCTTTTGGGCAGCACGGCGATTCCTTGCGGCAAACGAAGCGGCTATGGTGGTCGGCCTGGGTGGGTACGCCAGCGTGCCGATGGCCCGCGCGGCGGTTCACCGGCACGTCCCTCTGGTCCTCTTGGAGCAGAACGTGGTTCCCGGCCGGGCCACGCGCTGGCTGAGCCGCTGGGCCGCGCTTGTTTGCACCGCGTTCCCTGAGACGGAATGCTACCTCAAGGCCCGGTGCCCGGTCCTGGTGGCCGGGAACCCGGTCCGCAGCGGCTTCGCGCGGCTTTGGGGACGAAATGGGAGCACGGGCGTCTCGCAAGACAGCAGGACGGGCGTCTCGCAAGACAGTAGGACGGGCGTCTCGCAAGACAGTAGGACGGGCGTCCCGCAAGACAGTAGGACGGGCGTCCCGCAGGACAGTAGGACGGGCGTCCCGCCCGTCGACGGAGTCTGCCGCAACCAGCGCGACCAGCGAGACGCCGGTCCTACTGAGTTTCCAGACCGGCGAGACGCCGGTCCTACTGAGTTTCCAGACCGGCGAGACGCCGGTCCTACTGAATCTCATGACCGGCAGCTCGCCGTTCTCGGCGGCAGTGCCGGCGCCCAGGGGCTCAACGATCTCGTCCCCCGGGCGTTGGATCGCGCCCGGCTGTCTCTGGCCGGTTGGAGAGTCGTCCACCAATCCGGCCAGCGCGGTTTGTCGCCGACCCGGGAGCTTTACACCAAGCTTGGAATCGAGGCCGCCGTGATCCCATTCGTTGCCGACATGGCGGCGCTGCTCGGCGAGAGCGATTTGGCGATCTCCCGCGCCGGGGGGACGACGCTGGCGGAGCTGGCAGCCGCCGGCGTGCCGGCGATCTTGTTGCCGTATCCGCACGCCGCCGACGACCACCAGCGGAAAAACGCCGACGCCTTCACATCGGCCGGCGGCACTTTCACGCTCGACCCGCGCGGAATTGCCGGCCCGCCGGATCGACGCCTGGCCGAGGTGATTGCCCCGTTGCTCACGGATCCGGCTCGCCGGGCCGCGATGGCCGAGTCCATCCGCCGGCTTGCCCGGCCCGGTGCTGCCGGCGACATCGCCGACCGGATCCTCGCACTGGCAACTCGGCGGCAGGACGCTTTGAGCCGGGATCGAGTCCGGGTCGCCAGCAAGCGGTGAAACGCGCGGGGGCGTTTCTGCTGGTGGAGGGGGCGCGCAAGTGCTATGGTAGTGGTTGAAGCAGAGGGGACTGTCCCGATGGTTGCACAGCGCAAACGGGGCGGTTTCCTTCGGATCGTGCGAAGCGGTCGTTTCAGACGTCTTGTCGCCGGAGTTGAGGTACCGTCGTCGCGGAGGCAGGGAGCATGGCAAAGTCCGGCCGCGGGCGATGTCCCGAGAGGGGCCCCGGGCGCAGCAAGTGGACGGCCTATCTCGTCGGGGGAATTGCCACGGCCATCCTCGGAACACTCGTGGGGCTGCGCATCTTCCATCGCGAAGCGGGCCTTCGGATCGACAAGATCCTCGCTGCTTACCGGGAAGACCCTTGGCAGGGCGGACTGACGGTCCATAATCCGCTCGACGAGACGCTGTTTCCCCCGGAAATCGCGCCTCCGACGTTTCGCTGGAAGGACAGCCGCGCGGAGTCGAACGGGTGGGTCGTTGCCGTCGATTTCGAGGAGGGGGGGGATCCGATCGCCCAGCGCTGCCGCCAGACGCAATGGACGCCCTCAGACGAGGATTGGCAGCTCATCAAGAGCCGGTCTCTGGAGAAGTGGGCCAGGGTGACGATTCTGGGGCTTGACGGTTCTGCCCCCAAGGAGATTCTGTCCGCGGCCAGCCTCCGCATCCGCACCTCCCGCGACGAGGTCGGGGCACCCATCTTCTACCGGGAGGTGAACCTCCCCTTCATTGATGCCGTCAAGGACCCCTCGCGGATCCGGTGGCGGTTCGGGACGGTCGCTTCCAGGCAGCCGCCGGTTGTCCTGGAAAAACTGCCGATGTGTGGGAACTGCCATTCGTTCTCCGCCGACGGCACGGTCCTGGGCATGGACGTGGACTACGCCAACGACAAGGGGTCCTACGTGATCGATCACGTGGCCAAGGAAATGGTCCTCGACAAACCCAAGATCATCACGTGGAGCGACTACAAGAGGGAGGACGGCGAGCTGACCTTCGGCATGTTGTCGCAGGTTTCTCCGGACGGCCGGTACGTCGTCAGCACCGTGAAGGACCGGTCGGTTTTCGTCCCCAAGGATGATTTGGCGTTCAGCCAGCTTTTCTTCCCCTTCCTGGGCATCCTGGTCGTCTACGACCGGGAGGCGAAGAGTTTCCACGCCCTCCCCGGGGCCGACGACCCGCAATTGGTGCAAACCAACCCGGCCTGGAGTCCGGACGGCAAGTACCTCGTGTTCGCCAGGAGCAAGGCGCACCGTGCCGAGCACCTTCGGAAGAAGAACGCGGTCCTCCTGACCCGGGAAGACTGCCGGGAGTTCCTCGAAGGCGAGCGGACGTTCAAGTACGACTTGTACCGGATTCCGTTCAACGGCGGGAAGGGAGGCCAAGCGGAGCCGCTCGCGGGGGCCTCGGGCAACGGCATGAGCAACTACTTCCCCAAGTACTCGCCCGACGGCAAGTGGATCGTCTTCTGCAAGGCCGCGACGTTCATGCTGCTTCAGCCCGACAGCGAGCTGTACATCATCCCCGCTTCCGGCGGCAGCGCCCGGAGGCTCCGCTGCAACACGGCCCGGATGAACTCGTGGCACAGTTGGTCGCCCAACGGAAAGTGGCTGGTGTTCTCGTCGAAGGCCAACTCGGCCTACACGCAGCTTTTCCTCACGCACATCGATGGAGAGGGCCGCAGCAGCCCTGCCGTCGTGCTGGCGCAGTTCACCGCCCCGGACCGGGCTGCCAACATTCCCGAGTTCGTCAACGCGAAGCCGGACGCAATCGAGAGGATCCGCGAGCAGTTCGTCGATGAGTCGTCGTATCTCAGGGCCGGCGAGACGTTCTTCGAAAAGGGCTACTACGACGCCGCAGCCCGGCTCTACCAGAAGGTCCTGGAGATCAATGCGAAGAACCCGCCGGTCCACAACAACCTCGGAATCATCCTGATGGCAATCGACAAGCCCGAGGAGGCCGCGCGCCACTTCTCCAAGGCGGTGGAGCTGGACCCCGGCTTCGCCAAGGCCCACAGCAATCTCGGCAACGCCTTGGCCAAGCAGGGCAGGTTTCCCGAGGCCGTCTCGTCGCTGGAGAAAGCGCTGCAGATCGACTCCAACCTCTTCGAGGCCCGGTTGACTCTTGGAGTCGTCTTGCTCCAAAGCGGGAAGATCGACCAGAGCCGAGAGCACCTGGCGGCAGCGATTCGTCTTCAGCCGAAGCACTCCGCCGCCAACTACTCCTACGGCCAGGTGCTGCGCCGGCAAGGGAAACTCGCGGAGGCATTGGCCCATGATCGCCGCGCGCTGGCAGAAGACCCGGACTTCGTTCCAGCCATTCTGGATCTGGCGTCCCTGCGGGCCATGAGCAAGGATGCGGCGCTGCGGGACGGGAAGGAAGCGATCCGGCTTGCCACGCGGGCCTGCGAATTGACCCGGTATGAGGACCCGGAGGCATTGGACGTCCTTGGGGCGGCCTACGCCGAGGCGGGGCGGTTCACCGAGGCGGTATCCACCGCCCAGCGAGCACTGCGGATCGCGCATGCCGGCCGCAACCAGGCCCTCGCCGATGCCATTCAGCAGCGTATTCGATTCTACAAGCAGCGGGTACCGTTCCGCCACTGAGTCTGATCCTCGTAGCGCGAGCCGCCAACGCCTCCTCCGCCGGAAACGTGCCCAAGTGGCCAAGAGCCTCCCTTCTGACTGGACCTCCGTTCCTCCGGGCACCCGAAAGGCCCACCTCCTAGGCATTGCCGGGGCCGGAATGCGGTCGCTTGCCCAAGTGCTCTTGGACTGGGGCTGGCGTTTGACCGGCTCCGACGTGAACTGCGAGTCGCTCGGCTTTCTGACTGCCCGCGGTGCCGCCATTCACCAAGGGCACGCGGCAGAGCACGTTCCGCACGACGCGGACCTGGTTGTCGCCAGCGACGCGGTCCCGGCGGACAATCCGGAACGCCGCCGTGCCGCAGAGCTGGGCATCCCGGTGCTGAGCTACTTCGAGGCCCTGGGCCGGATCGCGTCCGGCCGGCAGGGGCTGGCGGTCGCCGGGACCCACGGCAAGTCGACCACTGCCGCGATGCTCGCCGAGGTGCTCGTCCGTGCCGGCCTCGATCCCACGGTGATTTACGGGGCGGCCCCGCTCGGTGCCCAAAGTGGCGGCCGTGCCGGCTGCGGCCCGTGCATGGTCGTTGAGGCCTGCGAGTATCGGGCGAACTTCCTCCATCTCCGGCCCCAACACGCGGTGATCCTGGGCATTGAGCCCGACCATTTCGATTTCTATCGCTGGCCCGCCCAGTTGAAGGCGACGTTCCGAGCGTTTGCCGAGTCGCTGCCCGTCGACGGCCTCTTGTTGGCTGCGGATGAGTGTCCCGTGACCCGCCGCGTTGCCGCCGGTCCTAAGTGCCGCGTGCGTACGTTCGGCTTCTGCGAGGGCGCCCACTGGTCGGCCGGCCGGCTTCGGCAATCCCGAGGCCGCTACAATTTCTCGATCTTCCGGCGAAGGGAGCACTTCTGCGACGTGCGGCTGCAAGTCCCCGGGCGGCACAACGTGCTCAATGCCCTGGCGGCGGCCGCACTGGCTGCCGAACAAGGGGTGACAGCCGAGGATATCGCGCGGGGGCTGGAAGCGTTCCGGGGCCTCCACCGGCGTCTGGAGACGGTCGGGTATTGGCGGGGCGTCACCCTGGTGGACGACTACGCGCACCACCCCACAGAGGTGACTGCTACCCTCCAATCCGTGCGGGAGATGTACCCCGGCCGCCGGCTCTGCTGTCTCTTCCAACCGCACCAAGCCTCACGGACGGGACACTTACTGGACGAACTGGCGGCCAGCCTGCACAATGCCGACATAGTGGCGGTCGCAGAGATATTTCGGGCCCGGGAGCCTCCCCTAAATAGCGGGGATGTCACGGCGGCCGATCTTGCCCGAAAGGTGCGGGCGGCTGGAACCGAGGTCCTGAGAGTCCATGACCCCGGCGAAATCGGCCGGCTGTTGGAAACCATGCTGCGGCCTGGCGACGTACTAGTCACGATGGGGGCGGGGGACATCTGGAAGGTTTGCGATGGGTTTGTTGACCGGCTTCGAGAAGATCGTGCGGCAGGGTGAGCCGCTGGCCATGCACACGTGGTTCCAGTTGGGGGGGCCGGCCGAGTATTTCGCCGAGCCCACCAACCCCGACGAGCTCATCGCCCTGATGGCGCGTTGCCAGGAGGAGGACGCGCCCGTCCGCGTCCTGGGCCGGGGATCGAACATCCTGGTCCGCGACGAGGGGGTGCCCGGCATGGTCATCCGCCTGTCGGAACCGGCGTTCTGCGACATCCAGGTCCGCCGCGACGCGATCGCCGCCGGGGCCGGGGCGAAACTGGGCCGCGTCGTCACCACCACGGTCCACGAGGGGCTGGCCGGCCTCGAAGTGCTTGTGGCCATCCCCGGCACGGTGGGAGGCGCCTTGCACGGAAACGCCGGGACCCACGGCGGCGACATCGGCCAGTGGACCAGCCACGTGACGGTCGTCACCCGCAGCGGCGAAGTCCTCGAGCGGCTCCGCGAGGAGCTCGACTTCGCCTATCGCGAGAGCAGCCTCGACGAGCCGGTGATCCTCAGCGCCACGCTGCAATTGGAGCGGGATGACCCGCGGGAGCTGGCCCGGCGCCTGCAAAAGCAGTGGATCCTCCGCAAGGCGAGCCAGCCGATGGGGCACCAGTGTGCCGGCTGCGTGTTCAGGAACCCGCGGGGCGTATCGGCCGGGGACTTGATCGAGCGGGCCGGGCTCAAGGGGACCCGCATCGGCGGCGCCGTGGTCAGCGATCGGCACGCGAACTTCATCGTCGCCGAGCCCGAGGCCAGCAGTCAGGACGTGCTGCGGCTGATCGACCTGGTCCGCAGCCAGGTCCACGAGCGGCTGGGGGTGGAGTTGGAGCTCGAGCTGGAGGTATGGTGACCCATGGCCGGGGCGAAGAAAGGGAATTCGGCAGCCAAAGGGAGTTCGGCCTCCAAGCAGCCTCGGGTTCCTCCCGCGGTGGAAAATGCGGTCCGGTGGGTCGTGGGGCCCGGCCGGCCGGCGGCGCTGGCGGTCCTGGTGACTGGGCTTTTTTTCGGCGCGGCGGCTCTGATTTGGGAGGCGGTCGGCCCCGACGTGCAGTCGTCCGACGCCTACTGGCTCACTCCGGAGTCGGTGGAAATCACGCCGCTGCCCGAGTGGATCCGCAGCAACATCCGCCGCGACGTCTTCCGCGACGCCAGCATGGACGGGGCGCTCTCGATCATGGACGACGACCTGGTCGACCGCCTCCGCAGTGGGTTTGCCCTGAACCCCTGGGTGGCCAAGGTGATCTCAGTGCGGAAGCACCACCCCGCTCGGGTGAAGGTGGACCTGGTCTATCGCCGGCCGGTGTGCGTCGTGGCGATCGGCGAAGAGCGGCTGCCGGTGGATGCCCAAGGAGTGCTGCTGCCGGGCGGCGACCTCTCGCCCGTTGAGGCCGCCCGCTATCCGCGGCTGGTGGGCATCGAGACCCGACCCCTGACTTCCGCCGGGGACCGCTGGGCCGACCCGCGGGTCGCCGGCGGGGCGGAGATCGCCGCCGCCCTTCAGCCCGTTTGGGAGAAGCTCGGCCTGGAGTCGATCGTCCCCTTGCCGGTGGAGGAGGTCGGCCGCGCGCGGGAGCACCGGTACGAGTTGGTCACGCGGGGCGGGACGCGGGTCTTCTGGGGCCGCTCGCCGAGCAGCAGCCCCGGCGAAGTGCCGGCCGCCGAGAAGATCGACAAGCTCCAGAAGTACGCCGCCGAGCACGGCACGCTGGAAGGCACCGCGGGGCGCCAGATGCTCGATCTCACGCAGCCCGGCTCGATTGAGGTCCGGCCGCAAACGGCCGTCGCGCCGACCGGGGCTGCGCGCTGACTTGGATCACCCGGCACGGTCTTGAGGACGCAAAAAAAAGGGGACGCAGCTCGTTGTCCCCTTCTTCGCGGAACGGCGGAAACCCTGGAAGAGAGCTCTGTCTCGTTTCTCGTCTTCGCTTCTCTTGCTACGGCTCAACGCGTCGCAAGTAGTACCAGGTTCCGGCCACGAAGGACAGAGCGGCCGTGGCAGGGAGTGCGTACTGGATCCACCGGACGATTACGGCGTCCCGGGGAAGGCCGAACGCCCAGACCCCTGCCTTCACGGCGGCCAGGATGGCAATCGGGGCGACCAGTCCACCGCACACGGCGACCGCCGGACTCTCCAGAAACGACGACAGGAGCCAGCCAACGCAGAAGAAGACTGCGCCGGCGATCCCGACGTTGCCGAGCACGGTCCAGATCTCCACGTCTCCCCCCCGCCATTCGGAAGGCATGCCAAGCCAGACGATCAGGAGATTCGGGAGCCAGATGATCGCCGCCGCCGCCAGCGCCAAGGCCATCTTGGCCGCGAGGATCTTCGCCCTCGAAGCGGGCAAGTACGCGAGAAACTCGGCGGAGCGGTCGGCCCGCTCGCACGCGATCGCGTTGCCGCCCAGGAAGGCAAACGTCAACTGCGAGAGCATGATGCTGAAAATGGCCGATCGCACCAGGTTGGCCCCCAACGACGACGTTCCGCCGGCGGACGCGCCAAGCCCGCTCCACGCCAGGTAGAGCGCCACGAGGTGCGGCAGGATCAGGAACGCGACGCCCATGATCACGATGAGACGGTTCAGGCGGTAGTCTTTCCAGAGAAGCCAGTTCATAAGGCGGCCCTTTGTCCCTTGACGAAGTCCTTGAAGACGTCCTCCAGCCCGAGATCGATCACCTCGACGTGCTCGACGGCGTTCTCGGTGCAGACCTGCCGCACCTTGTCCTGCGAAAAGTCGCCCACGGTCACCGTCCACTCGCGGCCCTGGACCCGCTCCCAGATCGTGCCGGCCGGGGCGCGGCGCGTCCGGGCGCCGTTGGTCAGCGTCGCGCGAATCCGCTTCGTCGTGGTCAGAAGCGCGTCGATGCTGCGGTGCACCAGGAGGCGCCCGTCGTAGAGAATTCCGACCGTGTCGGCCAGGCGCTGCACGTCGTCGAGCGTGTGCGTCGAGAAAAGCACGGTTTGCTCGCGCTCGCAGATGGCCCGCAATACGCCGTCGAGGAACTCCTCGCGGATGATCGGGTCGAGGCCTGAAAGCGGCTCGTCGAGCACCAAGAGCTCGGCCCTGTGCGAGACCGCCAGCAGGAGCGAGAGCTTCACCAACATGCCCTTGGACAGGTGTTTCACCTTCTTGCGCGGGTCGAGCTCGAAGAGGCGGAGCATCTCCCGGCAGGTCTCGGCGTCCCAGGAGTCGTAGAGGGCCCGGCAGAAGCCGATCGCCTCCTCGACGCGCATCCAGCGGTAGATGTGGTGCGTCTCGGGGACGTAGCCGACCCGCTGCTTGACGCGGGTAGGCTCTGCGAAGACGTCCATTCCCAAGACGCGGGTCTTGCCGGCCGTCGGGGAGAGCATGCCCATCAGCATCTTGATCGTCGTGCTCTTGCCCGCGCCGTTCGGGCCGATGAGGCCGAACGTGCTCCCGCGCGGGACTTCGAGCGAGAGGTTGTCCACGGCCAGCGTGCGGCCGAATCGTCTTGTCAGGCCAACCAGCTCGATGGCGGGCTGGCGATCCGCGGATGTGCTCATGGCGGGCCCTTCCCGGTGGGTGCGACGCGACCGAGGGCCGCGTCGAAGACGTCTTGGACTTGTTCAAGGCTCATCCCGGCCGCCTCCCCGACCCGGATCCCTTCCACAAACGCCCGGCGGACTGCGTCCTCGGCCCCGGACCGGGCCGACGCGGTGCCCTGCTCGGCAACGAAGAGGCCCTTGCCGCGCCGCGAGTAGATCATGCCTTCGCGCTCCAGCTCGTCGTACGCACGCTGCACCGTGTTCGGGTTGACCTGGATGTCGAGGGCCAGGGCGCGGAGCGAGGGGAGGGTCTCACCCGGCCGATAGACGCCGGCGGCCACGGCTGCACGGATCCCGTCGGCGATTTGCAGGTAGATGGGGACGTGGCTTCCGGGATCGACCTTCACTGAAACCTCCTGAGTGCATTAGTAACCTAATGCAGTCATTCAGTATACCCGTTTACCGTCCGCGTGCAAGACCTCGCAACCAGAAAACCTCCAGAACCTTTACCCACTCGTCCTGGTGGGCTGATCTGCGGACCGTCCCAGACGCGGATGGACACCGTAAGCCATTAACGGACAACACCTTACGGACGGGAGCGAGCCGTGCTCAGAACCGTGCCTTCATCGCGATTCTGCCCAGGCCGCCGATTCTCGGTCGCCACAAGAGATGGTCCCGCCCCTTGTTTCCTTACCTGGGGTTTGCCGGCGGTTTGCCGGGTGGACGAGAAGCCGCACAACTGATCCTCACGCCCGCATCGCGAGGAGGTGCGGCGTGTCGACGATTGCGAACGGCTCGGCAAGGTCCTGCCATCG
>CAYGZA010000188.1:0-13070 GCA_964354135.1 uncultured Planctomycetaceae bacterium
ACTTAGCAAAAGGCTGTGACTTGCGCCTATTTCAACGGTATTGTCCCTAGCCCCTGACCCTTAGTCATCCATGCCGCTCAAGACGCACGTCGACGAGGAACCGTCGATCAACATGACCCCGATGGTCGACGTCGTGTTCCAGTTGATCCTCTTCTTCCTTTTGGGGACGAAGTTCACGGAGATGGAGCGCAAGATCGGCCTGGAGATCCCGCAGGTCACGGAGACCAAGAGCCTCACGGCGGCCCCGGATCGGCAGGTGGTGAACATCTATCGCGATGGGGGTTTAACCCTGGACGGCGCCCCGGTGACCCTGGACGACCTGGTCCCGCAGTTGGCCTCCCAGCGTAGCCAGTACGGCGACCTGGAGGTCTTGGTGCGAGGGGACGCGAAAGGACAGTTCCAGCGGGTCGCCGAGGTGCTCACCGCCTGCAAACGGGCCGGCGTCCAAGAGCTGGGGATCGCCGTGCTCCCGATTCCGCCCGAGAAGTAGCCGATGGGCTTCCTGCACCTCGACCGCCTGTTGGGATTCCTGACCGGCACGGAGTTCCTTCTGGGACTCCTGTACGCGGCGATTGCCGGCATTGCGGTCGCTCTGGTCGTGCTGATCACAACCCGGTGGGGCCAGTCCCGGCCGCTGGAAAAGTGCCTGTTCCTTTCCGTCTTGGTCCACGTCTGGCTGGCCGCGTTCTCGATGACGGTGCGGATCATCCGACCTTCGTTGGAGGGCGGACAGCCGGTCGTCCGCATTCGGCTCGTGGATGCCCCTTTGGATAAAATGTCGTCGGCCGAGCCGCTGCGGCCGGAGCCCGAACCGCCGCCGGCCGCTTCCGCGGCGCCGCAGCCGCCCCCGAAACCCCCGGTCGAGCCGATCCGCGTCCCCCCGGCGAAGAGCCGGGCGGGCGTCCGGGCCGTGGTGGCCGAGTCCGAGAAACCGCTCGTGGGAGTCGAGGAGTATCTGAAGCCGCCGTCGCCGTCGCCCGCCGCGAAAGGCGAGCCCGCACCCGGCGCAAGCGAGCCGCGCCCCCGCACGGCGAGCATCGGCGTCGGCCCGCCTCAGCTTCCCCGGAATCCGCCGGGCCGGTCGAGCCACGAGGCCCCCGAGATCTACAGGCTCCGCACCGCTCCGGATCGCGACCAAGTGGCGAAGCAGCTTGGCTCGATGCCGGAAGGCGAAGCGGCCGTCCGTGCGGCCCTGAAATGGCTCGTCGAGAACCAGGAGCCCGACGGCCGTTGGAGCGCCACGCGCCACGGCGCGGGAAAAGAGAGCATGGAGGCCGGACGCGACCGCGAGGGGGCGGGCAGCAAGGCGGACACGGGCGTCACCGGGCTGGCGCTCTTGGCCCTGACCGCCGCCGGCAACACGCACCTCGAAGGGACCTACAGCTCCAGCGTGCAAGAGGGCGTCGAGTACCTCCTCCGCGTCCAGGCCGCCGACGGCAACCTGGCCGGCGATGCCGAGTTCTACGGGTTCATGTATTGCCACGGAATGGCCGCCTTCGCCCTCGGCGACCTGCTCGGGATGAGCGGGGACCGGCGGCTCCGCGAGCCCGTGCGCCGCGCGGTCGCTTACATCGTCGCCGCTCAGGACCCGTCCGGAGGCGGGTGGCGCTACCGGCCGAGAGACCCCGGAGATATGAGCCAGCTCGGGTGGCAACTCATGGCCCTCAAGAGTGCGGAGGTCGCGGGCATTCCGATCCCGGAGGCTACTTGGTTCGGGGCGAACCGGTTCTTGGATAGCGTCTCGGGGGGAAACCACCGCGGACTGGCCGCTTACCGTCCGGGAGAGCGGTACACCCGGACCATGACGGCCGAGGCACTGGCCTGCCGACACTTCCTCGGGATGGCACAGGAAAGCCCCGCATTCAGGGAGGCGTCGGACTACCTCCTTGGAGAGCTGCCGGGGGATGGCCCAGGGAATCTTTACTACTGGTACTATGGGACTTTAGGGCTGTATCCTCTTCAAGGGCCGCACTGGAGACTGTGGTCCGAGGCCCTTCAAAAGACCCTGACGGCGAGCCAGCAGAAGAGCGGCCCGCTGGCCGGAAGCTGGGACCCCAACACCCGTTGGGACAGTTACGGGGGCCGGGTGTACAGCACGGCGCTTGCCGCGCTGTGCTTGGAGACTTACTATAGGTTCTTTCCGCTCCACGCGGGTGCGTCTCCCCGGGACGGAACCGCGCGGTGAATGCGAGCCGGCGGGGCGGACAAGAAGGGGACAGGTACCGTTTGTGCGAAGCACCCTTCGGACCGCTGCGCGGCAAACGGTACCTGTCCCCTTGCCCGAGAAACGGCCGCACCTGCGGCTGGCAACGGTTTGACATCCCCACCCGGGTCACTAGAATTGAGTGGATAGCGACGTTCCCCACCCGTCCGCACATGCCAACACCAACCGGGTCACGGTCACCGTGGGGGATTGTGTCGGCGGATGAGTCAGACCATCCCTCAACTTGATCGCTGCGAGGTCCTCGAATGGGAAGCTTCAGCACGTTCCACTGGCTGATCGTCTTGATCATCGTCCTGTTGCTGTTCGGCAACCGCCTGCCGAGCATGATGCGCTCCCTGGGCCGCGGCGTGACGGAATTCAAGAAGGGCCTCGAGGGCGGCGGGGACGACGACGACGAAGACGGGTCCAAGAAGGGAAAGCGGAAAGAGGTCGAAGCGGCGGATGAGGAAGACCTCAAGGCCAAGAAGGAAAAGCCGGACAAACAGCCGGCCGAGAAGTAGCCCGCCAGCCGCGGCTGCTTGCGGATCGGCCGGGGGGCGGTGGTTCTGGTTGCCGGCGACGGGGCAGGAAATCGGTTCTCAACAACGGGTCGTGCGATGGCGCTGCCGCTGGCCTTTCTCGACAGCCTCAACCCGGTCACGATGATGATGATCGGCGTGATCGCGCTGTTGCTGTTCGGCGAGCGGTTGCCCGAGGTGGGCCGCTCTCTGGGCAAGAAGCTGATGGACTTCAAGAAGAACGTCGAGGGGATCCAGCAGGAGATCCGCACCGCCGCGACCTCGGCGACGTCGTCGTTTTCGACCGCCGTCTCGTCCTTGGACGGGTCCCCTTCGTCCTCCGACGGCTCCCCATCGTCCTCCGGTGAATCCCGCTGGCGGCGGAGCGACGATTACGAAGAGGCCACGGCCCCGAAGTTCGTCCCGCCGCCCCGCGAGGCCGAGGCGAAGTGACGCGCCGCAGTTCGGCGGCGGTCTCACCACGAAGGCACCAAGGCACGACGGGAGGAGGGTCTTTCTCCCTCGGCTTGCGGATGGGCTGCAGGAGCCGGTTGCAGCCCGCGTCGTGTTGGGGTAACTCAAACGAGTCGGCTTCCCCCGGCTACGTGGTGTCTTCGTGCCTTTGTGGTGAGAAACCCGAGTTGAAGCCTCCTTCTGCGGGACTGGTTCTCTGAGCGGTTGCCCCCTCCGCAGCAAACATCACCGCTGGTGTGACCCTTGTGCCAGGGTCCTGCCATCTCAGGTTCCTCGGCCTGACGCAAGCCGGCCATCGGGTGGCCCCTCCACCCGCGACGTAAGGGAATCAACATTGCCCAAACTCAAGAAAGCAGGTACAATCATTCGATTAGGGAAGCGGGGAACCAGCGATGCTTCGCGCTAGCCAGGTATTTTTGACGATCTTGGGAATACTCGCTTGCCCGTACTTCTGCCTGGGCGGGGTCGGGGCGTGCGACGACCGCCCTGACTCGGCCGCCGGCCCGGCACTGGCTTCCCACGAGTGCGAGTCAACGGCGTCCTGCTGCGGCGCCGAGGGGTGTTGTTGCCCGAAGGAAAAGAGCAGCTCCGAGCGGGCCCCCGCTTCCAATGGCTGCAATAACCACGGCTGCGTCTGCAACGGGGCGATCGAATCGCGGCACAATCAGGTGTTGGATATCCAGGTGCCGGCCGAAGCGACTTGCCGCTGCGACCTGGCGACCCCAAAGTCGGAATCCTTCGAGGCCGGGGCGCTCGGGCGTCTGTGCGCCGATCGGCCCTTTGCCCAGCTCGACTCGGGGCGATCCATTCGCCTCGTCTTGGAGTCTCTACTCCTGTAATCGTCGGGCGTTCCAAGAGATGGCGCGTGCCCGTTCCACCAACGGGCTGATGGAAACGCCCTGCTGAGGCCCCGCATCGTGTGCCGCTGTTGGCCGCGAGGCAAGCGGTGTGCCCGGCTTGCAGCGGGCACTGCTTCTGGCCGTCCCGTTTGTGCTGCCCGTGAACCCGAGGCAATTGGTGATACCCATGAAGACCCTTTCCATTGGGCGACTGTTGCGCCGCAAGAGCACCTGGTGGGCGATTGCGCTTCTGATGCTCGCCGCGTGCGGGGCGGCAACCGGCAGTCTCTGGCTGCCCGAGCTAAGGCACCTGGTTGCCGCGACCTGGGGAGAGAGCCACGGCGACAAGACGGCATCGCTCTCCCACGCGGATGAGAACCCGACTGATCACGCCGGACACGACCACAGCAAGCACGGCGACGATGACGAAGGTGCCCGCGGCGGCAAAGCGGCGTACGACCACGAACATGACGAAGCCGCGGCGATCAAGTTGAGCAAGCAGGCAAGAGGGAACATCGGCCTGCGTATGGCGCGGGTCGAACTGAAGCCCTTTGAGCGGACGATCACGGTGCCTGGCATCGTCGTCGAGCGGCCCGGCTGGTCGAGGTTGAATGTCACGACTCCGATGACGGGGGTGGTCACACGGGTCTATCCGATCCAGGGCGAAGCGGTCAAGCCAGGCCAGCCTCTCTTCGACGTTCGCTTGACCCACGAGGATCTCCTTCAAGCCCAGACCGATTTCCTTCGCACCGTGGAAGAACTCGATGTCATTCGGAGTGAGGTAAGCCGGCTGAAAAAGGTCAGCGCCGACGGGGTGATTGCTGGAAAGACGCTCCTGGAACGCCAGTATGAAGAGCAAAAGCAGGAGGCGCATCTGCGCGCCCAGCAACAAGCCTTGCTGCTGCACGGATTGTCCCAGGAGCAAGTAGCGAACATCGCATCAACGCGGACATTGGTGCAGAGCCTCACGGTCCAGGCTCCCCTTCCCCATAACGGTTCGCTGCCGCATCCGTCCGAGCATCTCTTGCAGGTTCGAGAGTTGAATGCTGTCCAGGGCAAGTACGTCGGTGCAGGCGAAACGCTCTGTACGTTGGTGGATTACGGTGAATTGTACGCGGAGGGGCGGGCCTTTGAGCAGGATGTCCGAGCGATCAACCGGATGGCTGCCCAGGGGTGGGGGGTATCCGTGGTTCTGGGATCGAAGGCCGACGGCGGCGAGGAAACGCTTCCGGGGCTGAAGATTCTCTATTTGGACGATAACGTCGATGTTCAATCCCGAGCCTTCCACTTTTATGTGCCGATCCCTAACCAGCTCCTTCGGGACGATAAGAAGCCCGATGGCCGCCGCTTCGTCTACTGGCAATTCAAGCCTGGGCAGAGAATCCAGATCAGGATTCCGGTGGAACGCTGGGACAATCGCATCGTTCTGCCCGTCGAAGCCATTGCGCAAGAGGGGGCCGAGGTGTACGTTTTTGAGGCCAACGGCGACCATTTCGACCGGCGGCCGGTCCACGTCGAGTACCGCGACCAGGATTGGGTCGTAATTGCCAACGACGGCGCTCTCAAGGTGGGAGCGATGGTGGCGGCCTCTGCGGCACACCAGGTGCAACTTGCCTTGAAGAGCAGGACGGGCGGCGGGGTCGATCCGCACGCCGGTCACAACCATTGAGAAGGAGCCGTCCCATCAGGACGCGACTTGACACAGGATCGTTATTCCCATGCTGAACGCCGTTATTCGTTTCTCGTTGCGGTATCGGCTGTTGACGATTGCCGTCGCTTTGGTGGTGCTGGTGTATGGGGGCTACATCCTGTATCACCTGCCGATCGACGTGTTCCCCGACCTGGATCGGCCGCGTGTCACGGTGATGACCGAGGCCCCGGGACTGGCCCCGGAAGAAGTCGAAACCCTCGTTACCTTTCCGCTGGAGTCCGTGCTCAACGGGGCGACGGGCGTACAGGCCGTTCGCAGTGCCTCCGGGATCGGCCTGTCGGTGGTCCAGGTGGAATTCGGCTGGGGCACGAACATCTATGTGGACCGGCAGATCGTGGCGGAGAAACTGGCCCTGGCCGCTGATCGCCTGCCGGAAGGCGTGAAGCCACAGATGGGCCCGATCTCGTCGATCATGGGCCAGATCATGATTATCGGCATGTGGAGTGAAGAGGGCAAAACGTCCGCGATGGAGGTGCGCACCCTGGCCGATTGGGTCGTGCGGCAACGATTGCTGACGATTCCCGGAATCGCCCAGGTCATTACGATGGGCGGTGGCCGCAAGCAGTATCAGGTGCTTGTCAACCCCAACGCCCTGCGGAGCTATGGCGTCACCTTGCATGAAGTGGAGCGGGCCTTGTCCGCCAGCAACGCCAACGCCACGGGCGGCTACCTGAACCGGGGAGGCAACGAATACCTGGTCCGCTCCATCGGGCGACTCCAAGGCGTTCAGGACATCGAGAAAGTGGTTGTGAAACCCGACACGGAGCGGCCGGTGCTCCTCAACCAGGTCGCCCGAATTGTCGAGGCACCGCAAGTGAGGCGAGGGGATTCGGCCGTGGGCGGCGCTCCGGCAGTGATGCTCACGATCACCAAACAGCCCGGCAAAGACACGCGGCTATTGACACGCCAGATCACGCAGGCCCTCGAAGAGCTGAAGGTCGGCTTGCCGCGCGACATCCGCATCAATCCCGAGGTCTACCAGCAGAAATCGTTCATCGAGTTGGGCATCCACAACGTCATTGATGCGCTGCGGGATGGCAGCATCCTCGTGGTTGTGATTCTCTTCCTGTTCCTGCTGAACTTCCGCACCACGTTCATCACCCTGACGGCCATTCCGCTGTCGATCGTCACCACGGGCCTGGTGTTCAAGTGGTATGGGATGTCGATCAATACAATGACCTTGGGCGGCCTGGCCGTGGCCATCGGCGAGTTGGTCGATGACGCCATCGTGGGTGTGGAGAACGTTTTCCGCCGGCTTCGTCAGAACCGGCATGCGCCGCACCCCAAGTCGGCCATGCGCGTCGTCTACGAAGCCAGCAGCGAAGTGCGGAACTCGATCGTTTTCAGCACGATCCTGGTGGTGCTGGTGTTCGTGCCGCTGTTTGCCCTGAGCGGGATGGAAGGCCGGTTGTTTACGCCTCTGGGGGTGGCCTACATCATCTCGATTCTCGCCTCGCTCGCGGTGTCGCTCACCGTGACGCCCGTGCTGTCCTACTGGATGCTCCCGAAGGCCAAGGTCATGGGGCATGAGAGGGATAGCTTCGTGCTGCGATGGCTCAAATGGCTCGTCGGATACGCGATCCGTTTTAGCGTCCGGCGTCCCTGGCCGGTCCTGGGTGTCGTCGCGGCAGCCGTCGCGGTTAGTTGCCTGGTCGTGACGCAACTCGGCCGTGATTTCCTGCCGCCGTTCAACGAAGGGAGCGTTCAGATCAACGTGGTCCTGCCGCCGGGCAACTCCCTGGAGACCTCCAACCGGCTCGCCGGCATGGTCGAAGGGCGCCTCAAGACCGTACCGGGCGTGGTCGCCTTCGGCCGGCGAACGGGGCGCGCCGAGTTGGACGAGCACGCCGAAGGGGTGAATATGTCGGAGATCATCGTCAGCTTCGATCCGAACTCGGGCCGCAGCCGCGAGCAAGTCCTGAACGACATCCGCGAGGAGTTGACCCAGGTGCCGGGCGTGGCCATCGCGGCGGAGCAGCCCTTGCAGCATGTCATCTCACAAATGCTTTCCGGCGTGAAGGCCCAGGTGGGCATCAAGCTCTATGGCGACAGCCTCGACATCCTCCGGGCCAAGGCTGACGACATCAAAGCGGCCATCGCGGATGTACGCGGAGTGAAGGACTTGATGGTCGAGCCGCAGATCGAAATCCCCCAGTTGCGGATCAACCTGAACCGCGACGCCCTGGCCGCGAACGGGCTGAACTCCGCCGACGTGAATGAACTGGTGGAGACGGCCATGAACGGCCGGGTGGTCTCCGAGATCGTGCTTGGCGAGCGGAAGTTCGACTTGCTGGTGCGGCTGGACGACCCGTTCCGCAACGATCCGCAGGAGTTGAGGAGGATGACCCTGGAACTAGCTCGCGGCGGCCAAATCCCTCTAAGCGCGGTCGCCGAGGTCGTAGATTCCAGTGGGCCGAACACGATCAACCGCGAAAACGTGCGCCGGCGGATCATCGTCCAGTGCAACACCGCAGGCCGGGACCTGGGAAGCCTGGTGGCGGAAATCCAGCAGCGGTTGGCCCCCATTCAAGCGTCCTTGCCCACGGGCTATTTCATTCACTACAGCGGCCAGTTTGAGAGCCAACAATCGGCCACCAGGACCATCGGCCTGTTGAGCCTGGTATCCCTGGCCTGCATGGTCTTGACGCTGTATACGCTGTTCCATTCGCTCAATCTCAGTTTGCAGGTATTGGCGGCCCTGCCGATGGCGGCGATCGGGGCGGTGGCGGCGCTGGTTATCACCGGCCAATCGCTTACCGTGGCGAGCATGGTCGGGTTCATTTCCCTTGCCGGCATCGCCTCGCGCAACGGTATCCTCCTTATTGCCCACTACATGCACCTGGTTCGCCACGAGGGGGAGGATTTCACGCCGCGGATGATCGAGCGCGCCGGCAAGGAGCGGCTCGCCCCCATGCTGATGACGGCGTTGTGCGCGGGGATTGCCCTCATCCCGCTGGCGCTTGCCGCCGGCCAGCCGGGCAAGGAAATCCTTTACCCGGTGGCCACTGTCATTCTGGGCGGACTTATCAGTTGTACTCTGCTGGACTTCTTCGTGCGCCCGGCCATGTTCTGGACCTTCGGCCGGCAGGCGGCAGAACGAGCAATCAAGCACCACCATCACGAAGAGGACTTGAAGGACGTAGAACCTCAACCCAGGGAGAGTGTTTATGACATGCCGCACCGGATGGGCTCTACTCCTCACGGTGAACGTGCTGGGGTATTGCATTCTCAGCCTGTCTCAGGCGACGACGGCCGCGCCGCCCAAGAGTGAACCGGGTCCCCCCAACCCCGCGGCGCAACGCGTGGAAATGATCGCTGAACTCAAGGAGATCAAAGAATTGTTGAAGGAACAGAACGCCTTCTTGCGCTCGGGCAACCTGAAGGTGGTTGTCACCGAGCCGGAGAAACGCTGATTGCAAGCCGACAGTGCCGAGACTCTTAGCTGACCGAGGCAACGCAAGGATGTTGCCGGAACCCTTTGTTCTCTCAGAAAGGAAACTGATGATCCGTACCATGTTCAAGCTCGCTACCGCCGTTCTGGTCGTTACCGCCCTCGTTGCTTTGCCCGGCTGCGGCGGTTCCAAGTCCCCGGCAAGCAGTGGTACACGCCAGAGACCCGTAAGAGCATAGATTCCCATTCAGACTTCCGGCTCACGAGGCGTCAACGTGTTTCGACTCCGCTTGCTGCCCTGGGAATACGGCGTCCGCAACCTGCTTCGCAGGCCCACGCGGAGCCTGCTCACCCTGGGCGCGCTGGCCACGGTGGTGCTCTTGGTGCTGGTGATCGTGGGGTTCATCCGCGGGCTGGAGGCGTCGCTGGCCACCAGCGGCGATCCGCAAGTGGTGCTGGTCTCGGCGTTGGGCTCCGAGGGGAGCCTGGAGAATTCCGCCATCGCAACCCGTGTGTAACCTACGGGGTTCAAGACGCATCTACTCTATCAGGTTTGATTTCAGTTGATTCCTTGAAGCGGACGAAAGACCGTGTTGTGGCCTTGCTTATGGCTGGCTCTAGGGGTAAAATGAGTAAGGTAGACAACCTTTCCCGCGACGGGGTGGTTTGATGGCTTTCCGCAGGACAGCAACGATCCATGTTCTAGTAGGCACGCTGGTGGTCTGCCCCTACTTCTGTCTGCCCCAGGCGGCGGCCAACGGAACGGCCAGTCTTGCCCGTGACTGTCAGGGAGATCGTTGCTGTCCCTCGCCCGCATCAGTGCCAAACGGGGATCGGCCGGGTGACTCCGATTCCAGGACGCAAGGCGGGGATTGCCTCTGCCACGGCGCGGTTCTGCAATTGCCTGCAACCCCCCCTAGCCTTGACCACGGGCCTGCCGCATTCTTGCCGGTTGACAATCTGCTGGCCGCGGCGAAATCGTCCGTCGTTGGTGGCACTCTCTTCGCGGCCGAGCACACCGCTTGTCACTTCCCTGCCGCAGATTCAGGGCGAGAACTGCGCGCGCTCATTGAGTCGCTGCTTCTCTAATCTGCGTGCCTTGCTGCCCGCTGCCGCGCCCCGCGGTGCGTTTGCCTTGAACGGCTCCGCGCGCGTCTAGGCGGTGTGAAGCGGCGATTCTTGGCTGAGACTCGGCGGCCCACCGTAGCTCGCAATTGGCTTGGTAGCCGCAGCGCTAACGGATGCGAACCTCCCAAGGCCCAAATGTGTTAGCAGGAGACTATTCATGACTCAGGTGACGATAGGTTATCCGGTGACTCATCCACCGGCGAGCCCTCAAGAGCCACAAGAGAACAATCGCCCAAAGGAAAAGCCCCAGCCGGGCCGTATTTCTCGGGCATTCCGCTCGCTCGGTCGGCACATGCCGACCGTCTTGATCGTGTTCATGCTGGGAGGGCTGGGAGTCTACGGACACCAATCGGACTGGAAACTACCCAGGTTCTCGGCGCTCGCCGGCAATGGCATCGCCGCGCGGGACGATTGGTGCGAAGAACATGCGGTGCCGGAATCGCAGTGTGTGGAGTGCCATCCCGACCTGCTGCCCCGAGGCAAGGATTACGGTTGGTGCAAGGAGCACGGCGTCCACAACTGTCCGCTGTGCCATCCCGAAGTCGCACGAGTGAAACAAACACCGGTTGTCCCCGATGCGGATCGCCAACGGGCGGCGCGAGCGCTGGCTTCGGCCCCGCGGCCGGAGAACAACGCCGTCTGCAAGAACTACCGCCGGCGCATCCAGTTCGCCTCCCTGGAAGCGGTGAAGAAGGCGGGGGTGGACGTGGCGTTGGTGGATCGACAGCCAATCGTTGAGTCGATTTCGGCCAACGGCCAAATCACCTACGACCAGACCCGCTTTGCTAGCCTCTCCTCGCGCCTGTCGGGGACGGTGTGGCACGTCGAGAAAAACGTCGGCGACCGGGTTCGAGCGGGTGAAGTCCTGGCCCTGGTCGATGCAGCCGAGGTGGGACGGGCCAAGACGGAACTGATCCAAGCCCTGGCGCAAGAGGAACTCAATCGCAAGGCCCTCAAGCGGCTGGAATCGCTCACCGAGGTCGTGGCCGGCCGCCAGGTCCAGGAGGCGCAAGCAGGGTTTGTACAGGCCCGCGCGCGGTTGCTCAGCGCTCAGCAGGCGCTCTCGAATCTCGCCCTGCCCGTGAACGTCGAGCAGTTGCGGGGGCTGCCCGAAGATAAGTTGGCCCAACATCTCCGACTGCTTGGCCTTCCTGAGTACCAGATAAAGCATCTCAACCCGGATGAGACGACCGCCAATCTCCTTCCCCTGAAGGCCCCGATGGATGGCATCCTCGTGGCTCGACAGGTTGTGGCAGGAGAAGTGGTGGACGCCTCACGGGTGCTGTTCCAGTTGGCCGACACGAGCCGAATGTGGTTGGGGCTCAGCGTCCCGCTGGAAGAGGCGAGCAAACTCGCCTTGGGGCAGCCGGTTCGCTTCCGGCCCGATGGAAGCCGGGACGAGGTGAGCGGAACGCTCGTCTGGATCAGCACCACGGCTGACCAACAGACGCGGATGGTGACCGTGCGCGCCGAATTACCAAATCCGAAAGGACAACTTCGCAACGAGACATTCGGAGCGGGCCGGATCGTCCTGCGGGAAGAGCAAGAAGCTATCGCGGTCCCCAATGAAGCGATCCACTGGGAAGGCTGCTGTCATGTGGTATTCGTGCGCGACAAGGGGTATTTCGACAGCAAGGACAGCCCCAAGGTGTTCCACATCCGCACCGTGCGGCTCGGGGCCGGAAATGGGAAGTTCACGGAGATTATTGCCGGCGTCTTGCCCGGCGAAGTCGTGGCCACCAAGGGCAGCGATGTACTGCGTGCGGAACTGCTGAAGAACAGCCTGGGGGAGGGCTGCTGCGCAGTGAAGTAAGGAGACCCCATGCTCAACTGGATCATTGATTTCTCGCTGCGGCACCGTTTCCTGGTCATTGCCGTTGCGCTCGTGCTGGCTGCCGTGGGGGCCGTCTCACTCGGACACCTGGACATCGACGCCTTCCCGGACACCACCCCTGTCCAAATCCAGATCAACACGATTGCTCCCTCGCTCGCGCCCGAAGAGGCCGAGCGGCAGATTACCTTTCCTGTCGAGCAGGCGATCAGCGGCCTGCCGGGCCTGGAGATGGTGCGTTCCATTTCCAAGTTCGGGTTGTCGCAGGTGGTCGTCACCTTCCAGGACGGAACGGACATTTATTTCGCCCGTCAGGTCGTCAACGAGCGGCTCGGCACCGTGCAACTCCCCGAGGGAATTGATCGCCCGAAAATGGGACCTGTTTCCACGGGCCTGGGGGAGGTGTTCCATTACGTTCTCACCTACGAAGGGTACGACTTCTCCAAGCTGCCCGATGCGGAACGGGTCAAGAAGCTGACCGAGTTGCGGACCATTCACGACTGGGTGGTCAAGCCGCAACTGCGATCCATCCCCGGCGTGGCGGAAGTGAACAGTTGGGGCGGCTACGAAAAGCAGTACCAGGTCCGCCTCGACCCGCAGCGGCTTATCAAGCACGGCCTGACGTTTGACCAGGTTGTGGAGGCTGCCAAGGAGAACAACCGCAACGTCGGCGGCGGAAGCATCGCCGTGGGGGCAAGAATGCTGCTGGTCCACGGCCAGGGCCGGACGGTCAACGTGGAGCAGATCAAGAACATCGTCATCACCGCCAAGGACGGCGTGCCGATCCACGTCGGCGATGTAGCTGACGTGCAGACCGGCCACGAAATCCGCCTCGGAGCCGTGACGGCCCACGGCCGGGGCGAAGCGGTCCTCGGCCTGGGCTTCATGCTCATGGGTGAAAACGGCCACGAGGTCACCTGGGCGCTGAAGAACAAGCTGGAGGAGATTCGAGCCGTCTTGCCGCCGGGCGTGACG
>CAYGZA010000189.1:0-12981 GCA_964354135.1 uncultured Planctomycetaceae bacterium
TGCTCCGGGTCGGGCAGGACCGGCTTGACGCTCCGCTCGGCGAGCGCCCCGTGGCCGATCTCGCGGCGGCCCGGACCGCGGATGGGCCGGCACTCGCCCACCGAGAACGGCGGGAAGTAGTAGTCCAGCATGAACTTCTTGCTGTATTCCTCGATCAGCCCGTCCACCCGCTGCTCGTCCCGCGGAGTGCCCAGAGTGACGGTGATCATCGCCTGGGTCTCGCCCCGCTGAAAGAGGGCGGAGCCGTGGACGCGGGGGAGGACGTCCACCTTGCAGACGATGTCGCGGAGCTGCTTGGAGTCGCGGCCGTCGGCGCGGGTGCCGGAGAGGATCAGGTCCCGTATCACCCGGCTCTCCAACCGGTGCCAGGCCGCCTGGAATGCCTCTAGGGTAATCGCCCCTTCGGCCTGCGGATCGGGGACGACCTCGGGCAGGGCCTTCTCTTTGAGCGCTGTGACCGCTTCCGTCCGGGCCTGCTTGCCGGGCGTCCTCTTGGCCTCGCAGAAGGCCTGGTAGTACGTCTCCTTGAGCCGCTCGTACAGCCTATCCGGCGGCGGGACTTCGTAGACCGCTTTGACCGGCTGGAACCGGTCGATCAGCTCCTGCTGGAGATCACACACCTCCCCGACGAAGCGATGTGCCGTCGCGACCGCCTCGGCCATCAGGGTTTCCGGCATCTCCCGAGCGAAGCCCTCGATCATGAGGACCGCGTCTTTGGAGCCTGCGACGATCAGGTCCAGGTCGCTTGTCTCCAACTGGTCCTGGCTGGGAAAGACGACGAACTTCCCTTCGACGTAGCCCAAGCGGACGGCACCGATCGGCCCCTGGAACGGGGCGGGGGCCAGGCACAAGGACGCGGAGGCCCCGGTCATCGCCAGCACGTCGCCGTCGTTCTGCCGGTCGCTGGCCAGAACGAACGCCTGGACTTGGGTCTCATCGCGGAACCACTCGGGGAAGAGTGGGCGGATCGGGCGATCGATCAGCCGGGAGGTGAGAGTCTCCTTGACGGTGGGGCGGCCCTCGCGCTTGATGAAGCCGCCGGGAAACCGGCCCGCGGCCGCCACCCGCTCCCGATAGTCGCAAGTCAACGGGAAGAAATCGATCCCTTCACGTGGGACGTCGGTCGTCGCCGCACAAAGCACGACCGTTTCGCCGTACCCCACCAAACAACTGCCTGCCGCCTGTCTTGCCAGCTCTCCGGTTTCAATCCAAAGAGTCCCCGCTCCGATTCGTTTCTCTACACGTACTTTCAATGTCGTTCCTACCTTCACCTGCAAACGGAGTCCCAACTGAACGGGGGGAGGAAACACCCGGAGAACCCAGCCGGAGTCGGCATAGACTACCGCCCGGAATTACTCAAACTGCGTAACCAGCCAAGACCTTGGGAAACTGGCCCCTAGGGCGGCCATCCTGCAGAAAGCCAACCCCCGGGGCGCAAGACAAGACGAGCAGACTACTTGCGGATCTCGAGCCGGCGAATGACGTCGAGATAACGCTGCGGATCCACCCTTTTGAGGTAATCCAACAAACTGCGACGTCGGCTGACGTGCATCAACAGACCACGTCGACCTGCAAAATCCTTACGATGGCCCTGCAAGTGCTCGGTCAGCATGTTGATCCGGCTCGTCAGGATGGCGATCTGCACTTCCGCGGAGCCGGTGTCGTTCTCGCCGCGCTTGAACTGACCGATCAGCTCCTGTTTCCGCTCTTTGGTAATAGTCATCTGCTACCGCAATTCCTCAAGGCCAGGCGCCTTCCGGTGCTTCTCCCGAAGCACATCCTCCCTAACGTGTCTCCTGGGACTCTACCACAACTTACTGGTACCCACATACTCAATGCGTTAGTGTAGCGATCGGCCGTTTTTTTTCAACGGCTAATCAAAGCCCTTGCGGATTTTCAAGAAACGGCCGGATTTCGAGCCCTGTGGCGTCAATCTGAATTGCGATGGCCCCCCAGTGGTGGGTGTGCAGAACCTCCGCCCCAATGGCCCGATAGGCGGCCGTGGTCCGGGCCAAGTCTGTTTGCGCACCTCCGCTAATAACCACCCAATGCGGCGTTGCCCAGTGGGCCAGGCCCGGCGGATCGCTCCGTTGGCTCCCATGATGGGGGGCTAGCAAAACGTCGCAATGCCACGGCTCCTCGGCGATCACGGCGTTCAGACCCGGCGGTTCCAGGTCGCCCGGCAGCAGAATCCTTCGCCCAAGGTATTCGATCGCCAAGACCAGGCTGTTGGCATTGTCGCCCCCAAGGACGCCATCGCGTGGCGGGTGGAAGACCTCGACCCGGCAGCCCTCTCCGCCGCGGAGCCGGTCTCCCGCGGCAACCTGAAGCACCGGGACGCCGGCCCGTTCGATCGATTCGCGCAACGCATCAACTGCCGCCCCTTTCCGTTCGAACATCATGGGGGACACGTAGACGACTCCCACCGAGAACCGCTCCAGAAGCGCAGGGACCGCGTTGAAATGATCGGCGTCGGGGTGCGACAGAACGATCGCATCCAGGTGGGCGATGCCGTGGGACCATAGGTGCCCGGCAATCGAGCGGGCGCCGTAGTCGGGCGAAGCGAATCGCCCGGCGTCGTAGAGCATGGTGGCTCCGGAGGGCAGGCGCAGGACCGCACAGCAGCCGTGGTCCACGGCCAGAAACGTGCAGTCCAGGTGCGGCGGCTCGCGGCGGAGCAAGCCGGGCAGGAACCCAAGGCCGATCCAGCCGGCCAAGATCGCGAGGCACCAGCGGCGCGGCGGCCGGAGCTTTGGGACGACGACCAGGAGACCGAGCCCGCCGTACAGCCCCGCCAACCACCAATTCTCCGGCCCGGGGACCCAGAAATAGGCCCCCGGAAGCTGTCGGGCCATCTCGATCGCCCACTCGAAAGCGCCCAGCGTGTGGTTGCAGCACCACGCAAACGGCGCCGCCAGCCAGGGCAGCAGACCGCCCAGCGCCAAGACCCCCAGGCCGCTCCAGAGGATCAAGGAGATGGGGAGCCACAACAGGGTGTTCAGGATCACGGCCACTACGGAGAGGATGTGAAACCGGGCCATGATCAGCGGCAAGGCTGTCAGCCAGACCATCGCCCCGACCCAGGTCAGGTCCCATGCCCACCGGCCCACTTGCCGCGCCATCCGGACCGGCCAGGGCCGGGATTCGGCGATTAGCCGGCTGAGAGGGTCGAGCCGCTTTGGATCGGTTTCCAAGAGCCGCGCCCTTTCGGCAAACCAGCACAAGACGGCCACGCACATGAAGGACAGTTGCGGCCCCGCGCGAAACAGGTCGACCGGATTGAGTGCCAACACGACCAGCGCCGCCGCGGCCAGGGAATTGAACCCCAGCGGCCTGCGGCCAATCGCGTAGCCGGCGCACATGACGAGCACCAGGATCATCGCCCGGACCGCGGGCGGCTCAGCACCGGTTACGAGCACATAGATGACGATTGTTCCAGCAACGAGGACTGCTGCCAGGTTGCGCCGCACTGCTGCCAGCCACGTGAAGAGGAACATCGTCGCCGCCAAGATCCCTACGTGCATCCCAGAGATGGAAAGGATGTGGATTGTGCCGGTCTCGACGAAGGCCTCGTTCTCCCGGCTGGGGACCTCCTCGCGGGCGCCCACCAGTAGGGTCGAGGCCAGCCCGGCGTGCCGCGGGTCGAGCGTCCGGCGGATCACGCGCTGGCCGGAGGTCCGGGCGGCGTCGATCCATCGCCTTGGGTTCAGGGGGCTCGCGCTGGAAACAACCGTGACACAAACCGGATTCTCGGTCCGCAGCCCGCTCAAGATCCGGTCCGTCCGGGCATGGCGGGCGAAGTCGAATTCCCCGGCGTTGCGCGGCCCTTGGGATGCCGTCAACTGGCCGAACACTTGCAGGCGGTCGCCGGCGTGTACGCCGAGGAGATGGCCGTCGATGAGCAGCTTCGTGCGTCCTGAGGCGGGCCGCCACTCGGCCCGGTCGCGGATCCCGACCAAGTCCACGGCCAAGGAACTACGATCCCCGAGCGGGAGGCCCCGCATCGGATCGGTAGGCGGGGCCGGCAGTCGCCGCGGGCCGGTTCGGGCAACGGCCCGGACGCACACCGGATAATCTACCGGCCGGGCGAAAAACCCCAGGTCATCCTCGGCGAATAGTCGCCAGCGGCAGCCGTGCCACGCTCCGCCGCAGGCCGCCACCGCAAGCAAGAGCACGACCCCGGCCGTTCGATCCCATTGCCCGTGCCAGAGGACGAGCCAAGCGGCCCACGCCGAAACAACAGCCGCCCACCAAACCGCCGGCGGAAGCCGGCAGTAGCGATCCGCCACGATCCCCGCGCAGACCGCTGCGGCGACAATCACCAGCGGTTGATACCGCGGCCCGGTGGGCCGGACCTTGGCACCCTGAGCACCCGGCGGACCTTGCGAAGTCCCCTGCAACATGCCCGCAATTGTCCTGCGTGTGGGCAGCCGCAGCAAGCCGGCCGTAGCCGCTTAACCGCTTTACAGCCGGCCCGCCGGGCAAGTAATGTGGTCGTGGCCCAAGTTGACCCCACACTGGCCGGATCCCAAGGAGCCGAAAGCCATGTTCGAGCACGTTCTGGCGAAAGATGCCTGCGTCCAACGCAATCCCTTCCCCGGCGTGCGGATGTTCATCACCGAGGCGGAGAAGATGACGCTGTCGATCGTGGAAATGGACCCGCACGCGGTCATCCCCGAGCACAGCCATCCCCACGAGCAGATCGGCTACATGGTCGAGGGGGAGTTCGAGTTCATCATTGGCGGCCGGTCGCACCAGGTCGTGCCGGGCCAAGTGTGGCGGATTCCCGGCGGAGTGCCCCACAAAGTGATCGCGGGCGACCGGCCGGTCCGGGCGGTGGATGTCTTCTATCCGGTTCGGGAAGACATGAGAGCGGCGAGGAGCTAGGAACGAGAGGCGAGGGGCGAGGAGCGACGGGCGAAGGGCGACGCGTGAGGGACCCGATCCGGCTCGCTTGCCCCTGTGCCTCGCGCCTCTCCACTTCTTCACTTCTTCGCGGGGCGACCATTGACCTGGACCGGAATCGCGTCTTGGGATATCTTCCCCCCGCCCGGATTCTTGCGTCCCGCTCCCGCCGCAAGGCAGATCCATAGTCCAGGGAATCCAGGAAGAATGGAGAATTCGCAGAGGATAGTTGAGGCTGCGGTTTCGGATGTCCCTACCGCCCTGGGGTTTCTGAGGCGGAATCTCCTCGTCTCGTCCGACCCGTCATGGACCGAACAACCGGCCGGTCTTGCGGAGTTCGATCCGGGGAACCTGGAGCCGGCCTTCCACAAGCTGTCGGTGCTGATGCCGGTCTACAACGAGCAATGGACGCTCCCGGAGATCGTCCGCCGGGTGCTGAGTTCGCCGGTGCCGCTGGAGATCGAATTGATCGCCGTGGACGACGCCTCGGACGACGGCTCCTGGGACGTGCTCTGCTGGTTGGCTGAGGAAGACCCGCGCATTAAGGTGTTTCGCCACCCGCGGAATCGGGGCAAGGGGGCGGCGATCCGCACGGCCATCGAGCGGATGTCCGGCGACGTGGCGGTGATCCAGGACGCCGATCTGGAGTACGACCCCCACGAATTCCCGCTCTTGTTGGAGCCGATCCTCCACGGGAAGGCCGACGCGGTGTTCGGTTCCCGCTTCACGGGCCACACGCGGCGCGTGCTCTTCTTCTGGCACAGCCTGTTCAACCGCGGGCTGACGCTTCTGTCGAACGTGCTCAACAACCTGAACCTCACGGACATGGAAACGTGTTACAAGATGGTTCGGGCCGACATTCTCAAGCAGCTCCGCCTGACGAGCAATACGTTCACGCTGGAGCCGGAGATCACCTGCCGCTTGGCGCAGTGGGGGGCGCGGATTTACGAGGTCCCGATCAGCTACTACGGGCGGACCTACCAGGAGGGCAAGAAGATCCGTCCCGTGGACGGACTGAAAGCCCTCGGGGCGATGCTCCGCTACCGGTTCCTCTCGCCGCGGTTCACGAAGCACTCCGGCTATTACGTGCTGGCGGCGATGTCGCGGGCCACTGCCTATCATCGCTGGATGCTCAAGCTGGTGGAGCCGTACTTGGGCCAGCGGGTGCTGGAGGCCGGCTGCGGGATCGGGAACCTGAGCGCGCTATTGTTGAACCGGCAGCGGCTCGTCTTGGCCGACTTTGAGCCGATCTACGTGGCCGCCCTGAAGCGCCGCTTCGGGCACCGCAGCAACGTGCGGATCGATTTGGCCGACCTGACCGACGCAAGCGGATACCGCCGCTGGGAAGGCGAGCGGCTCGACACGATCGTCTGCTCCAACGTGCTGGAGCACCTCGAAGCCGACGCCGACGTTCTCCGCCGGTTCCAGGAGACGCTCGTGCCGGGCGGCCACTGCGTGATCGTCGTCCCGGCGGGGCGATGGCTCTACGGCGGGATCGACGCGGAGCTGGGGCACTGCCGCCGCTACACGCGAGACGAACTCCACGAGAAGATGACCGCCGCCGGCCTGGAAGTGCCGTATTCCCGGCAGTTTTGCCGCCTGGGTGCCCTGAGCTGGGCGATCTCCGGCCGGCTCTTGAGGCGGCGCCACCTCAGCCCGCGGCAAATGATCTGGTTCGATCGCCTGATGCCGCTCGTGAAGCTCTTGGAGCACGTGTTGCCGGTGCCGGGAATGTCGCTGGTGATGGTAGGCCGCAAGCCGGAGCGCGCTGCCGCGCGACGTGCCGCCTGACATGCAGCACAACCAATGAGCCGCTCTTCCCGATGACTTCACTAGAGTGCGTGGATCAGCGGGAACTCCAGGTGGAGGCCATTCCCGGGCGGCCCGAGCCGCTGGAGGCACGGCTCGCGGAGCAGTGGATCTGGTTCTTCCTGGCGTTGGGAGTTGCCGCCCGGCTAATTCGCTATGCCCTGCGTTTTCCCTTGTGGGAAGACGAGGCATTCCTGTCGGCCAATTTCCTGGAGCACGGCTATGCGGACCTGACCGGCGGTCTGGACTACTACCAGGTCTGCCCGCTGGGGTTTCTCTGGGTCCAGTTGACGCTGGTGCGACTCCTGGGGTTCACCGAATACTCGCTGCGGCTGTTTCCTTTGCTTTGCGGTCTTGCCGGGCTACTGCTGTTTCGCCACCTTGCGGGGCGATTCTTGAAGGGGACCGCCTTGGTGCTGGCGGTGGCGATCTTCAGCGTGTCGTATCCGGGAATCCGCTATGCCGCGGAGGCCAAGCAGTATGGCGCCGACCTGCTCGTGTCGCTGGTGCTGCTCTGTTGCGCCGTGGAGTGGTGGCGGCGACCGGCGAGGACCGGATGGTTGTGGGGCCTGGCGGCGCTGGCCCCGGTCGCCGTCGGGCTTTCGTACCCGGCGGTGTTTATCGGCGGCGGGATCAGCCTGTTCGCGGCTTGTGTCCTTTGGCGGGAGAAGGGGCGCCGCGGCTGGATGCCCTGGTTGGTATTCAATGTGGCCCTGGTCGGGAGCTTCGCCGCCCTCTATGCCCTTTCATCGCATCTCCAAAGCAAGAATGCGCTGGAACTCATGCAGCGGGCGTGGCAGGGGGGCTTCCCGCCGCTGACCCAGCCGTTGGCCCTGCTGAAGTGGCTCGTGGTGACCCACACCGGTGACCTGTTGGCCTATCCGGTGGGCGGGCGGAACGGCGCGAGCACGCTCACCTTCCTCTGCTGTGCCGCCGGCATGGTCTTCCTCGCGCGTCGTCGGCAGTGGGCGGTCTTGGCCATCTGGCTGCTCCCGCTGGTTCCCACGCTGATTGCCGCGGCCCTGAAGCGATACCCCTATGGCCAGATGGTGAAGTTCCAGTTCTACCTGGCCCCAGTCTTCTGCATGTTGGCCGGTTTGGGGGCCGCGTGGCTGGTGCTCTGGCGGCGCGGCGGTCAGCCCGCGAGGCCGGCGGCACTCCGCACCGTCCTGGTAGTGCTGGCGGCGATCGGCCTGGGCTCGATCGCCCGCGACGTCTGCTTCCCCGTCAAGTCGGCCAGCGTGATGCGGATTCGGGACTTCGCCCGCTGGTTCTGGTTCACCGCCCAGTACGACGGCGAGGTCGCTTGCTTGAAGACCGATCTCGACAAGGTCTTCTCGCCGCACACGTACCAGTGGGGCCTTTCGGCGCTTTACCTGTGCAATCAGCGGATCTACTCGCCGCGGCACGCGCGGGGGGAAACCGTCCGCTGGGACCGCATCTCCGCGGATCACCCGCTGCGGTGTGTGGAGTATCACTCCACTTTCTATCCTTTCGTTGCGGCGGCCCAGGCTCGTTGGCTGGAATCGATGCAGGCGCGGTTCGAGCTTGTGGCCCGGGAGCAGTATCCTTTCACGCACGGCGGCGGCAAGGGCCGCCCGCCCGATGAGCTGGACTACCTGCAAGTCTACAAGTTCGTTCCGCGGGAGCCGGCGAGCCCGTTGCCTAAGGTAGGTGAGCGATGAACGAGGCGGGCGGCCACCCGGAGCATCCGACTGGTTCGTCGCCGCTGCCGTCGCCGGGGCTCCCGCTGGAGGTGTTCGGCGCCCGCCCCGACCCGCTCGATCCGCGCGTGGCCGCGCGCTGGATGGCGATTCTCTTGGGCCTGGGTGCCCTTGCCCGGGTGATGCGATATGCCCTGCGGTTCCCGCTCTGGGGTGACGAGGCGGCGTTGGCGGCCAGCCTGCTGAATCGGGATTACCTGGACCTGTTGCGGCCGCTGGATGCCGGGCAAGTCTGCCCGCCGCTCTTCTTGTGGGTGCAACTGAGCTTCGTCAGGCTCTTGGGCTTCACGGAATACTCTCTGCGGCTGTTTCCGTTGTTGTGCGGGCTGGCGGCTTTGCTCCCCTTCCGCCATCTCGCGGGGCGGCTGCTTAAGGGAACGGCAGCGGTGGTTACGGTGGGCATTTTCGCCGCAGCTTACCCGGCGATCCGTTATTCCGCCGAGGCAAAACCGTACGGGACCGACCTGCTCGTCTCGCTTGGACTGATGACCCTCTGTGTCGAGTGGCTGCACCAGCGGAAGCAGCTTTGGCTATGGCTGCTCGTGGCATTGACGCCGCTGGCCATCCTCTTGTCGTACCCGGCGGTCTTTGTGGCCGGCGGAGTGAGCGTTGCGGCGGCGTGGGTGCTCTGGCGGCAGGGTCTTCGCCGAGGCCGGGTTCCGTGGGTCGCCCTGAACCTGGTTCTGGCCGCCGCATTCGCCCTCCAATGGAAGTTGACGCAAGGGAGTGTGGCTCCAGCCGCACTCCAGAACATGCAGGACTACTGGAAGGGGAGCTTCCCGCCGCTGGGGTCGCCGCTCCGGTTGCCGGGTTGGCTCCTTGCCGTCCATACCGGAGAGATGATGTCGTTCCCCGTGGGCGGCAAGAACGGGGCGAGCGTGACGACTTTCTTTCTCTGCCTCGCGGGAATCGTGCTGTTATGCCGCCGCAGGCAGACGGCACTTCTGGCCTTGTGTCTCGTCCCGCCGGCGCTGAATCTCGCGGCGGCAGCGCTGCACCGCTACCCTTACGGCGAAAGCGTCCGCCTGGCGATGCACCTCGGACCGGTCATTTGCCTCTTGGCGGGCTTGGGGGCGACCGGATGCCTGTCGTGGGCAGCGGTCCGGCGCCCCCGAGGTCGCGGCCCGGTGGTCGTCTTGCTGACGCTCTTGGCGCTCCTGCCTGCGGGCTCCGCCGTGCGGGACCTCCTCTGGCCGCAAAAGTCGACGAACGACCGCCGCGCCCGCGACTTTGCCCGCTGGTTCTGGGTGGCCCGGGCGTTCGACGGGGAGGTGGTCTGTGTGAAAACCGACCTCGGGCGGAACTTCCAGGGGCCGGGGGCCTTGGAGGGAGAGGAAGCGATCTATCTGTGCAACCAGCGGATCTACTCCCCGAGGCACGCCCGGGGTGAACCACCGGCCTGGGACCGCCTTTCCGCAAGCCGGCCTCTCCGCTGCGTGCGATTCACCGTGACCGGCGGCCCCAGCGACGATGCGGCCTTCCAGCGCTGGCTGGCGGACATGGAGACCCGCTACCGGTTGGTAAGCCGCCAGCCGTATCCGTTCCCGGTGTTTCACGGGCGGCACGACCCCAAGGTCAACTACCTGGAAGTCTTCGAGTTCATTCCGAGATAATAGGGGCCCTTGCGGTCTGGCTCGGCCGGTGGCGGCTGTGCCACGAGGGATGGGGGCGGCTCGGGCGGCTGGCGCCGGTTCCTACGCGGGCGCGGCGGGCGGTGGGGTGAATACCCGCGTGCCCAACTCCCGATCGATGATGAACAGCGCGGCCGGGGTGTTGTCGGCAAGCTTCAACTGCTGCACGACGACATCCGCGGCGGCCTCTTCTTCCACCTGCTCGTTGACGAACCACTGCAACAGGGTGTTGGTGGCGTGATCGCTCTCCGCCAGGGAGAGATCGACCAACTTGTTGATCCGGCCGGTGACGTGCTGCTCGTGGGCCAGAGCGGCCTCGAACACCGCCAGCGAAGAGTCCCATTTGGCGGGTGGGGCTGCAATCGCTGCCAGCGTCACCTCGCCTTTGCGATCCAAGACGTAGGTGAAGAACTTCATCACGTGGATCATCTCTTCCTGGCTTTGCACCCGGAACCAGTTAGCGAGGCCCTTGAGGTTGGCCGATTCGCAGTAGGCCGCCATCGACAGGTAGAGGTAAGACGAGTAGTACTCGGCGTTGATCTGCTCGTTCAACGCATCCTGCATTTTCTTCGTAAGCATCGGGGAACTCCACACTGGCTAGTGTTGGGGGAAAGCACCTCTCGGACGCCGACCGGGCAATCGAGCCCAAGTCTCCGCCCGCCGGCCTCCGATCTACAAACGGAGGAATTTTTTTGGATTGCGACGAACTGATAATTCTCTCCAGTCTGGTGGAGCGGGCAAGCCCCCTTGTTGGAACCAACAGCCAGCAAAGGAGTTATGGCAGCAGCCTGGGATGGGAGCCGTTGGGCTCGCGGCCACGAGCCGACCTGTGATCCCCACCTCCGGTTTCCAGAAGCTAGTCTTAGCAAGGCTAACGCCGCAGGACAGGGAGCTTCGTCTGGAAAACGCCACTACGCCACAAGAGGGGGGAAGGCTATCAATGTCCGGCAACTGCATCCGTGTTCTGGTGGTGGACGATTCGGCGGTGATCCGCCAGGTAATCTGCGACTATCTCGAAGCGGCCAAGGGGATCGAAATCGCGGGAACGGCGGCCGATGGCTCGCAGGCGGTCGAACTGCTCGATTCCCTCGTGCCGGACGTGGTCACCCTCGACATCCAGATGCCGGGAATGGACGGCCTCGCGACGCTGGATGCCATTCTGGCTAAGCGGCCCGTGCCGGTCATCATGGTCAGCTCCTTGACCCGGTTGGGGGCCAACATCACGCTCGACGCCCTGGAACGCGGGGCAATGGACTACGTGCCTAAACCGGACCACGGGGCCGAGATCGAGGGGACCCTGGGCGACGAGCTGGTGCGCAAAGTCCGCTCTGCGGCCGGGCTCGACGTGACTCGGATCCTGAGGATCCGTTCCCAGCGGAAGGAGCGCCGCGCAGAGCGGGGTCGGCAGCAGCCTCCGTCTCAAGCGATTTCCGATCTGGGCCCCAGCGAATTGGCCGACAAGTGCATCGCCCTAGGGATTTCCACGGGTGGGCCGCCGGCGCTGACCAGGTTGTTTGAGGCGCTGCGGCCGCCGATGCCGCCGATCGTGGTGGTCCAGCACATGCCGCCGCACTTCACCAAGCCCTTGGCCTGGCGGCTGGATTCCTTGTCGCAGCTCTCGGTCAAGGAAGCGGCCGCCGGAGACCTCTTGCGGCCGAATCACGCGTTCATCGCCCCGGGAGGTCAACACCTGGAACTCCGCCGCCACGGGAAATGGACCAAGGTGGTTCTCCGCGACGGGCCCGTAGTCAGCGGCCACAAACCCTCGGTCGACGTGATGATGCGCGACGCCGCTGCCATCTACGGACCACGGCTCCTCGGGGTCATCATGACGGGGATGGGCCGCGACGGGGCCGATGGGTGCCGGGCCATCCGCAGCGCGGGCGGCTATGTCCTCGGGCAGGATGAGGCCACCTCCGACGTCTACGGCATGAACAAGGTGGCCTACATCGAGGGGAGCGTCGACCGGCAGTTCGGGCTGGGTGAGGCGGCCGCGGTCTTGACGCGGGAAGTCCACCGCTTGTGGCATCCTATGGCGGTCCAAACGGCGTAACACCCGGGATAGCCGAAAGCCAATCCGCCAAACGCGCAAACGGCACCTTCTCAGAGAGCCTCTGAGAATCCAGCAAGAGGTGACTGCCGGCAACTGCCCACTCCTCCGGGGGTCCGGATAGCCTCGCCGCGGCGTTTGTGATAGACTGAGGATTGTGGTGCGAGTTCTTTTCGCAAGCGGGGCATGGCACCATTGGGAAGCGGCTTATCCTGTCGGTTCGGGCGTCCTCGTCGATCATGGTCAAGCCGAAGGTCGAGACCTTCTTGGATCTGGTTCGGCGAAGCGGGCTGGTCCACCGGGATCAACTCAGCCGGATGCTTGCGCAGTTGAAGGTGGAGGCAGGGGAGGGTGCCGCTGGAGACAGCGAGTTCGTCGGCAGGAAGCTCGTGGAAGCGGGGCTTCTGACCCCCTGGCAGCGCAACAACCTCCTCGAGGGCCGCTACAAGGGGTTCTTCATCAAGAAATACAAGCTGCTGGACCACGTGGGGACCGGCGGCATGAGCCGCGTGTACCTCGCCGAACACCTCCTGATGCAACGACGCGTGGCGATCAAGGTCCTGCCCAAGGATCGCGTCAAGGACTCGTCGTATCTGGCCCGGTTCCACCGCGAGGCCCGCGCCGCCGCCGCCCTGGATCACCGCAACATCGTCCGGGCATACGACACGGACAATGAAAGCGACGTCCACTACCTGGTGATGGAGTACGTCGAAGGCTGCGATCTTCAGACGATGGTGCGAAAAGAGGGGCCGCTCGACTACGCCCGGGCGGCCGATTACATCCGGCAAGCGGCCGAAGGACTGCACCACGCTCATCAGGCAGGGTTGATCCATCGCGACGTCAAACCCGCCAACCTCCTGGT
>CAYGZA010000190.1:0-12920 GCA_964354135.1 uncultured Planctomycetaceae bacterium
CTTGGGCCCACCACCAGACGATCTTGTGCCCCTGGTACAAGAGCCCGCGGTCGAAAAGGCTTTTGAGGGCCCACCAGACGCTCTCGACGTAGCTCTGATGGTAGGTGACGTACGCCTCGTCCAACTTGATCCAGAAGCCTAGCCGCTCGGTGATCTGCTCCCACTGTTTGATGTAGCGGAAGACGCTCTCCTGACACTTGTGGACGAAGGGCTCCACGCCGTAGGCCTCGATCTCGTCCTTGGCGTGGATCCCGAGTTCCTTGCAGACCTCGGACTCGACCGGCAGGCCATGGGTGTCCCAGCCGGCCTTGCGGAGGCAGCGGTAGCCCCGCATCGTGCGGTAGCGAGGGAAGAGATCCTTGATGGCCCGGGTCAGGCAGTGGCCGGGGTGCGGGAGCCCGTTGGCCGTCGGGGGGCCTTCATAGAAGACGAACGCCGGGGCCTGGGCCCGAGCGGCGAGCGACTTCTCGTAGATTCTCTGCGCTTGCCAAAACCGACAAATCTCCTCTTCCATCCGGGGAAAGGAGATGGAACTATCGACCGGACGGAACATATTCGGGTGATGACTCCCGGGGCTCGGCTCCCGCGAAAACGACCAGTAGACCGCGCGCCCGGGTTTGTTTCAACCCCAGTGGCCCCGTCTATGGGATGGTCACAACCCCATCGGAAGACGCACCTTGCCGGCGTGCCGCGGCTTCCGATGGGCGGCGGGCGGGGTACAATGGTTGGGTGGCGGGTTTCTTCAATTCTCGGGGCGTTGGCCGGGCGTGCCGTTATGCCTGAGGTCTTCCGCGCGGAAGGTTACGTGGTGTTCTTCTACGCGAACGAAGGTCAGGAGCCGATGCATGTCCACGTCCGCAAGGCCGGTGGTTTTGCCAAGTTCTGGGTGGATCCGGTAACCTTGGATCACTCCGAGGGCATGAAGACTCGCGAACTCGCGCGGGCCGAAGAACTCATCGGCGAGAATCTCGACTTGATCCGGAGGAGGTGGAATGAAGTGCTCCATCCTTGAGCTTCAGACACGCGCAGTGAAGGCCTTCATGGACGCAGGCTTCGTGTGCATCCGACTGGAGGACGGCCGAGAGATCCGTTTCCCCGCGTCCAAGAACCGCCGACTGCGCGAAGCAACTCCGGCGCAGCTTGCCAATATCGAGATCATCTGCAACGGCACCGGCCTGCACTGGCCCGATCTGGACGAGGACCTTTCGATTCTCGGGATTCTTGAGGGACGGCTGGGCGTGGCGTGAAGGGGACGGGAACGACAAGACCGGACGTGTCACGGATTTGGCCGCTTTCTCCCGCGATAACGCGACGCATGAGCCTCGGCATGGCCGCCGCGGCCTCGCCGTAGTGCTTCATGGGCTTGTTCGCTGCTCATGTGTTTTTCTCAAGCAGCCAGCGTGTCAGTCCTGCTGAAATGACCATGCGCGCCAGCTCAGGTGCACCAAGCACCTGCGACACGTTGAGGGCGTTTCGGCGGAAAACGACTCCCGACCTCTTTGCTTTGCCCGAATCCCGGGCTCCTTTGAGATCGCGCTGGACAACGCCGCGGGTGGTGGGGAAGTCCCGCGAGCTGCTGGTACCCACGACATAAACGTTGTCGTGCTCGTCCATGGCGAGGACGCCGCAAGCCAGGAGCCCACGCACGAACATACGCGCCACGTCGGTTGCCGGATCATCGTCGCCTCCTCTCTTGGAACAAGGCTTTGAGGCTTAGGAGTACATCCCGCTCAGCCCGCCGGCGTCGAAGGCGTTCTTGAAGTGCTCGATCGTCGGGCGCCGCCGGCCAGCGGGCCAGGTCACGGCAAGGACATCGAATCGCGCAGGGCATTCCAGCAGCCCGTGACGCTTCAAGTAGGCGACGGCCAGCCGGGTTAGGCGGCGCTGCTTGGCCGCGTCGACCGCCTCGGCGGGATGGCCGGCATCGGCCGACTCGCGGGTCTTGACCTCGACAAAAACGACTGTGCCGCTGTCGGCAGCCACGAGGTCGATCTCGCCCAGCTCGAAGCGGTCGCGCCGGGCAATGATCTTGCAGCCAAGGCGCTTCAGGTAGCGGGCGGCGGCCTTCTCGCCGCGGATGTCCAAGGGCTTTGGGGTGAACAGCCGCTGCCACCACGCCGAAAGTGCGGTAGACCATCCGGCCATCGTTGCACCAGCCTGCACTTGTCAGGCTACCTCTCCCGCGGACAAGAGCGGGGAGTCGTTGTCGGACCGCCGCTTAGGAGCCGCGTGGGCCGCGTCGGGACGGCCTTTTCTCGTCGCCGCGGCGCTCCCTGAGCCGGACGGCCTTGCCGACGCGGTCGCGGAGGAAGTAGAGTTTCGCGCGGCGGACGACGGCGGAGCGGGTCACTGCGATCTTGGCGATCCGCGGGGAATGGAGGGGGAACTTCCGCTCGACCCCTTCGCCCTGCACGATGCGGCGGACGGTGAACATCTCCCGCGTCCCCGAGCCGCTCCGGGCAATCACGACCCCGCTGAAGACCTGAATCCGCTCCTTGTCGCCCTCCAGGATGCGGCAGTGGACGTCGACGGTGTCGCCGATCTCAAAGTGCGAAACTTCTTGCTTCATGCTGGCCTTTTCGACCAGATTTATCAATTCCTGGCTCATGGTTCTCCCTTTCTGTGGTCGATCGGCGAGCGGCGTCGCCGGGTGGTCTTTGTTATCGCTCAAATGATAAATGAACCACAAAGGCACAAAGACACAAAGTGAAGATTGATGACACGTTGCGACTGCCAGTGGATGGTCGCTCCAAACGTGCATCCTATGTGAATCTGTTTTCTTAGAAAACCATTGTGTCCTTCGTGTCTTTGTGGTTAATCAATCACAGTCGAGCCGCTGCGCCCGGCGCTGGAGCGTCCGCCGCCGCCGCTCTTCCTCCCGCCAGCGGGCGATCTCCTCGTGGTTTCCGCTGACCAGGACCTCGGGCACCTCCAGCCCGCGGAACTCGCGGGGCCGGGTGTACTGGGCAAACTCCAGGAGCCGCTCGCGGCCCGAGAAGGAGTCGTCGCCGCTGCTCTGGTCGTCTCCCAACACCCCCGGCACGAGCCGGATGACCGCGTCGATAACCGCCATCGCCGCGACCTCACCCCCGTTGAGGACGAAATCGCCGATGGAGATTTCGTCCGGCCGGAGGATCAGGCGGATCCGCTCGTCGAATCCCTCGTAGCGGCCGCACAAGAGCACGATGCGCTTGTGGCCGGCCAACTCTTCCACCACCGCCTGATCGAGCCTGCGCCCTTGGGGCGTAAGCATCACCAGGTGGCCGGGGTCCGGATGCTCGGGCCGCACCGTTTCGACGCACAGGACGACCGGCTCGACCTTGAGCACCATCCCGGGACCGCCCCCGAAGGGTCGGTCGTCTACCTTCTTGTGTTTGTCCGTGGCCCAGTCGCGGATGTCGTACAGCCGCACCTCCACGAGCCCCTGGTCAATCGCCCGCTTCAACAGGCTCTCCCCCAGATAGCCCGAAAACACGTCGGGAAACAGGGTCAAGACGTCGAAGCGCATGGGGCTGTTTGCGGGGTGCGGCTACTCGTCAGCTTGGGGCTCTTCTTCCGCCGGCGTGGGCATCGGGGGCGGAGCGGCCTGGGCCTGCTGGAGCAGCTCCGGAGGAGGCGTCGGCCGGCGCCGCTCCTGCGCCAGGCGGCCCAGCGCTGCCTTCTGCTTCTCCAGATGGGTGCCGCCGGCGCCGTACTTTTTGATCAGGATCTTCACCTTCTCGGTCGGCCGCGCACCCACGCCGAGCCAATACCGGACCCGCTCGCCGTCCAACAAGGCCCGGGCATCTTCATAGGGGACCATCGGGTCGTAGGTGCCCAGCTCCTCCAGCGCCCGACCGTCGCGCGGGACCCGCGAGTCCATCGCACAGATGCGATAGAACGGGCGGTGCCGGCGACCCATCATCTTCATCCGAATACGTACTGCCACGAGATACTCCTCAATACTTCGCTACCGTTGTGTGATCCCTGAGTATGCCGGTCCACGGGCCCCGCACCCATTCCGCAAGCGGGCGAGACGCCCGCCCTACTGGCTTGTTTGCTTTGTTTCCCCGAGGATCGACCAATGGGCATTTCACGCTTGGGGCCCATCGCCGCTGCCGGGTTGGTTTCCCTTGTCTCTTCCTTCCCGCTTTCGCCGCCGGGCCTCGCGATCGCGCTCCTTCTTGAGCTTGGCGCGTTCCTTCGGCGCGAGGCGTTTGCCCGTCCCTTTCTTCTGCTTGGTGAGCATGGCGTTGGGATTCCGCATCATCGTCTGGCTGAGCTGCTGCGCGGCCTGGATCCGCTGGCGGAAGCCCATTCCCGACATCTGCTTCATCATGTCGGCCATGCCGTCGAACTGCTTCACCAGCGCGTTGACCTCGTGCGGCTCGACGCCCGCCCCGGCGGCAATCCGGCGCCGCCGGCTTTGGTCGATCAGTCTGCTCGGGTTGCGGCGCTCCTCGGGGGTCATCGAGTCGATGATGCCACGGAAGCGGCACATCTCGGCCTCGGCATCCGCGTCGCCCACCATCTTGCCGACGTCGCCCATCCCCGGCAGCAGGCTGAGCAGCTTGTTGAGCGGCCCCAACTTCCGCGTCTGGTCGAGCATCTTGCGGAAATCGTCCAGCGTGAACTGCCCTTTCCGGAGCATTTCCTGCTGCCGCACCATCTCGTCCTGGTCAAACTTCTGCTGGGCCTGCTCGACCAGCGAGAGGATGTCGCCCATGCCCAGGATGCGGCCGGCCATGCGGTCCGGGTGGAATTCCTCCAGGGCATCGAGGTGCTCGCCCGTGCCGACAAACTTGATGGGAACGCCCGTGACCGCCTTCACCGAGATCGCCGCCCCGCCGCGGGCGTCGCCGTCGAGCTTGGTCATGATCACGCCGTCCAGCTCCAGGGCCTCGTTGAATGCCTTTGCACTGTTGACGGCGTCCTGGCCGGTCATGGCGTCCACCACGAGATAGACCTGCTGAGGCTCGACCCGGCGATCGATCCGCACGAGTTGGTCCATCAACTCCTTGTCGACGTGCAGCCGCCCGGCGGTGTCGAGGATCACCACTTCGGCGCCGGTTTCCCGCGCGTACCGAACGGCATTCTGGCACACGGCAACGGGGTCTTGGGCCCCGGGCTCGGCGTGGACTGGCAGGCCGACTTGCTGGCCGATCACCTGCAACTGCTCGACGGCAGCGGGGCGCTGCAAGTCGGCGGCGACCAGGAGCGGCTTTCGGCCCCGCTGGTGGATCATCCGACCGAGCTTGCCGCACGTGGTCGTCTTGCCGGACCCCTGGAGCCCGCACATCATCAGCACGCTCACACCCGGCTGGAGATGGAGCGAATGGTCGACCGGGCCCATCAGGGCGACCAACTCGTCGTAGACGATCTTGACGAGTTGATTGGTGGGGCTGAGCGACTTGAGGACCCGCTCGCCTGCGGCCTCCTCGCCGACGCGGGCCATGAACTCCTTGACGACCGACAGACTGACGTCGGCCTCCAGAAGGGCTCGCTGGACCATCTGGAGCCCTTCGTGCATGTTCGACTCGGTCAGCTTGCCGCGGCCGCGGAGCGTCCGGATCGCCGAACTCAGGCCCTCTTGGAGCGACTCGAACATGGGCGTGGTAGCTGGTTCTGGTCCCGTTGCGCAGGCAACAAGGTACGGTACACTGGGGGGCTACGCCGATCACCCAGGGACATACCCCCACTTTTGGACGGCGCAGGTCGCTCGCGACCTCGACCATCCCCTCGTCACTCAGTCCTGCCAGAGCGTCCCCGGGGAAGCGTAATCCCCTATCGTAGCGAACACGTGCGGGTCTTGGCAATGCTCGCGGGCGACGGATTTGAGGCCGGAGGCCAAGGGGAGCTGCAAGTCTGCGGCACTTGGGCATCCTGGATAGATTCACAGAGGCGGGCAAGACCGGCGCAAAACGGCCCTTGAACCGCCAACATACCGGAATTCTCGGCGCGAAAACCCCGCTGATTGCCGATTGGTGGTGCAAGCGTGTGGCATACTGGAAGATGCGAAGTCCAAGCGGAGGGAAAGCGGGCAGCAGAGGTGGGGCCAGGGCCCGCATCCGATACCCCGCCACGGAAAAACCCTTGTCGACTCATTGGGGGGATCGCGTAGAATGGTTATGGACCTTGAGGTTGCTATCCTTCTGAAGGGTGGTGCATCGGTGAACGGTGCGTGATGTCCACTCAGATGGGGGATGGCTTGCCGCCGGTTTTTTGGTTTGAGCGACTTGTCTGGACAATGAAGCGACTTGCGGCGTATGGGGGGCAACGTTGCCGTTGGGTCCTGGGCGGTTTACGCCCATCCGCGTTGCCATGAGCCGGCCGTTCCCGGTACGCCGCCACATTCGGCCGAGGTTGGCAGCCTCGCACCGACGCGTGACGACAGAACGAAGTTGACATGGAAAACAGCAAGACCTAGAGTTTCGCAGATTTGTTGCCTACACAAGACAATGGGATTGGTCCTCGCGAGTGGGCAAGGCTTTGGTCAGGCAACGTTGGGGATGGGCTGGTAACGCTTGCCACCTTGTTCGGGGCAGTGCCATGAGTTGGGAAGGTCAGGCTATGGTACGCAAAACGGCTCTTGCAATGCTGGGATGGGTTGCACTCTGTTCCGCCGCTTGGGGGCAGGAATGGGCAGTGAAGATGTTCGACGCCACGCGGCACAACTTCGGGACCGTGGCGGCGGGAGCCAAGGCCGTATACGAATTCGAGATGAAGAACATTTTCATCGAGGACATCCACGTTGCCGGCGTTCGCACCAGTTGCGGCTGCACGTCGCCCTCGGTGAAGAAGGAGTGGCTCAAGACCTACGAGAAGGGAGCGATTGTGGCGGTGTTCAACACCCGGACCTTCTCGGGGAGCCGCGGGGCCACGCTGACCGTCACCATCGACAAGCCCTACTTTGCCGAGGTGCAGTTGCAGGTGAGCGGGTACATCCGCCGCGACGTGGTGCTCAATCCCGGCGGCGTGGAATTCGGAACCGTGGACCAGGGAAAGGCAACCGAGAAGACGATCGCCGTCCATTATGCCGGGCGAAACGACTGGCGAATCGTCGACGTCAAGAGCGCCAACCCATACGTCTCCGGCAAAGTGGTCGAAACCGGCCGCTACGGCGGGCAGGTTAGCTACAACCTGGTCGTCCGCCTCGATGAGAAGGCGCCGCCGGGTTACATCCACGACCACCTGGTGCTCATGACCGACGACCGCAGCGGGACCCAGGTCCCGGTGGCGGTGGAAGGCGTGGTGCAGTCGGGGATTGTGGTCAGCCCATCGTCGCTCTTCCTCGGCGTATTGCAGCCCGGCCAGAAGGTGACCAAGCAACTGGTCATCAAGAGCAAGAAGCCGTTCCGAATCCTCTCGGTCACTGCCGACGGCCAGGGATTTCAGTTCGACACCTCGGCCGAGAACACGCCCAAGCAACTGCACCTGATTCCGGTGACCTTCGTTGCCGGGGAGGAGCCGGGCAAGATCAGCAAGACGATCCGCATCGAGACCGACTTGGGCGAGACGGCGCCCGTGCTGTCGGCCTACGCGGTGGTCGTCGGGCAGTAAATCAGCGGTTGCGGAAATCGTCCGGGGCGCGGCATTCCTTGCAGCCGATACAGCGATCCCGGCCGCGATGCGCTCGCCGACCCCGCAGGCGGCAGGCCAAGAAGACCGCCGCCGCCAAAACCACTCCTAACGCTGCCAGGTCTTGCCAGGTGAGATTCATAGTCCGCCTCGGCTGATGCCGCATCGAGTTGGGGGGCCTTGGTTCCTCATCGGAACCCCTCTCTGGGCTTCTCGTAGGCCCAACGGATTCTATCCCGACTAACTGGATTCTATCCGTTACCGTGCAGGCCGGCTGCTTGATTCGCACGGATAATCCGGCATAGCCGGCAAGTCGCGAAGAGACAGTGCGGCCAGGCGCGGGCGTTTTGTTGCGCGCGCGGAGGGCCGTTTATGCGGCCCGTAGCGAGGAGGCGGGGACGAGCCGGCCCGGGTTTTTTGACCCCGCCGGAATCGTGTTCTATATTCCTTTTGGTCTGGAGCCTGTGCTCGGGTTCCGGACGCCCCACCGCCCGGGGAACCGCGGCGCGACGATGCACACCCGATGACGGATGGAACCATGCGACGGAAGCCCCTACCTTTCTGCGCTCTCCTGCTGGGCGCGCTGGCGGCGGTTGTCAGTTTGGCTCCCGGCGTGCGGGGCCAGAGCGCATCTCTCTCGCCGGGGAACGCGCCGCCGGCCCTTGCCCCGCCGGCCAACGCGCCGCGCGGCAGTGCCGCGACGGTCAATGCCCCAGAGCGGACGGAGTGGCTCCACCGCGGCCAGGCCCTGGAGGTGCAGCACCGTTGGGGTGAAGCCCTTACGCACTACGAAGAGGCGCTGCGCCAGTTCCCCGGCGACGGCGGCCTGAAGAACCGCTTCGATCTCGCCCGAACGCACTACGAGCTCGGGCGCCGCTACAGCGACCGCAGCTTCCGCGACGGCCTGACGAGGATGTCGCTCCAGGGGACCCTCGATCTGTACGGCGACGTGCTCTTGAAGGTGCAGGCCCACTACGTCGAAGTCCCCCGCTGGAAAGAGCTGATCGACCGCGGCACCAGCGGCTTGGAAGTGGCCCTCGGCGAGCCGGCCTTCCTCCAGGCCAATGCGCCCCGGGCGAATGAGCAGGCGGTGGGCCAATTCCGCGAGGAGATCCGCCGGCTGCTCGGCCCGCGGAACGTCCGGTCCCGCGGCGACGCCCGCGACGCGGTGGCTGCGGCCGCCGGGCTGGCGTCGGAGCGCCTGGGACTGCCGCCGAATGCCGTGGTGATGGAGTACGCCTGCGGAGCGGCTAGCGCGCTGGACGCCTACTCCACCTACCTGACTCCCGAGCAGTTGACCGAGGTGTACTCGCAGATCGAAGGGAACTTCATCGGCCTCGGGGTGGAGTTGAAGGCGGTGGACGGCTCGCTCCTGATCGTTCGCGTGATTCCCAACAGTCCGGCCAAGCGGGCCGGGCTGCGGGAGGGCGATCGCATCGTCGCCGTCGACGGCCGGACCATCCGCAGCCTCTCGACGGACCACGCCGCCGATCTGCTCCAAGGCGACGAAGGGACCACGGTCGCGTTGTCCGTCCTCAGCCCGGGAAGCCCGCAACGCGACGTCAGCCTCCGCAGGCAGCGGGTCGAGGTGCCCAGCGTCGACGAGGCCCAGTTGCTCGACCGCAGCAACGGCATCGCCTACCTGAAGCTGACGTGCTTCCAGAAGACCACGTACCGCGACCTCGATAGCGCCCTGTGGGGCCTCCATCGGGCGGGAATGCGGGGGCTCATCATCGACCTCCGGGGCAATCCGGGCGGGCTGTTGGCCTCCGCCGTCGACGTAGCCGACCTCTTCCTTGCCCGCGGCGTGATCGTGACCACGCGCGGGCGAGGCGTCCACGAGGACTACGTCTACTCCGCGCGCGAGGCGGGGACGTGGCGGGTGCCGCTGGTGGTGCTCGTGGATCAAGACAGCGCCAGCGCGGCGGAGATCTTCGCCGGGGCGATCCGAGACCACCGTCGCGGGACGGTCGTGGGCACGCGAAGCTACGGCAAAGGTTCCGTGCAGGGCATCTTCCCGCTCAGCCTGGGCAACGCCGGCATCCGGCTGACCACGGCGAAGTTCTACTCGCCGGCCGGGTATCCTTACAGCGGGGTCGGCGTGGAACCGGACGTGGTGGTCCGCCAGGCGGCCAAGCCGCTTGACGATTCCAGTTACATCTCGCTTGCCCGCGAGCAGGACGCGATGCTCGCCGCGGCCCTCCAGGTGGCCGAGCAAATGCTGGCCCAGCGTTGACGATCGGCCGGCCGGCCCTGCATCCCAGCCAGCGGCCCGTTCCTTCCCATTCGTCGCGAACATCCCAGACGCTCGCAGATTGTGCGACTTCCGTGTGGCTTTGCGGCGACCTCCGGAATGTCGGCCGACTTCAGGGTTGCAGCCCCGGGGCGTGCGGTGCTACATTCCGGGCATGTTCGACCGAGTGGGAGCGATCATAACGCGCCGCTGGCTTGGGGTGCTCTTGGCGTGGACGGCGCTGGCCGGGCTCATTCAGGCGTTTGCGCCCCGATGGGATGACGTAACCCGGGACGGCGATTTTGCCTATCTTCCCGAGTCGATGACCAGCGTCCAGGGCGAAAAACTCTTGGAGGCGGCGTTTCCGGAAGCCCTTCCCAAGAGTGCGGTCATCTTGGTGGTTGCCCGGGGCGATGGGCCGCTCCAGGGCGAGGATGAAGCGGTGGCCGACCGCCTGGTCGAGCGGTTCACTCCGAAAACCGCGGACCTGGGGCCGGTCCTCAGCGTTCTCAGCCACCAGACACCGGTGGTGGGCGAGAAGCTTCGCAGTCCCACGGACGCGAACGGCCAGGCCCTGCTCATCATGCTCCAGTTGCGGACGGAGTTCATGGCCGTCGGCAACATGGAGTTCTTGGCCGGGATCCAGGAAACGCTCGATGAGTTCCGCCAAGCGGAAGATTTTCCTCCCGGCCTCGAATTGGGGATTACGGGCTCCGCGGCCATCGGCAGCGACATGCTCTTCTCCGGCGAAGAGAGCATCCGCAACACCGAGCGGACCACGATCCTCCTGGTGATTGCGATTCTGCTCTTGGTCTACCGGGCGCCCGGGCTGGTGGTGGTGCCGCTGGTGACGATCTTCGCCTCGCTGGTCGTGGCCACAGGCGTCGTGGCGGCGCTCGCCCAATGGAGCGCCGACTCCGGCTGGCTCGACTACAAGGTCTTCAAGACCACCAAGATCTTCGTGGTGGTGATCCTCTTCGGGGCGGGGACCGATTTCTGCCTGTTCTTGATCTCCCGTTACAAGGAAGAGCTGGAGCGGGGATTCGGGCCTGCGGAAGCCATCGCCCGGGCGTTGGGCCGGGTCGGCGGGGCCGTCACCGCCAGCGCCATGACCACGATCCTCGGCCTGGGGGCGATGGCGCTGACGCAGTTCGGCAAGTTCCGCAACAGCGGTCCCACGATCGCCCTGTGTCTGGTCGTCGCGCTGGTGGCCAGCGTCACGCTTGCCCCGGCCCTGCTGCGGGGCATCGGGCCGATCGTTTTCTGGCCCTTCGGGCGCGGGATACGGCGCGGGCAAACGGGTCCCGGCCGGCACGCCGGCGAGGAAAGCGAATCCGGGGCCTCGCTCTTCGCGGGGTTCTGGCGGTGGATCGCCCGCCAAGTGATCACGCGGCCCGGGCTGATCCTCGTGGGGAGCCTCTTGCTCCTTTCCCCGCTGGCCTATCAGGGTACGGGGATCGAAGTGACCTACGATTTGCTGAGCGAGCTGCCGGCCAACCGCCCCAGCGTTCCCGGGACGCGATTGCTGCGCGAGCACTTCTCCGCCGGGGAAACCGGCCCGATCACGATTCTGGCGTTCCGCGAGGCGGGCGGGCTGGGCGACTCGAACGAGACGCGGGACCGGATCGACCGCTTGGCGCAGAAGCTCTACGACCTGCAATACACGGACTCCGGAGGCGCGGCGACCCAACCGGTCGCCAGCGTGCGGAGCCTCGTCGAGCCGCTCGGCGAGCCGGTGGAGAAGTTCGGCCTCCGCGGCGGTTTTCGCAAGGGGATCGTCCGCTCGCTCACCAAGAGCATGTACCTGGCCCAGGCCCCCGAGTACGCCGGCAAAGTGACCCGCCTGGACCTGGTTTGCGGCTACGATCCGTTTTCCCCGGAGAGCATCCGCTTCCTCGACCATCTCGACGAGTCTCTACGGCAACTGGCGGAGCAGGACCCGGAATGGCGCGGGACGAAGTTCCACTTTCTGGGGACGACCGCGGGGATCCGCGACCTGAAGAACGTGACCGGAAGCGACCTGTTCCTGATCCAGTGGCTCGTGCCGCTGGCCGTGCTGGCGGTGCTGATCGTCATCCTCCACCGCCCGCTGGTTTCGGTCTATCTGGTTCTGTCGGTGCTCTTCGGCTATTACGTCTCCATGGGCGTCACGAAGCTTTTCTTCATGGGCTACTACGGCGAGACGTTCGACGGCCTGGACTGGAAGGTGCCGATGTTCCTGTTCGTGATCCTCGTGGCCGTGGGCGAGGACTACAACATCTACCTGGCAACGCGGGTCTACGAAGAGCAGCGGCGGCGCGGGCGGGTGGAAGGGCTGCGGGTGGCGCTGGTTCGCACCGGCGGGATCATCACTAGTTGCGGCGTGATCATGGCCGGGACGTTCGCCTCGATGCTCACCGGCACCCTGCGGGCCGTTCACGAGCTGGGGTTCGCGCTCTCCTTCGGGGTCCTGCTCGACACGTTCATCATCCGCACCGTCTTGGTGCCGGCGTTCATGGTGCTCTGGGACCGCTGGGCCCAACATGGTCGCGTCGGTGCGGAGAGATGAGTCCGTCGTGGGGGACTGCATACCTCCGCAGCGGCTTTCTCATAGCAGTTGCGCTGCCATCGGTTCCAGAGTCGAGTTACCTTCCATCGAACCTCCTTGGTTCCCGGAATGCGCATGAAACGATCATCGGACGCCCAGTTCTTGAGCATTCCAGCCCCTTCTCTGCCGTTTGGCCCCATCCCGGAGGTCTGTATAAGTCTTGCTGATAGCCGGATTTGCGCCACAGCGCGGCACCACCGGCACGCAGATGGCACTCCCTTTGCTATCCAGAAACGGGAAGTCGGTGCCCGAGGTACGCTCGGGGCCGTGGGACCCGTTGCCGGCGCAGGGAGCGCCTGGAAATCCGAATGTCGAATCGTTCAGCTCTTTGTCGAAGGGAGGAGTCAGTGACCCCAAAAGAGGTATTGGCGTTGTGTCGCGAGAAGGATGTCAAGTCGGTCGATCTCCGTTTCATGGACTTCCCCGGCCTGTGGCAGCACTTCACGATCCCGGTCGACAAGCTCGATGAGGACGTGTTCGAGGACGGGCTGGGGTTCGACGGCTCCAGCATCCGCGGCTGGCAGCGGATCAACGAGAGCGACA
>CAYGZA010000191.1:0-12839 GCA_964354135.1 uncultured Planctomycetaceae bacterium
CGCCCCCACCGCCCGGTGCAGCTCGCACCGCATCCGGCCGGTCCCCTCGCGATAGACCTGGAGCATCCGCTCGGCGTAGCCGACGTACTGACCGTGCCGGGCGCGGGTCAGCCGGTCGGGCAGAACCCGCCCCCGCTGGAAGTCCCACCCCGCGATGCCCAGTTCCCGGGTAAGCATCAGCACGGCTCAGCAAACGAGATCCCTGCTATCAGGGGACCCGGTCATTGTATCAGCCCGCGAGGCCGATGACAAATCATCCAGTTTGACATATTGATGCCAACCCGGTATGCTTTGATGTATGAGAACGACCATTCGCCTCGACGATCAACTGCTTGCTCAGGCCAAGCAGTTGGCTGCTGAAAAAGGACGAACGCTGACGTCCGTCATCGAAGATGCCCTTCGGGAGATGCTTTCCCGCCGCAAAGCGGTCCGCAAGAGCGATCCAGTCCGCTTGATCTCCGGCGGCGTCGGGGGGCTGCGGCCGGGCGTTAACTTGGACAACACGGCCGAACTGCTGGATCTGATGGAACAGCCGGATGTTGATGGTTGACGTCAATGTGCTGGTCCATGCCTTCCGTCGCGACTCGCCGCACTATGAGCCGTGCGCCGCTTGGCTGCACAAGGTTGTCAATGGCGACGAAGCCTACGCGGTGGCTGATCCGGTCCTGAGCGGATTCTTGAGGATCGTCACCCATCCGCGGATCTTCCGAGTACCCTCTTCCATGGAGGAGGCCCTCGAGTTCGTGGGACAACTGCGGAGCCGTCCCCAGTGCGTAGTTGTTTCTCCCGGAGCCCGGCACTGGGAGATCTTCACGCGATTGTGCCGCGAGGCAGGGGTTCGAGGCAACCGGGTGCCTGATGCCTACCTGGCTGCCTTGGCGATTGAGTCGGGGAGCGAGTGGATCACGATGGACCGCGATTACGCCCGGTTTCCCGGTCTGCGGTGGCGGGTGCCTTGGTAGGCGTCGGTCTGGCGGCGGCGGCGCGAACGCTGCTCCTCGTTCGTGTCGGTGCAGACGATCTCGTAAAGCACTGCCCGGGCGTTGCCCGACTTGCGGAGGATTCGCCCGAGACGCTGTTTGGCCTGGCGGCTGGAGGCCGTGCCGCCGATCACGACCGCCACCTTCACCTCCGGCAAGTCCACGCCTTCGTCGAGGACCTGATTGGCCACCAGCGCCGGGTAGGTGCCGCCTTCCAGCCCGCGGAGCACCTCCAGACGCTCCTTCTTGCCGCTGTGGCTGAGCAGGCACGGGATGAGGAATCGCCGGGAGACGTCGCGGGCCATCGCGTTGGAGCCGGCGAAGACCAGGCACGGCTCGTGGACGTGGAGGCGGAAGAGGTCCTCCAGCACGCGGAGCTTCTCTTCCGCGCGGTCCTCGATCGACTTCTTGGCGAAATAGGCCTTCAGTGCCCGGCGGGCCTCGGGCGTTTCGGCGGTCTGTTTGCAGATGTCCTGCCAGGTGACTTGCGGGTCCGCTTTTCGCCGCTCGGCGAAGAAGGCCCGGACCACTCGTGAGCACTCGTCGTAGCGGGCCTGCTCGCGCGGCGATAGGTGAACCGGGATCCGCTCGACGTGGTAGTCGGCCAGGGTCTGCCCTTTAGCGGCGGAAAGGGGCATCTCGTAAACCGTGGGGCCGATCAGCCATTGGAGGTCCGTGTGGCGCCCGTCCGATCGCTCCGGAGTGGCGGTAAGCCCGAGCCGCATGGTGGCGGCGCTCATCCGGGCGGCATCGCGCCAAAGCGGGCCCGGCAGGTGATGGCACTCGTCGAAGACCAAGAGCCCAAACCGGTTGCCCAGACGCTCCATGTGGATGCAGGCGCTGTCGTAAGTCGTCGCGGAAACGGGGCGGACCTGGAAGACGTTGTCGCCGATGATCCCCGCGTCATAGCCGAGCCCCTCCAGAAGACGGCGATGCCACTGGTACATCAGGTCGCGGACCGGGGCCACGACCAGGGTGGCGACGGCCGTTTCCGCCATGATCTGGAGTGCCACCTCGGTCTTGCCCGTTCCGGTGGGCATGACGATGATCCCCTGCCGGCGGGTATGCCAAGCGGACACCGCGGCTTGCTGTTCCGGTCGAAGTGGGTGGATTCTGATCCGCAGCCAACGGACCGGTTCCCAGCCCGGCACTGCGTCCTCAAAGGCACCCCCGGCTGCCCGCAATTGCTCGACGACCGCCGCGTACTCCCGGGCATCCGACCGCCAGGCATTGACCCGCGGGTCCCATACCCAGGGGGTGGATGAAAACACCCGGGTCAAGTCCCGGCGATCCATGTGTTCCAGAAGGAGCGTTCCGCCGGAGAACGAGAGCTGGACTGGGACGGGGGACATCGCCGCCGTGGCCTTTCGCGGGAACGTGAACGGGGTACACCTTGGAGCAAGACCCCCGATCCGACCTTGTCACGGGATCCGTCCCCCAAGCCCCATGTCCTATGGTACCAATATGTTAGGATGTTGGAACTGGCGAGCCTCGCGGTGTCTCCTAGAATTATCGAGGAGAGCCGCCGCCAGGGCAAGGAGTCCCCGGTGTCGGATCACATCATCCACTTGCTCAATATGCGGGGGCATGGTGGCGCGCTGAGTGGTGCGGTGCCTCGGCCTCTGGCCGTGGCATCCTCTACAGGGGGGTGTGATATGCCACCGTGGCCGGCGGCTGGGGCGAGTGCTAGAATGAGAACCTTTGAGGGTGGAAACAGACGGAACTCCAGCCGGTGGGACTTTTGGGTCGAGGATCCGATGGGGCCGCCTCCTGATCCTCTCCCGCGCGGTCCCAACCCTGCCATCCTCGGCTGGCACAAGCCCGGGCTATAACGTCGAGCCCCCAGAACAGCTCCTTGCAGCGGCAACCCGCCCATGAAACGACCGTTCTTCACCCGCTACAGCCTGTTCATCTTGATGGCGACCGCGTTCTTGATGCCCTTGATGCTCATGGGCGCCAAGGTTTCGCTACGGAGCAACAAGAACGACGTCAAGAGTTGGTTGCCGTCGCACTGCGAGGAGACGACCACCTTCCAGTGGTATCGGGAGCACTTCGAGAGCGACATGTTCATCCTCGCCAGTTGGGAGGGCTGCACGCTGGACAATCCGGCGTTGCCTCTGCTGGCCCGGAAGCTCGTGCCTCCCGAAGACCCTCTGCAGAACCCCGCTACGGCCCCGATCCGGCTTTTCAAGAACGCGATTACCGGCCGTCAGCTTCGTGACGAGCTGGTTGAGAAGCAGGGGCTTTCGCCGGAGGAAGCCGTGGAGCGGCTGAAGGGCTTTGTGATCGGCCAGGACGGCCGGCAGACCTGCCTGGTGTTGACGGTGTGTCAGGAGTCCGAAGCCCTATGGGATCAGGAGCGGGCCAGGGGGCTTCACAAGAACCAGAAGTTCCTGCACGCGGTGGTCGAGAAGATTTACCGGCTCGCGGAGACCGAATGTGCCATCCCCCGCGACAAGCTTCATCTGGGTGGCCCGCCGGTGGACAACGTGGCCATCGATCAGGAGGGCGAGCGATCGCTGTTCAAGCTGGCCGGCGTTTCCGCCGTGGTGGGCATCGTGATGTCCTGGTGGTGCTTGCGCAACTGGTCGCTGACCGCCATGGTCTTCACCTCGGCCCTGTTCACGGCGGGATTGAGCCTCTTGGTCGTGACGCTGGCCGGGGAGACGATGAACGCGATTCTGCTCACCATGCCGTCGCTGGTCTACGTGGCGGCGGTCTCGGGGGCGATCCACCTGGCCAATTACTACCGCGACACGGTCCGGCATAGCGGTTTCGACGGCGCACCGGACCGGGCGGTGAAGAACGCCTGGCTGCCGCTGGCGCTGGCCACCGGGACGACGGCCATCGGTCTGGCGTCGATGTGCATCACCAACCTGGTCCCGATCCGGATGTTCGGCCTGTACTCGGCGATCGGGGTCATGATCAGCTTCGTCGTAGTGATCTTCTACGTGCCTTCCTTGCTCCACTTCTTCCCATTGCGGCGGATCGTCGAGCCGGTCAAAGGGGGCCTGATCGACCCCGGTCTGTCGCCGCGGTGGCGCAACGTGGGAGAGTTCATCATTCGCCGCAGCGGCTTGGTGACCGCGGTCTGCCTGACCGTGATGGCCGTCGGGGCCTGCGGCGTCGCCCAGACGCAGAGCTCGGTGAAGTTGATGCGGCTCTTCTCCCCCCGGGCCCGCATCATCCACGATTACGCCTGGCTGGAGGAGCACTTGGGGGCCCTGGTGCCGATGGAGATCGTGATCCGCGTCGACAGCAAGAAGTGCGACCTCAACCTGCTCGAACAAGTGAAGCTCGTCGCCGAGGTGCAGCAGAGCGTGCGGACGCTGGAGGACGTGGGCAGCGCGCTGGCCGTCCCGACGTTCGTGCCCGCGCTGCCCGAGCGGCCCAGCGTCTTCGAGCGTTCCGGGTGGGCAGGGCGCCTGGAGAGGCATCGAAAGGAGCTCCGCGAATACTGGTACAAGGACGGCGACGAGGAACTCTGGCGGGTGAGCGCCCGGGTCGCCGCGCTGACCGACCTGGACTACGGCGAGTTCGTCGCCAACATCCAGGACGCGGTCGAGCCGGTGATGGAGAAGTACCGCGCCGAGGGGCACGAAGGACTCACCGCCGTGTACACCGGCCTGGTGCCCCTGGTGTACCAGGCGCAGAGCTCGATGCTCGACGGGCTGACGCTGAACTTCGTCGGCGACCTGATCCTCATCGGGATTGCCATCATCTTCCTGTTGCGGAACTTGTCGGCCGGGTTGCTCTTGGCGCTGCCGAGCCTGTTCCCGCTGGCCGTGGTTTTCGGCGCCATGGGCTGGTTTGGAATCGTCGTCGACGTGGGCACGGTGATGGTTCCCGCGGTGGCCCTGGGCGTCACCGTGGACGACGCCATCCATTTCATGCTCTGGTGCCGCCACGGCGAAGAGCGCGGCATGAACAAGCGCGACTCCATCATGTTCGCCTACGGCGATTGCGCGCGGGCGATCTACCAGAGCTGGGCGGTCATCGGGCTGGGGCTCTCGGCGTTTGCCCTGAGTTCCTTCACTCCCACGCAGCGGTTCGGCTATCTCATGTTCACGATGCTCACCGTCTCGTCGATAGGCAACCTGGTGCTCTTGCCCGCTCTGTTGGCCAGTCCGCTGGGCCGGTTCTTTTGGCTCGGCGAGAAGGCCCGCCGGCACAAGCACGCGCCGGAGCTGCACATCGCCAGGCCGGAAGAACCCGCGGAGGAACGCCTCGAAGAGCCCGTGGAGGCGGTGATTCCGATGATCTCTGCGATCCCGCCGGCTACGGGGACCGCCAGCCACATTCGCCGCGATGCCCCGCACCGTCGCCGAGTCGGCAAGTGATTCAGCCGCCGGTCTCGTAAGGCTCCACGTGGATCACCACCCGGCCCAACGCGGGGACTCTGATGCGAAGGTGTTTCTCCAGTTGCTCGGTCAACTGATGCGCGGCGGTGATGTCCGTCGAGGCATCCAAGGTGCAGTGGAAAGAGACCGCCATTTCGCCTCCGGCCAGTTGGCACTGAACGTCGTGGGGACCAAGCGTTAGCGGGCTGCCGGCGAGGAATTCCGCGATTGCTGCGCGGACGAGGGCCTCATCCGGGGATTCCGCCCGAGCAACCTCGGCCTGGACCGTGGCCGAGGCTTCTCCGGCGGGCTCCAGGTGAGTGACGATCCGGCCGACTTCGGGAACGGCCTGGCGGAGATCGGCCTCGAATGCCGTGGCCTGGCGGTGCGCTTCCTCGAGCGAGAGGGCCTCGTTCACTTCCACGTGCAGCTCGATCGTACGGCGTCCCGCTTCATCTTCGTAGATGCGGATGCCGTGCGCGCCGAGTCCGTGCCGGGCAGCCAGGATTCGCACCTTGGTGAGCACGTCCTCCCGGCTTCCGGCGACCGGCTCGACGTGAATCACAACGTCGGCCCGCGGCAGAACGGCGCGGATCGCCGTCTCGGCCCGGTCGGCGATCTCGTGCGTTCTCTCGAACGTGGCGGCGTGATTGACGGCCAGGGTCACGTCGGCGAACACGTCCGGACCGCTCCGCCGCAGGCGGACCTGCTTGACGTCTTCCACCCCCGGCACGCCCGCCGCGGAGGAAGCCACCTCTTCCTGCAAGTGCCGGGGCACGGCGTCCAACAGCTCGTCGATCGACCGTTTGCCGAGCCGGAGGCTGATCCAGATGACGATCAAGGCCACTCCCAAGGCGGCCACGGCGTCGGCCTTTTCCAGCCACGGGATCTCGAATCGCTTGCCGGCAGCCACGCCGCACAGCCCCAGCAGGACCACCAGCGACGACCAGATGTCGGTGGAGAAGTGCAGGGCATCCGCCTCCAGGGCCTGGCTGTGGTGCTTCTTTGCGGCCCGGGAGAGCGCCCGGGAACGCGAGCGGTCCACCGCAATCGACACGATCACCACCAGGAACGCCCAGAGGTTGGCCCTCACGTCCACCCCTTCGGCGAACCCGAGCCGGCGGATCGATTCATAGACAATCCAGACGCAGGTGACCAACAGGAGCAGCGTCTCGAACAGGGCGGACAGGTTCTCGACCTTGCCGTGGCCGTAGGTGTGCTGCCGATCGGCGGGCTGCCCCGACACCCGGACCGCCCAAAGGGTCACCCCCGCCGCCACCAAGTCCAGGCCGGAATGGGCCGCCTCGGCGAGGATCCCCAGACTATTGGTCGCCAGCCCGATCACGAGCTTCGCGCCCGTCAAGAAGACCGCGGCCAAGAGCGAGGATAATGCCACCCAGCGCTTCTCTCGATCGGCCGCTATGCGAAGCTGTTCCGCCGATTCACTACCCATTGCAGAATCCGTTGCCGAATCGTCCTCCCCGATGGTCCAGGGAGTTATAGCCCGCCGGGCCCGCACTGTAAACTCCGCGAACACCCCCCATTAGACGGCCGAAAGCCGCTGGTAAGAGGAATCTGCGAGGCCGCCCGTGCCGGCCGCCGTGGCTAGGGCAATCTGAAGACATGGAGAATTGACAGCTCCCGGCCGGGAGGGTAGATAAGGCGGGTGTGGCCTGTGTTGGCCGTCGTTGCCGCATCCTCGCTGCTTTTTCAACCTCCCGGCTGCGAGACGCGTAGAACTCAAGAAGCGACGGCCCGATCTTAGCCTAGGAGCCTAGAGCAATGCTTCGACAGGTGAGTCAACGGCCTTGGGTCGCGGTTGCGGTTCTGTTGGTTGCGGGCTTGGCGGCACATCTCCTCGCCGGGGAGTACATCAGCGGCAAGGTATGGCCCGAGCCGAAAGTGATCGACCCGGGCGACGGCGCCAAGCCCCCCTCCGACGCCCTCGTCCTCTTCGACGGGAAGAACCTATCGCAGTGGGAAGGGGGCAACCAGTGGATCATCAAGGACGGCTTCGCCATCTCCCACGGCACCGGCATCCAAACCAAGCGGGGATTCGGAAGCTGCCAGCTCCACGTGGAGTGGGCGGCCCCGGAGACAGTCGAAGGGGAAGGGCAAGGCCGAGGTAACAGCGGCGTCTACCTGATGAACACGTACGAGGTCCAGATCCTCGACTCGTACAACAACAAGACCTACTTCGACGGGCAGTGCGGGTCGATCTACAAGCAGTACCCGCCCCTGGTGAACGCCTGCCGCAAGCCGGGCCAGTGGCAGACCTACGACATCGCCTTCACGGCGCCGAAGTTCGACGCCGCGGGCAAGGTCCTGCGGCCCGGCTATCTGACCATCCTACAGAACGGCGTGCTGGTGCAGAACCACGCCGAAATCCTCGGCGCCAGCGCTTGGGACAAGCCGCCGACGTACGCCGCCCATCCGGACAAGCTGCCGCTCTCGCTCCAGTTCCACGGCAACCCGGTCCGCTTCCGGAACGTCTGGATCAGGGAGCTGTAGTCGCGCGACGCGAATCACCGGGCAGGCAGGATTTCGATCACGTTGCCGCGGCGGCGGAACGTACAACCCGCGGGCTCCAATAGCGCGCGGAAGATCTCCGCGATCGTCGCCTCCTCCACATTCAAGGAGACGCTTTGGCTGAGCGAGACTCCCGCCGCCTCCAGCGCCTTCCGGTCGAACTTCACCTCCACCCGCAGCGTCGTGGCCAGATCTCGGATCGTGCGATCCAGGGGGCCGGTGCGGGTGACGATCGTGTAGCGGGCCTCGCGCGGGCTGGCCTTTCCCGCTTTCGACGCTGGCCGGCTCGCCGGGCGACGAGCCCCGCCGATCCGCTCGTGGTCCTCCACCAGCCCGCGGACCAGGATCTTCTCGCCGGTTACCTCAATCTCAGCGTCGGGCGCGATCGCTGCCCACTTGGCGGCGAGCTCTTCCGGCTTCTGCCCGCCCGGATACTCCTTGACGATTGCCACGTGTTCCGGGAGGGGTACCAGCGACGCGAGCGTCCCGGTCGGGGCGATCTCCAGCGTCAGATCGAACTGAACTGCGACCAGCAGCAGCCGATCCACTAGATCCAGTGGAGGCAGGTCGGCCGCAGCCCACAGGTCGTGCGGCACCTGCTCCAAACCCACGAGCTTGAGCTGGCCGCCGGAAGCCAATCCGCGGAGCAGCTCCTTGGGCGTGGAGAAATCCGTCCACTCCATCGGCTCCGCGGCAAGCAGCCTTCGGGTCGCATCGCCGGGAAGACGCTGCACCTGCTGGTGAAGAAGAAGCGAAAGCGTGCGAAGCCGCGCGCCGGTCTCCGGAAGCCCCAAATAGACGACCGGGCCGAGGGTCGTCATTCCCAGGCCGCGATCTTCCGCGATCCGCCCGAGAAGCTCCTCCAGCGACACGTGGTGGAGCGTCAGATCGAGAGTCTGATCCGGGTCCACTCGGCGATCCAAGAGAACGGCGATACGCCAGGACCGCGAGATGCCGCCGATCGCACGCCGCAAGGGAGTGTCCGACCCGAAAGCACTCGGCACGACCATGCCAAGTTGCTTGTGCATGGCCGGACCGGTCAGCCACGGGGCACGCTCTTGACCCCCGGCCCCTGGGAGCCCGGAAAGCTCGCCCCAGATGAGCACGATCGCGGCGCCGATCCCTACCGCACGCATGACCGAAACAGCCGAGTCCATACGCCTTGCCCACCTCCCGGAGGGCGAAGAGCCCTCTGCTACTCGTATTGTTGGTCGCACCGCCCCCGGGCGAAAGCCCTTGCTTCTGAAAGCCGGGGCTTTTTTGTTGGTGCGGCCGCCGGGTCCGATTAGAATCGAACCTAGGGCGTCCTCCTGCCGGCCGCGGGTCGTTCCGCGCCGCGGGGATGTCCGGCGGACCGGTGCGTCCGCGGCGTTGGTTGCAGGAGTCCTCACGGTGAGCGGCGGTTCCCTGCGCGGCCCAATCCTTGCGGTCCTCTATCAACAGTACCTCACGGACCAGGATTCCGCCCGTTTCCTGCAAGACGTGGTGCAGCGCTACACCACGGGGACGCTCCAGCGGCTGGCCGAGCACGACGAACCCCTGGTCCGGCGTGGCGCCGTGCTGGCACTCGGGTTTTTTGGCGATTACGAAGTGAACGCCACCCTGGGTCGGGCCCTCCAGGACGAAGACCGCACCGTCCGCATGTTGGCCCAGGACGGCATCCGCAGCGTGTGGACCCGCGTCGGCGCGCAGCAGCAGCAAGAGCAGCTTCAGGCCGTCATGCGGTTGAACGTCGCCCAGCATTTCCAGGAGGCGATCCGCGGGGCAACGCAACTCGTGGAGCAAGCCCCGTGGATTGCAGAAGCCTGGAACCAGCGGGCAATCGCCCTCTTTTCCTTGGGCCGTCACCAGGAAGCAATTCAGGATTGCCACCAGGCCCTCGAGATCAACCCGTACCATTTCGCGGCGGCCGCCGGGATGGGCCAAGCCTATCTGCAATTGGGCGAACACCTCTCGGCCTTGGAGTGTTTCCGCCGCGCCCTGCGGCTGAGCCCCGATCTGGAGGCCGTGCGAGTTCAGATCGCCCGCTTGACGAAGATGATCGAAGGGCGTTGACGGGGCATGGAACCCGTCTCTCACGGCGACCCTCAAGAGCGGCTCTTAGTAGCGGCCGCCGGGCGGCACGTTCGGCCCGGGATCCCTCGGCCCGAGATCCGTCCCCGGAGGCGGTGCCGGCGAGTTCGACCTGCCTACGGGCGGCGGGGATCGCCGCGCCGTCCGTGCGATTGCTTCCGACGCCGCGGCCGCGTACCGGGCCGGATCCCGGCGGAAGGCTTGGAGCGAGGCCTCGCTCGAAAACAAGTACACACGGCCGTCGTAGAACGCCCCGTGTTTCCGAAGCCCTGGGACGTTTTCATTCTGATCCACCGCCGCGACGATGTCGTTGCCCGAGATCACCGGGGCATAGCGGTCCGGATCCGCGTAGAAACGGCGGGCTTCCTCCGGGCCGGCAAACAGATACAGCCGGCCGCGGTGGATGACCCCGTAACGCCGGTCCCCGCGGACCCAGCGGTCCTTCTCCAACAACTGGATCGGGCAGAAGCCTTCCATGCCCAAAGGCGGGGGGCCGGCCTGCTGGGCAGCGGCAGGCGGCGCACCGCGGACCGCTCGGTCGGCCATCGGCGGCGCCCACGGATCATTCGACCGGGATCTCCCCTGACTTGGCGGTGGTGCCATGAGGGACTCGGACGTTCCGAGACCGCTTGGTCCGAGATTGGGGTTTCGGAGTCCCCTGTCGCCCTGGGACGGCATCGCCCCCCGCGGGGGTTCCATGCCGAATCGATCAGGTCCCGAGTTTGTGCCTGTCGGACCGGTTGTCGCTCCCGGGGGACGCCGTTCGTCGTAACCGGGGCTCCACGGCGGGGTCAGATAGCCTTGCGGAGCGGACTGCGCTCCTCGCTGACTGGGATTCACTCCTTGGCTTCCCGGCATCGCCTGTCCCCGTTGGGAGCCGAGCATGGATGCCGTCGGCTGCCGGGAACCGGTCGGGCGGTCATCGACGGGCGACGTACCGTATTCCGGGGGAGGCGCCCTCTCGTAGGACGGCTGTTCCGAACGGTATGCGACCGCCTCGGGAACGCCCGCAGGTGGTCCGCCGGCAAGCTGAGCATAACTCAGCCCGGGCCTCGTTCTTACGTTTGCTGCGATGCGGTTCAAACGGTCGACGTACTGCTGGGCAAATGAGGCCCCGACAGTCCGGTCGACCACATCGCCTTGGGGGGTCATGATAATCTCAGTTGGGTATCTCGTCACGCCGAAATCGCGGGCAGTCTTTGGCAAGTGCTGGGCGTTCACCTGCACCGGGACATAGTTGGCCTCCATGGCCGCCGCCACGTCGGCGCGAGAGAAGACATCCTGCTCCATCCTTCTGCAGGGTTCGCACGGATCCGCCCAAAAGTGGATGAGGACGAGCCGGTTGGTTTGGGCGGCTATTCTTCGTGCGGTCTCCAGGTTCGGCTGCCAGCGCACTCCCTGTTGAGCGGAGGCTTCCACCAGAAGGCCCGCAGTCAGCAGCGCGGCAGACAACAGCCAGCATCTAGCCCGCATGGCGAGAGGCCCTCAAACGCCAGAGGGACGAAAAGGGGAAACGGAATTGCTGCGGAGGCAGCCATTTCCTTATCGGACACGGGCCGGGTAAAATCGTGCCAAAACTAACGGGTAATAGGAAATATGCCGATTTTTCGTGGTGCAGCGGTTCCGAAAGCTTTTTGGACTTGCAAAGCGTCGTAAAGTAGGGTATATGGAAGTGCGTAGTGCCGAGGCGTTGGCTCCCAGCCCGGCGGGGCAGGTGCGTGAGGAGCCACCGGGGCATTTCTCTGCCGCGCCGGTTTTGGCTTTTGGACCCAAGGTTGGTGAACGGATCCCGCGGAAGTGCGCCTCCGGGTGAGTGCGGAATCCCAGGAGCTCTACGACGCCATCGCGGCAGGCCGGCCACTTGAAAATGCGCTTGCGTGGCCGAAGAATACGTTGTCTGGAAGCTTGACACAATCCGGAACGTCGTTAAGATAGCCATAGTTCGAGTTCTGCCTGGCAGGCAGGCGCTTTCGGCCCACGATCTGGAATCTCGGGGCCAGTCTCTGCCGGAAGGGAGTTATCCGGCGAGGGAACACAAGAGGCTTCTCGGCCTGAGTTTTCTGCTTTTGGCTGCCAATAGGGCGGGTGCTTTCTTGGCAGACCGGGATTGGGGGTTGGGCCCCACGAGCACCGGCGATTCCATGACGGTCACACGTGGGAATGCTCTGGACGCGGCCTGCCGAATGGTAAGACGATTTTCGTCGCAGGACGGGAATTGACTTCTTGCGGAAGGCTTGTGGTTTTGTGCCGCAGGCCTCCTCTGTAACCTCTTGGGATCGTTCCCGAGTGTGCCGCTTGGGATCTGTAAACTTCGCTCTGGGTGTTTTCTTGGTGGGACTATGGGGAAGAAGAAGAAGGGCCGCATGCGGGGAAGAAACAGCTCGCAGGCTATGATGCACCGAGGCCAAATCCGCCCTTACCGGGAACGACCGCGCCCGGACAACAACGGCCGTGAACTCGAGCCCTTGGATAGCGGGGAGCCCGGTCCCTTGCAGCCCGGCGGCGGCGTCCTCGAAATGCACCCCAACGGCTATGGCTTCCTCCGCGACCCGCAGGCCAACTACGTCCGGCAGTTGACCGACCCGTTCGTCCCCGGCAGCATGATCGAGAAATACGGTCTGCGCGAAGGGGTCCACGTCAACGGGCTGGTGCAGGCGGGTCGCCGTCAGCAAGGCCCGCGACTCAGGGAAATCGCCGACGTCGACGGTCTGAAGGCCGACGACTACCGCGACGTGAAGACCTTCGACCAGCTCACCCCGATCAATCCCGAGCACTGGCTGAAGCTGGAGACCGGTCCGATCCCGCTCACCACCCGGGTCATGGACTTGCTGACGCCGCTGGGCAAAGGGCAGCGGGCGTTGATCGTCTCTCCGCCCCGCACCGGCAAGACCATTCTCTTGCAGCACATCAGCCAGGC
>CAYGZA010000192.1:0-12825 GCA_964354135.1 uncultured Planctomycetaceae bacterium
CAACAGCTCGCCGTTCTGTAAAATCTATCGCGGCGGACGTGGGTAAAACTAAGGTGTCTCGCCCGTCCACGAAGTCCTGCACGGGCGGCAAGACGAGCGGGACCGGCCAGACGCCGGTTCTACTGGAGGCGCGCAAAGCCGGCCGGGCAACTGACCGCGAGTGACCACCAGTGACCGCCGGGGGGACCGTATGCGATTGCTGCCAAAGCTGCCAGGTCGAGCGCCCGAGACACGCGGGCGTCTGCCCCGGGTGGCATGCTCTCACAACGCGAAGCGTTGGGTGAGCATGTCAGCACGTGCCGACCCTGCCTGCGGCGGCGACGGCATGCCAGCCTTGCCGCCGGCACAGATTCTTGTGCGGTTCGCCCTGGCGTTGGCGGTCCTCGTCTGCGTTGCTTGCCAGGCCGTTCGCGCCGCGCCCGCCGCGGAGCCGCCGCGGGCCTTGAAGAAGGCCGAGCGGATCATCGCTGTGCGGGGCGGCGGCTACTTTCCCGTGATGATCAAGCTCCGCGACGGGTCGCTGGGCGCCGTGATCCGCGGCGGGGCGGGGCACGTCGGCCGCGGGGGGCGGCTCGATTTCATCCGCTCCACCGACGGCGGACGCACCTGGACCGCCCCGATCGTCGCCGCCGACAGCCCGTGGGACGACCGCAATCCAGCCTTGGGGCAAATGCCCGATGGCACCCTCGTGCTCGCCTACGCCGAGGCCCGCAGCTACCGGCCGGACGGGACCTTCGACCTGAAGGCCGGGCCGTATCTCCCCCACCTGGTCAGTTCCGCCGACGGCGGCAAGACCTGGTCGGCCAAGCGCCCGCTGGAGAGCCCGATCCCCAACGCCTCGCCCTTCGGCAAGATCGCGGTCTTGAAGGACGGGACGGCCCTCTTGTCGATCTACGAGATGCCCAGCAATCGCGTGGGCATCCTCCGCTCCCGCGACAGCGGTAAGACGTGGGGCGACTGGAGCCTCCTGCCCGGCCACGACGAGACCCAGGTGGTCGAGCTTCCCGACGGCCGGCTCCTGGCCTTCACGCGGATCGAGGAGCCGGGTCCGTTCGGGCTGCTGTTGAGCGAATCGGCCGACAAGGGCCGCACCTGGACCAACAGCCGCAGGCTGCTCAAGGCCAATCGGTGGCCCTACGACGCCACCGTGCTGAAGAGCGGAAACCTGCTCCTGAGCTTCGGCTCCCGCGTCGGCCATTTCGGGGCCGGCGTGCTCCTCAGTGCCGACAGCGGCAAGACTTGGGATGAGAGCCGCTCGGTGCTCGTCGGCTGGGATTCGCTCAACACGGATACCGGCTACCCGAGCACCGTGCAGCTCGACGACGGCACGATCGTCACGATGTACTATGCAGCAGGCACCTCCGCCTGCCCGGATACGCAAGCGATTGTCGTGCGGTACTCGGAGGAGCAGCTTCGGGATGCCATGCGACGAGACTGACGGGCTAAGCGGCGGTCCAACAAGTGCTCCCCTCTCCCGTTCCGGGAGAGGGGCGGGGGGTGAGGGGGCGACGCAATCAAAGCGCGAATTCATGTCCTTCGTCTCAGAACACAGGAGCAACCACCATGCGGCTGGCATCGCGGTTTTCTTGGATCATCTGGCTGTGCATCGCCTCGCCCGGGGGCGCTGCCGAGAATCCGCAGGTCGTGGAGCTTTGGCCGGGCGCCGTCCCGGATGAGACCGGCAACCTCGGCGCGGAAAGGTCCCTCATGTCGCCGAGGCTGGACCGTAAGCAGGTCGAGGTCACGGAGCCGACCAGGATGGTGACCAACGTCACGAAACCGACCATCACCATCTATCGGCCGGCCAAGGATAAGGACACCGGGACCGCGGTGCTCGTTTGTCCCGGGGGCGGCTATTGGAACCTCTACTGGCAGCTCGAAGGCGAGGAGGTCGCCCGCTGGCTGAATTCGCTCGGCGCCACCGGCATCATCCTCAAGTACCGCGTGCCGCGCCGGCCCGATGACGTCAAAGGCGAGCCGGCCCGGCGCCCGTTGCAGGATGCCCAGCGGGCCGTCAGCCTCGTCCGCAGCAGGGCCGCCCAGTGGGGAATCGACCCGAAGCGAATCGGCATGGTCGGTTTCTCGGCGGGCGGCCACCTGGCCATCGCGACGGCCACCAGCTTCGAGAAGCGAACCTACCAGCCCATCGACGACATCGACAAGATTAGCTGCCGGCCGGACTTCGCCATTCTCGCCTATTCGGGCTACCTGAAGGCCAAAGACAAGGATGAGCTGGCCCCCGGCCTCCGCATCCCGGCCGGGACACCGCCGGTCTTTCTCGTGCACGGCGGGGACGACATCATCAGCGACCCCGCTCACAGCGTGGTCACGTACCTGGCCTTGAAGCGGGCCGGCGTCCCGGCGGAGCTGCACGTTTATGCCACGGCCGCCCACGACTTCGGCGTCCGCCCAAGCGACCATCCCTGCTCCACCTGGACGCAGTCTTGTGCCGCCTGGCTGCGGCATCAGGGATTCCTCACGCCGTCCAGCTTCCTCGCTCCACACCTCTCGCCGGAAGTCGCTTCTTTAAACTAACGGCGATTGACAGTGCCATTCACTCCCGACCCCCTCCTGCTGCCGTCGCGGTGGAGGCGGCCGTGGTACAATATCGGACGAGTCATTCAACCTGCACGCGGCTCGCCGGGCAGGCACTCCCCTGGAGGAGATCGCTTCCATGAGAGACTCCCTTCAACACTTGCGGCCGCGACTGCCGGTTTCGGCACTGGTGCTGTGCGGCATGTTTCTCCCTGCCGGACCGGCCGCAAAGACGTCTCTTGCAGCAGATATTTCCAAGCGGCCGAATATCCTGGTGATCCTCGCCGACGACATGGGATTCTCGGACGCCGGCTGCTACGGCGGCGAGATCCAAACGCCGAACCTCGATAAGCTCGCCGGCGGCGGCCTGCGGTTCACGCAGTTCTACAATACGGCCCGGTGCTGGCCCTCGCGGGCGTGCATTCTGACCGGCTACTACGCCCAGCAGGTGCGGCGCGACGCGCTGGCGGGCTCCGGCGGCGGTGCGAGCGGACGGCGGCCCGCCTGGGCCCGGCTGCTGCCGGAGTTGCTCTCTCCGCTGGGCTACCGCTCGTATCATTCCGGCAAGTGGCACGTGGACGGCAAAGTGCTGGCGGGGGGCTTCGACCGCTCCTATTCCTTCGACGATCACGACCGCTACTTCAACCCCAAACAGCACGCCCTGGACGATCAGCCGCTCCCGGCCGTCAAGCCCGACAGCGGTTACTACGCCACCACCGCCATCGCCCAACATGCGATGGACATGCTGGCCGAACACCAGGCGAAACACCGGGACCGGCCGTTCTTCCTCTATCTCTGTTTCACTTCCCCGCACTTCCCCCTGCACGCGCTTCCGCAGGACGTCGCCCTCTATCGGGACCGTTACCGGGCGGGCTGGGACGTCATCCGCCGCCAGCGCTACGCGCGGATGCGGAAGATGGGCCTGATCGACTGCGCGCTTTCGAAGCTCGACCCCGAGTTCGTGCCGAGCTGGAATCTCTCGGAGGAGGAGCTGCGCAGGCAAATCGGCCCGGGCGAGGCGGGCCGCGCCGTCCCATGGAACGACTTGACCGCCGAGCAGAAAGAGTTCCAGGCCGTCAAGATGGCGCTCCATGCGGCCATGATCCACCGCATGGACATCGAGATCGGACGCGCTCTGGATCGGGTCAAAGCGATGGGCGTCTTCGAGAACACCTTGATCTTCTTCGCGTCCGACAACGGCGCAAGCGCCGAACAGATCGTCCGCGGCGACCTGCACGACCGCACGGCCGCGCCCGGCTCGGCCAAGACGTTCCTCTCGATCGGCCCGGGCTGGTCCAGCGCGGCGAACACTCCTTTCCGGCTGCACAAGTCCTGGGTACACGAGGGAGGCATCGCCACGCCGCTAATCGTTCATTGGCCCGAGGGGATCGCCGCACGCGGCCAACTGCGCCGCGATCCGGGGCACCTGATCGACCTCGCACCCACCATCCTGGAGCTGGCGGGCGGGCGATGGCCGGAGACCTTCAGCGGCAAGCTGGTCCCCTCCCCGCCCGGCAAGAGCCTCGTGCCGGCGTTCGCCAAAGACGGCTCGGTAGCGCACGACTATCTCTGGTGGTATCACATCGGCAACCGGGCCGTTCGCGTCGGCGACTGGAAACTGGCGGCCGCCGATGGGGCACCTTGGGAACTCTACGACCTGCGATCGGATCGCTGCGAATCCAACAACCTCGCGAAGGACCATCCCGATAAGGTCAAGGAGCTCCAGCAGGTGTGGACCCGGCGTGCGGAGGAGTTCCGCGCCCTGGCCGGGCAGGATCTGCCGCCGAAGCGGGGCGGCGCGAAAGCGAAACTCAAGAGAGAATCGGCCGAATGAGTGCAGTGCTGCTCGAATAGCGCACGGCGTGGCAAGGGAAGCGAGCGTATGCGTCCGTACTTTTGTTTGATCCTGATTCTGTTCTGGCCGGCGTCGGCCCCCTGGCGCACCGCGCACGCGGACGAATTGATCCCGCCGGCATCCGCAATCAAGCCGGACCGGCCGCGGCTGCTGGTGCGACCGCGGCCCACCCCGTATGCGATCTCCTTGGGGCAGCTCCGGTCCCTTCATCGCGACGCCGAGTTCGACCGGATGTTGGATCATCTCAGGGGCCAGGACCACGCGGCCGCGCAGGCCATGGTCTGGCTCCTGACCCACGACGCCCAAGCCGCGGACCGGGCAGTGCTGCGAATGCGGGCGTACCGCTATCCCGGCCAGGTCGATACCTTCCACATCTTCTTCCGCCTGACCGAGTTTGGGCTGGCCTACGACTGGCTGTACGGCTACCCCGGCTTCACCAGCGAAATCAAGGCCGAGGTCCGGGCCGGCGTGGCTCCGCTTGCCCGGGAGGCCGTCCGGGTCGGCAACGACCATGTTTTCCACAACTACGTCTGGATGTCGGCGGGGGGAGCGGCGCTTTGGGCCCTGGCGACGGCGGGGGAGGACGAGGCGGCCGACCGTCTCTTCGAGCAAGTCCGGCAGCGGTTCAACCGCGGGCTGTTCCCGGCGTGGCAATACCTGGACGGGCTTCCCAGCGAGCCGATGGGATACTGGGCCCTCTATGTGTTCACCCCGGGCGTCTGGACGCTCTTGGCGGCCCAAAGCGCGTTTGAAACGGACCTGGTCGCCGCGGTCCGGGCCCGGCAGGGGGCCTGGCTCGATCGCCATTTCGAGAACCTCGTCCACAGCACGCTCCCCGACATGCGCTACATCCCCTGGGGCGACCTCCAGAGCGGGCCCAACGGCGGCGTGACCCACGAGATGGCCGGCGTGATCGACGGGGCCGCGTGGGCCTTGCGGTCGGCGCACGGCGTCGAGTTCAGCCGCTGGCTCCAGGGGAAGCGCGGCTTGCAGCGATTCCAGGGTGAAACCGCCATCTTCTCCATGCTCTACACGCGGCAGCTCAAGACGAAGCCTGCCCGCCCGCCCCTGAGTTTTCTGGCCGGAAACCGGCAGAGCGGGCACTTCATCGCCCGGAGCGGATGGGATGAGGGGGCAACCGTCGTCGCCTTCCGCGCCGCCGATCATTTCGGCGATCATCACCATTACGACCAGGGGAGCTTCCTCGTCTACCGCAACGGCCTCTTGGCGGTCGATCCGCCGGTCTACCGCGTCATCCGCGGGCCCCAGCAGAAAACGGAGCACCACAACACGCTGCTCATCGGCGGCCGGCCGCAACGGCCGGTGCGCGGGCAGTGGTTCAAGACGGTCGAGGAGTTCCAGAAGAACCTGCAAGGCGGCAGGAGACTCGAAACCGGAGACATCCTGTTTTCTCGGGACGCGGGGCCGTGGGCGGCGGTCGCCGGACAGTTTGCCCAGGCCTACGACTGCGACGCGCTGGCAAGCTGCGTCCGTCAGTTGCTTTTCGTCCGGCCGGACAAGGTGGTGATCGTCGATCGGCTGCTCGCGGCCGCGGGCAGGGAGTTGCCGGAGGTGCAGTGGCTCCTCCAGTTGCCCGGCGCGCCCCGGGAAGACGGCGGGGACCTCCTGGCGTCCAACGGCAAGAGCTGGCTCCGCTGCCGGGCAGTTCTGCCGGGCGGCGCGAAGCCGGTCGTCGCAGCCACGCCGGTCAATACCTACCGGGTCTCGTTCGCCTACCCGGGCAAGGCCGAGGTGGTGCTGGCACACGTCCTGGAGGTCGGCGACGGCACGACCGCCGGCCCGCCTGCTCCGATCGTGGCAAGCCGGGCCGGCGGGGACCTTGAGGTTGCCGTCGAGGGCCAGAGGTTCATTTTCTCGGGCGGGCCGCAGCACGCCGTCGCTCGCAGCGAGTTGCCCTGATGCCATGATCGGCGAAAGACGCCGATCGGCGCCCTTGAGGGTTTTGCCCGCCTACGACTCGTCTTCCGGGTCAGGATACTGCGGGGGAGACTTGCCTCGCCTTTCGAGAACGCGCGGATAGCGCCCCTTCTCCGCCGGCGCATCGATCTCCTCGACGGTAATCTCGTGCCACCACTCGTCGCCGAAATCGAAAAGGTAGAGGAAAGTCTGCCGCGGCCGCAGTCTCAGCGTATTGAGCGTCGTCTTGGCGGCATTGCGCGCGGTCTCGTCCCGGAAAGGGCCGGGTTCCTCACACGTATAAGGGTGGGAATACTCGACCGCGTCGCGCAACCGGGCCCGACCCTTCGTGCCCGACCTCGGGAAGTAGAAGGAGTAGAGGTGCTCGTCGTCGCGGTCGAAGGCCCCATAGATCGCCCAGTGCAGGTCGTCCAGGGTCTGGCTCCCTTTCACGGCAATCCGCCGCCAAGTGCTCTTCCGCCCCTGAAGGGCCACTTTGAAGATGAAGATCGGCTGCATCATGTTCCTGTTCAATCTCCGACACGGCTCTTCGCTTGCGGGCGGCCGAACCGGGCGTCGCCATGCTCCCAAGTCTACCGCGAGAGGACTGTGGCTGGCAACTCAAACCGCCGGGCGGCGTGTTGGTCAACAGGATCCGGGTTTTGCCGCATGGGGGTCTCCGTTTCGTTGACTGCGCTGTATCAATCGTCGGGGGAGCCTTCGAACGGAAAGCAGGCATCTGCGACGCTCGACGGTGTATACGCCGGTGGTCTTGGGTTTTCCTCCGTGATCCGCTGCAAAGCGTGAAATATGTAGCCCGGCAAGAGAACTGGCCACGGCCCGTCACCAGGTATCCCCAAATCCTCGGGCGTCACCCCACCCGTCAATCTTGCGAGCTTCTCCCGGTCTCCTGCCTCCGGGTAAGCCTTGACGACTATGTCAAAGTGGACATCCGGAAGGCCACCTTCTTCGGTATCGACGAGATACACATCGATAGACCTGTAACACTCCAACACAAAACCAGCACAACTGAATCGCCGGTACAATCTGCGCCGGGTCTCTGGAGCCTCATGCCACTTCCAGTGTGGATTCACGATGAAACGCCTGAACGGGTTATCGGGCGGCGGTTCCTTGTCAACCTCGGCTAGCCAATCGCGCACCGCTTCCAAGTCTCCGATATCGAGCGGTGCGATTCCCATCAACTGCACATCACACTCAGGTCTCGCCCTCGGCGTTCTTCTGGTCGTTTCACCTGCCACGAGCGGTGGCCGCATGTGCCACACGCGAGCTCGTTGCCCATACTTAAGCTCCGAATCCTCGGCAAGAATCGCCGCGTGTCTTACGAAGTCACCAGGCGCGCTGCCCGAGTACATGCCCACGATACAGAACGCAGGGGCGGCCACACTTTGCGGTCTTACGCCATTGGGGAGTCTCTGTGCCGGCAACGCACTTCTCCCAAAGAAGTCCAGACTTACATCAAGGGATCCGGCGTGGCCCCGCTAGTCAAGAGCCAGAAGACACCGCTCAGCCGCCCCCAATGCACCACTCGATACTGGCACCTCCTGGTTCTTTCTCCAACCGTCCAGCAGTTCGTTCAAGCGATCGCGAACCTGACGTGAGAACCAGCGCCTTCCGAGTGCACTCACTTGGTGCATGAATTGTTCGGCTCTTTCGCTTCCAAGAGCCGCAAGGGCGACGACGGCGTGGCGCGCGATCGCCGAATTCTCCCCGCCGGAGAAGACATCCGGGTCCAAGAGTTTCTCCGCATACTCCGCTACTCGCGCAACCAGCGTGTCGACCATCCGTGGATCGGAAGGCGGCGCCGATTGGAATACCCGGGCAATGCACTGGAGCGCCACCATGCGCGTGTCCACAGAACCGCCGCGATCGAGAAACTGTAGCAGAAAGTGCGCGTCTTCGGCCGGAACGAGGGAACTAAACCGGCGCATCGCCGACCAGACGACGTGCTCGGTCTCCGCTGCCGGACTCTCCCGAAGCTCAAGGGCGAGTTGGCGTAGTCGCTCACAGACGTTCGCCTGTTGCTCCAGCGCGGCGAAGTGCGCGTTTTCCGCCGCGAATACGAGCGCATCGCGCCAGCCACCGGCCAAACCCGGGCGACAGAGTTCTTCAGCAATGAATCTCGATGCCGCCTCCAGGTCTTGCCCCATCCACTCTCGCAGAGCGCCCACACGCTCGTCCATATTCGCTCCGTCGTCCCGAGCAATCTGCTCGCAGGTCCTGTCCGGTGGCAACTCGTCGCTAAGGAGCGTCGCCGGCTCCTCACCCCGTAACCGGGGGTCGAAGTCGTCGAGGGTCTGCGAGTCGTCGTACTTGAGGGCGCCGCTCATGGAGCGACCCGCAAGAAGGTCGACACCGCCTACGTGGTAGTGCCCTGATGATCGCCCGCTATAGGGTCGACGCCAGAGGACCGCAACTATCGCACCGGCCAATGGCTCCACGCTGCCGACGGTCTCAGGGATGGTGTCTCGCGCGCTCTCAAGCCACGCCCGGAAGTGCTCCTGAACCTCTTCCCGCGACGGTACAGCCTTAACGACATCCAGAATCGCCTCACTCATTGTCACCGGCCTCCATGGTCATGTTGGTGCGGGGGATGGGCAACTGCTTCTCTGCCAGCAGGTCGCGGAGTCTCGCCAACTTCTTTTCTGCGTTGGCCGAGGCTCTTACGAGCTGCGAAACATCCTGTTGGGACAGGATCGCTTCCAAAGCGACAGGCAAGCCATCAGCCCCTTTGCAGACGATCCGCAACGTGGTGTAAGGAATCATGCCCTCCACGTGGTCGCGGTCCTTGTCGAAGACAGGACGAAGGTCGCAGATGATCTCGATTTTCTCCAACGGAAGGCCCGTAGCCTGCGAAAGGCGTTCGGCCTTTGCCTGCCGCTCCAGCCCCGGAACACGGCGAAGGAGGAGCGGCAACCGAGTCTTCAACTCCTCAAATTCGCTCTCCGAGAGCAAACCTTTCCGCTGATTTCCTTCATCCTTGAGCCACTCTCCAATATGCGAGAGGAGTTGATCCACGTTCTGACCGGTCGCACGGAGGCGGCGGTCGACATTGGCGATCAATCGTGCCACGGCGCGGCAGGTGTGCCGATCTTCAATCACCGAACCGATCAATTCCTCTGTCTTCATCCGATCGAGGAAGCCGGGAAACCCCTCCAGCTCACGGCAGACTTCCTCGATCTGGCCGGTCTCAAGATCAAGCAGTGTTTTCGCGTCTCGGATCAGACCGTCCGGAATTCCGAACTCGGGACCGAATGGGAACTGCCCGCGTATGTAAAACACGGACTCACGCATATGCCACCATCAACATGAAGACTTGAATCGTCGACGAACTGGAGAACGGGGTTCCCTGCCGCACGCCGCAGGACCCTTCGGGAGTCGCCTGTCAAAACGTAAACTGTCTACCTGCCGACTTCGTCGCACTGGCAGCCAGTCCCAATTGTATTCAGCGACGGCGGGCAGCGAAACGCTCTGACGAACGGAACGCTGTGGCAGCCCACGGGATACAAGGCTACCCAAGAGAAGCCCGGAACGAATCGACGGCATCTGCCCAACACGCGAATCGTGGGACACAACCGTCGCAACTCCGCCACGATCCGCCCGCGTGCTCCCAAAACGTGGGCTGCGGTCATCGCCAGACATCCATCCGCTCCCGCGCGCGTCCTTACTCGCGATTCGTCGGATCGAAGGCATCCCTGCTGTTCCACCGTGGCCTTGCCCGGTGCAGAACTCCACACGCTACGCCCGATTCCTTGCGGACTCCTGGAAGTCTATGTGCCGCAATGCGTTGTGTCAATAGGCCCCAGCGAGAAGGTCAGAGTGCCGACCATCGCCGAACGCACAGCATGACGCCACCCATAAGAGTGGTTGTGTGAGACTGCCCACGACCAAACAACGGTTCACACGGCCGATCGCGGCCTGCGAGCAAGCCGCAATACTCGGCGGGGACCTTGCGGTCAAATCGGGTCTTTGGCTTGCAGGGTGAAAGTAAGTCGCCCGCGGGGGTTGCGCCCGCGGGCGAGGCGGTACCACTGCTGCATGACGGGCGAGTATTGAAAGCCCTCGGTGTCCGTTGGGGCGGGCTGGTAGCCGGTCGAGCTGCGGTGATGGATCTGGAAGAGGAGCTGCCGGCCGCGTGCGTCGGCCAGCCAGAACTCGGGCACGCCCGCCAGGGCGTATGCCTCGGGGAGGCGCTGAGTGTCCTTCTGGTGCGAGGCGTCGCCGATGATCTCCACGACGAGGTCCGGCGGGCCTTCCAGTTCGACGTAGCGGTCGGCGCCGCCGCCCGATTTGGGCACCAAGCGCACCCGGCCGCTGTCGAGGGCGTCGTCGGAAACGAAGACGACATCCGGCTCGACGGAGAGGTCGGCCTGCGGGCAAGAGACGCGGGCGCGGTCGGTGTACAGCTCACCGTGCCCCAAGTGCGCGACCCGTTGCCAAAGGACGCCCACGATTTCGGTCTTCAGTTTGCCGTGGGTGTGGAGGTCTTCGGGGGACATATCCACCTCGATCCGGCCAGAAAGATAGTCGATCCGGCCCTCCTCGGGGAAGGCATCGGAGACGGCCCAGCGGCGGAAATCGGCAAGCGAGCGCAGATCCGAGGGGATCTCGACCTGTTGTTCGATAAGGATTACGCTGGCCATGGCAGAGCCCTGGGGAGACTCCCCTATTCTACACGTCCAGATTCCGCGCCTCCAGCGCGTGCTTCTCGATGAATTCCCGCCGCGGCTCGACCTTGTCGCCCATGAGGATGCGGAAGATGTCGGCGGCGGCCGCGAGGTCTTCCATGCGGATCTGCAATAGCGTGCGGTTGGCGGGGTCGAGCGTGGTCTCGCGGAGCTCGTCGGCGTTCATTTCGCCGAGGCCCTTGAAGCGGGTGATGTGGAGGCTCTTTTCGCCGGCCGTGCGGATCGCGGCCAAGAGTCCGCGGAGGTCGTCCAGGCCGATCGTCGAGTCGCCGCGGCGGAGACGGTAGCGGGGCTCTTCGATGCCCGTCCGATCCTGGGGGATGAGGCTCTCGATCTCAAAGCCCGTCGCGCGGAGTTCCGCGAGGTGGGCATTCATGGAGCGGACCTCGTGGAGCTCGACGATGTGGAGGCGGGAGGCCTGGCGGCCGTTGCCGTTGACCTCGCCGGGTCCGCCGGCGGGCTGGTCGGTGACTTGGAGTTCCCGGCCGACGGCTTCCTCCTGCCGGGCGACGAAATCGTCCAGCTCCCGGCGGGTGGTGAACCAGTGTTCCTGGTGGCCGAGGAAGACGTGGTAGACCGGCAGGCGGCCGGAGGCGAGGTCCTGCCGGGCGGCGTGGTCGCGGAGGCTGATCCCGCGGCGCTCCAGGGCCACGAGGGCCTCTTCCAAGGCAGCCAGGGAGCGGCAGAGGCGCTGCACGGCCTCGCCGCGGATGACGCGGCCGTCGCCGGGCTCGAACTCGACGTCGGTCAGGCCGAGCTCCAGGAGTTGGGCCTTCATTTCCTCTTCGGTCTGGACGTAGTACGTCTCTTTGTTGCGGCGCACGCGAAAGAGGGGCGGCTGGGCCACGTAGACGTAGCCCGCCCGGACCAGGGCGAACATCTGACGGTAGAAGAAGGTCAAGAGCAGGGTGCGGATGTGGGAGCCGTCGACGTCGGCGTCGGTCATGATGATGATCTTGCCGTAGCGTCGCTTGGAGAGGTCCATCTCCTCGCCGATCCCGGAGCCGATCGCGGAGATGATGCTGCGGACCTCTTCGTTGGCGAGGACTTTGTCGTCGCGGGCCTTGTAGGCGTTGATGATCTTGCCGCGCAAGGGGAGGATGGCCTGGAACTGGCGGATGCGGCCGCCTTCGGCGCTGCCGCCGGCGGAATCGCCCTCGACCAGGTAGAGCTCGCAGCGGTCGACCTCGCGGCTGGTGCAGTCGCGGAGCTTGCCGGGGAGTCCGCCGCCGGAGAGCGCCCCTTTGCGCTCGCGGACGAGGGCCCGGGCCTGGCGGGCGCTTTCCCTGGCCTCGGCGGCGAGGAGGGCCTTTTGCACGATGATCCGCGCGGTCTTCGGGTTTTCTTCGAGGAAGCGGCCGAGGTGGTCGCCGACGGCGGAAGTGACGATGCCTTCGATCTCGCTGTTGCCGAGCTTGGTCTTGGTCTGCCCTTCGAACTGCGGGTTGGGCACGCGGAGCGACATGACCGCGGTGAGGCCCTCGCGGAAGTCGTCGCCGGTGGGGACCACGTCCTTGAAGAGCCCTTCCTGCTTTCCGTAGGCGTTGAGGGTGCGGGTCAGCGCGGAGCGGAAGCCCGACAGGTGCGTGCCGCCGTCGAGCGTATTGATGTTGTTGACGTAGCTGTGGATGTGTTCGGTGTATTCGGTGCAGTACTGGAACGCGATTTCCACCTGAACGGTGGCGTCGTCGTTGGCGGCGCAAACGTGGATGACGTCGGGGTGGACCGGCTCGGTCGCGCGATTGAGGTGCTGCACGAAGGCGAGCAATCCCTCGTTGTATTGAAAGGTTTCGCCTTTTCCGATCCGTTCAT
>CAYGZA010000193.1:0-12800 GCA_964354135.1 uncultured Planctomycetaceae bacterium
AGTTCCGCGAGGCGACCTGGCAGGCGTTCTGGCTCACCAGCGTCCAGGGGCGGGAAATCCGCGACGTGGCGGAGGAGCTGGGGATGTCCGTCGGGGCGGTCTACATCGCCCGCAGCCGGGTCATGGCGCGGCTGAGAGAGAAGATCGAACAGCTCGATGGGAAACGGGAGTGAAAGCGTAACGCGGCAAAGAGCAATCAGCTTTCAGCCGTCAGCTTTCAGCCCTCTGATAGCTGAAAGCCGATAGCTGAAAGCCGATCGCCCACAGCCAGGATGCCTGTGTTTCGCGGAGGTGATCCACATGGTGGCCGTTCCTTCGGGGTGTGACCCCAGTCGTATCAAGCTGCTCTTGGAAGACCGCTTGCCCGGCGACCGTCAAACCGAGATGGAACGGCATCTGGAGACCTGCGACGAGTGCCGCCGCCAATTGGAGTCGCTGGCTGCCGAAGCCCGCTGGTGGCGCGACGCCCGGGAGTTCCTCGACCCCGACTTGCCATCCGGCGGCGATTCGATCCTCGATGAGTTGCCCATCGGCGTTCTCACGCCGTCGGACAACCCGGCGATGCTCGGCTGCCTGGGGCCGTACGAGATCGCCGAGGTGATCGGCCGCGGCGGAATGGGGATTGTGCTGAAGGGCTTTGATCGCGACCTGAACCGTTACGTGGCGATCAAGGTGCTCGCACCCCACCTGGCCACCAGCGCCGCCGCCCGGCAACGCTTCGCCCGCGAGGCCCGGGCCGCTGCCGCGGTGGTCCACGACCATATTGTCGCGATCCATGCCGTGGACAACGCGGGCCGGTTGCCGTACCTCGTGATGCCCTTCGTCGCCGGCCAATCGCTCCAGGAGCGGCTGGACCGCACCGGGTCGCTGGAACTGAAGGAACTCCTGCGGATCGGGATGCAGGTGGCGCAAGGCCTGGCCGCGGCCCACGCCCAGGGCCTGGTGCACCGCGACGTCAAGCCCGCCAACATCCTCCTGGAAAACGGCGTGGAGCGGGTGAAGATCACCGATTTCGGGCTGGCCCGGACCGTGGACGATGCCAGCCTCACCCATAGCGGCTTTGTGGCCGGCACGCCGCAGTACATGGCTCCGGAGCAGGCGCGGGGGGAGAGCGTGGACCACCGCTCCGACCTGTTCAGCCTGGGGAGCGTGCTGTACGCGATGTGTACCGGGCATGCGCCGTTTCGCGCAGAGACCACGCTGGCAGTGCTGCGCCGCATCTGTGAGGACACGCCCCGGCCGATCCGGGAGATCAACCCAGACGTCCCCGACTGGCTGGAGGAAATCGTCGGGAAGTTGCACGCCAAGAATCCCGGCGAACGATTCCAGTCCGCGGGGGAAGTCGCGGAGTTGCTGGAACAGCACCTGGCCCATCTCCAGCAGCCGCTCTTGGTGCCGAAGCCGGCCCCGCTCGGATACCGCTCTCCCGCAGCACGGATGGCACGCCGGCGCGCCTTGATGACGTGGGCTGCGGTGGGGTTGCTGCTGCTGGCAGCAGGGCTCGGGACAGCCGCAGTCATACGTTGGCCGGGCTTGGTCAACTGGAGCGGCGCCGCGGAGGAGAGTGGCTTGGACGAACCTTCTTCATCGGATGCAAGCGGAAGAGGCCCTAGAGCCGGCACCGCGGCGGCCCGCTCGGGCCGCCCCGCGCCGGACCCTTTGGAGGAAGAGATCCACCGGCTCCAGCAGGAGATCGGCCGGCTGGAAACAGAGTGGCGGCCGCCCCCGGGCGCCCCCTCGACGACCGCGGCACCCGACCCTTTGCCGGAGATCCGCGCCCAAGTCGAACAGTTGGAGCGAGAGTTGAAAAGTAGCGGCGTCACTCCGTGACGCCGGTGGGTGGCATGCCGTCACGTGGCGCAGCCACGCACTCGGCATGTGCGGGCAAACATGCCCACCCGACGCTGCGCGTCGTGAGGGCATGCCACCCAACTGTGACGCGGGATGCCGGTCACCGAGTGCCCCGCCCACTGTGTCGTTTACGATTCCCCACGACTTCCAGAGAAAAGGAGACTGATCGATGAGGTCCATCAAAGTGACTTGTCTTGTGCTGTTGGCGGGCTTGACGTGTCTTGGGCTCGCCCTGGTAGCCGCTGCCCCCGGGCAGCAGGCCGGGCAGCAGGAGCCGAGTACTGACCCGGGCGCCGGGACTGGGAGCGAATCCAGCGTGCCCGCGCCCGCCAGTGCCGGGAGGATGCGCACGGCCGCTGAATCCTCCGGGTCCGCGAGCGAGCGACCCGCCGCGCCCGCGCCCGACGCGGAAGTAGGCGCGGCCCAGGCCGATCAAGCCCTTTGGGCCTCCAAACGAGCCCAGCAGGCCCTCAACGCCGCCTTGTCTGACGACCCCATGATTCGCTCGGGCTACGTCAGTCCCGGCACCGCGGGCCGCTACGACCCCAGCTACAGCTACGGGGGCGTCACCGCCGCTGATCCCGAAGTGGCCAAGTGGATGGAGGAAGGACGGAAAGCCGAGGCCGAGCAAGGGCAACTGTTGGCCAAGTTCGCCCAGACCACCGACGAGAAGCAACGGGCCGAGATCAAGGCGTCGCTGGCCAAGGTGCTCCAGCGGCAGTTCGATCTCCAGTTGCAGCAGCGCGAGCGCGAAGTCTCCCAGATTGAAGCCCGGGTCAAGAAGCTCCGCGAGATGATCGCGAAGCGCAACCGAGCCCGGCAGACGATTGTCGCCGGCCGGCTCGACCAATTGGTGAACGAGGCGGAAGGAATGGGCTGGGTGGCGCCGACTGGCCCGATGTCGCCAAGCGGCTCATACCAATACTACTCGCGTCCTGGCTTGAATCGGGGCGGTGCATCCGGTGGCTACCCCGGGAAGGGATCTTCGGATGCGGCGCCGGCGGCGGCACCTCCTGGGGGCTCAATCGGGCCGGGGGGTGCTGGGATCGAGGCGCCGCGGGCACCTGCCGGGGGCTCAATCGGGCCGGGGGGTGCTGGGATCGAGGCGCCGGCGGCACCTGCACCGCTGGCAGTACCTGGAACGCCTGCTGGGGGCGCATCTGACGCGCTGCCGGGTGCGTCAGGGCCCCAAAAGCCCGCTTCGAAGTATTGATTGTCCGTGGTGGAAAAGGGGTCAGAACTCTTTATGTGTGTTTCCCGTGGGAACACACGACTGAACGGATGTAAAAGAGTTCTGACCCCTTTTCCTCCTTGGTGACGGTTCGTCTGCCGAACCTGGCGCACCGGAATGACGTACGGGGCATCTGACTGGTATACTCTTGCAGCGTTCGGAGTATTCGCGGATGCCCTCTTCGGTTGGTAAGGATCAACTCTCTACCACAGCCTGGCGGCAGGAGTTCCGCCGGCGGCTGAATCGGTGGTTTGCGCGCCATGCGCGGGACTTGCCCTGGCGACGGACCCGCGATCCTTACGCCGTCTGGGTCAGCGAGATCATGCTCCAGCAGACTCAGGTGGCGACCGTCACGGGGTATTTCGAGCGATTTGTGCGGGCGTTTCCAACCATTGCAGCCTTGGCCCGGGCCGACGAGCAGGCGGTGCTCCTCCTCTGGGAGGGGCTGGGCTACTACCGCCGCGCGCGGCAACTGCACGAGGCAGCCAAGAGGATCGTGGCCGACCACGGCGGGGTTTTTCCGCGCGATCCGGAAGCGGTCCGCCGTCTGCCGGGCATTGGCCGCTACACGGCGGGGGCGATCCTCTCCATCGCGTTCGACGCCCGAGAGCCGATCCTGGAGGCCAATACGACGCGGCTTCTCAGCCGGCTCTTGGCCCATCGCGGCGATCCGGCCTCGGTGTCGGGGCAGCGGCTGCTCTGGGGTGCCGCAGAAGCCGTCCTGCCGCAACGGAACGTGGGGCTGTTCAACCAGGCGCTCATGGAGTTGGGGAGCACCGTGTGCCTGGCGAAGGGGCCGCGGTGCGAAATCTGCCCGGTGGCGTCGTTGTGCCGGGCATGCGCCCTGGGGGCCCAAGCGGACATCCCCACGGCGAAAGCCAAGCGTCCGATCGAGGCCCGCCGCGAGGCCGCGGTGATGGTCTGCCGGCGCGGCCGTGTGCTGATCGTCCGGTGCGCGGAGGGCGGGCGCTGGGCCGGGCTTTGGGACTTTCCCCGCTTCCCGGTCGAGCAGAGCCTGCCCGAGGCGCTCCGCCGCGAGCTGGCCGACAAGGTCTACCGGCAGACGGGCGTCCGCATTGCGCCGGGCGAGCACCTGACGACGCTCAAGCACGGCGTCACGCGGTTCCGCATCACCCTGGACTGCTACCGTGCCGCGTACGTTTCCGGCCCCGCGGGCGACAACAGCTCAGCCGAGTTCCGCTGGGTGCGGCCGGACGAGCTGGACCAATACCCGCTCAACGCGACGGGACGGAAACTGAGCCGGCTGCTGTAAGCTCAGCGGTTCTCGCAGGCTTCCAGTTGCCGCTTGATTTCGTGTACCGAGAGCCGGACCTGCGGGATGGCGGGAAAGACGGGAGCCGGCTCGTCGCCTTCCGGGGCGCCCGAGCGGACGCGGCGGACCTCGTTCTCCAGGGCATCGAGCCAAACGGGCACGTCCAGGCCGACGCCTTCCGGTTCCTCCGTGAAACGGGCCAGCTCCCGTACGAGCCTCGCGAAGGAAGCGCTTCGCTTCCCGCGGCGAAGCTCCTCCATCGCCGGGCGGACCAGGGCGCAAAGCCGGTCGACGGCCAATGGCCGCACGAGCCGTTCGCCGAGCTGATCGGCCACGCTCCGCAAGCGGATGCCGTATTGGGTGGTCAGCACTTCCAAGCGGCGGAGGTGCTCGTCGGCCACGGCCCCGCTCTCCCGGGCGACGGCCTGCTGCCAATGCTCGGCCGCCTCGGTACGGCCGCAGCGGATGAGCACCTCGTGGGCCAACACGACCGGCTGGAGGTTCCAGGCCACGCGGTCGTAGCTGGCCTTCAGGCGGAGGAAGTCCAGGAGCGTGTAGAGCATCTCGCCGCGGTCCGACTGCGTGGTGGTGCTGTTGTAGTCGAGGTATTCGGCGTAGTTCTCCAGGGTCGCTTCGAGGATCAATTCGAGGCAGCGGGCCGCGTCCTCCCGGGTCACCGGGCCATCGAGCTCGGCGAGCAGCCGGAATCGTTCCTCGGCCTCCGGCTCCTCCTGAAGAGACCGCAGGTAAGCCTCGGCCCCCTCGTGGAGGATCGCCCGCAGATTGCCGTAGGTCATGAATCTCTGCGTGAACAGGTCGTGGCCGTAGACCTCGATGAATCGCCGCAGGGTTTGCCAGCGGGGCTCGTCGGCGACGGCTTCGAGGACGGAGAGGCGGACGTGGCGGCTGTGGTCCAGCCAGCGGCGAAGGAGCGTCGCCGTGACCTGCTGGAGCAGAGCGAGCAGCGTCCGATCCACCCAGCGGCGCGGCGGCGGCCCCTTCTCTCCCACCTCTCTCCAGTCGTCGGAAGACTCGACCACGCACTGCACCATCCCCTTGCAGGCAATCTCGAACAGCCGATCGAACTCGGTGACCGCCATCGGCCCCGCCGGATGGTTCCTTTCCATCCGCTGGACGGTCCGGATCAGCCGGTACGTCTCCTTGAGCAGCCCCAGCCGCGGCAGGTACGCGAGCAACCCGCGGAGCACCTGGTGGAGATTCCGCGCCTGGACGATCCGCTGCGGTTGTCCGCCGCGGGCCGTAGGGACATAGAGCAGGGGCTGCGGCGCCAGCAGCCTCAGCAGGCCGGGCAGGGCAGCACGGACTGCCTCGCGCTCTCCCCGAAACGTTGCCCGGAGCACCTGCTGGACTGCCGATTCCCACTCGTCTTCTTTGGCGTCTTCTCCGGCGGCGGGAGCTTCCCGGAGCATCGTGGCTCGGACCATCCGGGCGGCGTCGGCCGTCTCGACGCTGGCGGCGACGAGCCGGTCCAAGAGCGCCTCCTTGATTTGCCGGCGGCGGTCGAACTCGACGAGGGCATCGTGGGTTCCGCGCGGCGGGGGTATGGAATAGCGGTACACCGAGGCCATGAGGTCGCGGAGCCGCCGGCGGCGCTCCGTGGCCTGGGAAAGCCAGCCGCCCAGAGCTTCGTCGCGGTCCGGCACGCCATCCCGCAGGTTGGCCGAGGCGGCCGCGGCCAGCTTCCACAGCCGCGCCACGGTGTTCAGGAAGGCAAGCCGGTCGTTGATCCGCTCCGCTTCGTAGGAGAGCTCGAAGTCGGTGGGCTGTTCGCCCCATTCGAGGGTCTCGCTTTCAAAGCCGTCGTCGGTCGTGTCGCGGTAGATCACGTTCTCATAGGCCGCGCTGAACAGCTCGTCGGAGTCCGCTGCGGAAGACTCGTCGGTCTCCTCGGTCTCCTCGGCGTCTTCGGAATCAGCGGGCTGAAGGCCCAGCTCCAGCCGCGGGACCTGCCAGAACGACTCGGCGTTGGCCTCGATGTAATCGAGGAACTTTCGGGCCAGGGCCCAACGTTGCTCGGGCGGCAGGGGACTCGGGGCAGCCGGCTCCGTCTCAATCGGGGCCCGCTCCGGGGGCGACCAGAGGTTTTCCATCCAGCGGAGGGCCAGGGCGTGGAACGAGTAGCCGCCTTCGGCGAGCGGGATTTCCTCCGCCTGGCTGAGCCAGTGCACCAACAGGCTCATTGCGGCCACCAGGTCCCGGTGTTCCAGGAGGGCTTCGACCAGCAGGGCGAAGGCCTCGGGGGAGCGAAACTGCTCGGCGTGCTCCCGCCAGAAGGCGATGTCGGCCGACGCGGTCCCCGCCCGATGCCACACGCCCAAGGCCGCGGCCACCTGGTCGGCCGACTCCCAGGCCTGGCGGCCGGAGAATCCCGCCACTTCGCTCACTTCGGTGCTGGCGAACTGGTCCCACCAGCGGGCCAGGGCGGCCTGCCGGTGCGAAAGCCGCTTGAAGAGGTCCTCATGGCCCGCGGCCGTGGCCTCCCGCTGCAACCGGGCATAGAGCAGGAAGACCTCGTTCATCAAGTCGATCAGATCGTCGAGCCGCTCGTCGTGGACGCTGTCTTCCACGGCGGGGAACTTGCTGAACTGCCCGCCGAAGCCGAGGATGTTCCAGGGGTCGATCATCGCCCCGCACTCGATCGCGCGGTGCAGGAGGTCTTCGATCTCCGGCAGGCGCTCGGCGGCCTCGGCCAGCTCCCGGCGGTCGATCGCCAGGTGGGCGGCGGTGATGCGGCAGTCGATCTCGCAGCGCATGCGGGCGGAGGCAACGGGGACGACTTGCGCCTGCCGCACCGCCTCCTCGGGGTAGCCCATCTGCGCAAAGAGCAAGGCCAGGTGGACGTGCTGCAACTGCCTGGCGCGGCGGAGCGCCAGACTCTGGTTGAGATGTTGCCGGGCGCCGCCGAAGGGTTGCCGCAGCGTTTCCGCTTCGGCGTGCAGCCGCCCCCCCTGGGCGCCCCCGAGCCGCTCCAGAAGCCGCTCGTAGAAGGCGTCGCGGTACGCGGCGACGTGCGGCAGCAGGGTGCTCAGACTGACGGAAGAGTCGTGGGCGTCGGGGCGGTCCCCCGTGATCCCGGAGCCCATCAGGATCGTCCCGGCGAGCACGGCCCCCGCCTCGAAAAGAACCTCCTCGTAGGGCAATCCGCCGCGCTCTTGGACCCGGCTCCACAGCGCTTCCAGCGTGACCTCCTGGACCACGTAGCGGCGGTAATAACCGCGGCGGTCGAGGTGATGCGGGTCCCACATGCCGAACTGGTAGTTGGGCCGCCGATTGACCGGATGGTCGAAATCGTAGGCCCGAGGATCGACCGCCAGCTCGTCCAACAGGTCGGGATCGAACCAGGCCAGGTCCAGCAAGTCCTTGTCGGCGGCCCGGAGGATTTCGAGGGCCTCGTGGACGACGTCGTGATACCGGCCCGCGGCCACTCCGGCGCCGCGAATGTAGAGCGGGATCGGCCGGACGCGCTCGTGGGCGTAGGGCTGGATCTTTTGCTCGGTCCGCAGGACGGCCACGGGCCGGTGGCCGATGAAGTCGTTCAGCCGGGCGATCGCCCCCCGAAGGATGCGGTCCGATTGCTCCCAGGGACCGCCTTCGAGCAGCACCGCCTCGCACACGCGGCCGATGAAGAACGGCTGGAAGAGCGATTCCTCCGTCTGATGGAAGAGCAAATCGTGATGGTGCTCGCGGTAGCCGGGGAGCACGACGTCGAAGACCAGCCGCACGACCGACTCCGCCTGGTCCACTTGGCGGAAAGCCTCGTCCCGGCCGCGGACCTCCTCCAAGCCGGCCTCGAGGACCCGGCGAAGGACTTGCCAGGTGCCTTGTTCCGGCGTGCGTTTTCCGGCCGAGGCGATCTTCCCAAAGACTAAATCAAGGGCGCGCAAGAACTTAAGGTCTTGGGCCCCGGATGAGTAGTTGCAGTAGCCGAGGATTTCCTTGACTCGTTTGCGAGCGTCGGGGCCCAAGTGATCCAAGTCCATCGATCCCGTCTCCTAGGGGGAGGGGGCTACGCAAGAGCCCTCCTCCCAATAGATTATCAGCCCGGCGCCCCGCAAAGGAATGGGGTTTCCCGAAACCCCCGGTCCCAGACGGTGCTTTTCTGGTGTCTTTTTTCGCGCGCCCTTAGTATCATAAGGATGAAGTGACTCGGCAACCGCGGGTCCCTCGAGGGCGCCCGTTGGCGGGAGACCGTGTCCGAGCGACAGGAACGTGGGGCGGTTGACGGCGGTTCTTTTCCGACCGGCTTGGGGTCGCGGCCTCCAGCCCCACAGGGGAGAGGTTCAAGGGGAAACACAATGCGCAAGAGGATTGCCACGTTGTGGTTGATCGGCGCGGTGGGCGCCGTCAACTGGGTGTCGGCGGTCTGCGGCGCGGAGATCATCTCCGAGCCCGCGGCCTTGCGGCATGGTCTTACCCGGGCGTGGACCGCCCAGGTCCAAGTCGACGCTGCCCGCGGACGCGTCGACAGCATGGTCTTGGACGGCGGGACGCTGTTCGTGCAGACCAACCAGGCGGTGCTGGAAGCGATCGACGCGGAGACGGGGAAACGCCTCTGGTCCCGCGAAGTGGGCGAGCGCGGCCATCCCAGCATGGCGCCCGCGATGAACGCGCGACTGGTGGTGGTCGTCAATGGCTCGTCTTTGTACGTCGTGAACCGATACAACGGGAAGCTGCTTCTGAAGATCCCGCTCCCGGCGGCCCCGGGCGCCGGACCCGCCTTGAGCCAGCAGCGGGCCTACGTTCCGATGGTCAACGGAACGGTGGTCTCCTACCGGCTCAAACCAACGGCGGACTCGCTCAAGGAGTTCGGCAAGCCGGTCAAGGAGGGGGAAGTCGCCCCGGAAGAACGGGCCGCCAAGGAAGTCGCGGACCGGGAATCGCTTCGGCTGGAGGATCCCCCGCCGCCCTTGACTTGCCCTTCGCCGGGCCGGATCCTCGTCCCGCCGTTGGTGACCCGCCAAACCGCCGACGAGGAATACGTGGCCTGGACGACCGACCGCGGTTACGTTTGTGTGGGCCGCATCAAGCGCGTCCATGAAGAGGGTTTTCCGATCGTCTACCGCCTGGAAACGAACGGACCGTTGACCAATCAGCCCTGCTACGTGCCGCCGGACGCCAACGTTCAGGACGACTCGGGGGTCATCTTCGCGGCCGCCGAGGACGGCTTCGTCCATGCCATCCGCGAGCGCGACGGGCGTCACCTCTGGCGATTCTCGACCGGCAACCCGATCGTGGAAAGCCCGGTCCTCGTGGGGCATTTCCTCTTCGTGACGAACCAGCTTGGCGGGATGTACTGCCTGGACGCCAAGAACGGCGCCCAACTGTGGTGGACCCCGGAAGTCACGCGATTCGTGGCCGTGAGCAAGCAGCGGTTGTACGCCGCCGATCCCGTCGGCCGGGTGCGGGTCCTGAACGCCCAAAGCGGCGGACTGCTGGACACGCTGGGAACCGAGCCGTTCCCGCTGAAGTTCGCCAACGCCGAGACGGATCGCATTTTCCTCGCCAGCAAGACCGGCCAGGTCCACTGCCTGCACGAGGTCGAGTTGTCCCAGCCCTTGGTGCGCCGCGTGCTTCCCAAGGAGGAGGAACCGGAACCGACCAAAGGCGGGCCGGCCAAGGTGGCCGCCGCGGAGCAACCTCCCGAAGATCAGCCCGAGGCGGGAAAGCCTGCCGCTCCCAGGCCCGCCGCCAGCAGCAGCCGGCCGAGCACCCCCAGGGCCTCCAGCACGAAAGCCTCGAGCAAGAAGTCGGACAAGAGCGGCAAGACGGGCCGCGGGGCGGCCGGTTCGGCGATGGGGCCGATGGGGGGCGACGGCGGGACACCCGATAGGGGCTCGGGACGCAGGGGCACCGGGCGCCGAGGGGGAGGCCGCGCCGGGTCCGGGGGAGCCATGCCAGGCAACCAGGGCATGCCCATGATGCCGATGGGGCCGGGAGGTGGCCGAGGCGCGGGGGCAGACCGATAAGCCCGGCGGATTCGTAGTCGGCGGTTGCGTGATTCTAAGAACCTTGTGTCCGTTGGCCCCGGCCGCGACGCCGGGTCGTGCTGCCGCGTGCCCACCATTCTGGAAAAGATCGTTGCCGGGAAGCGCGGGGAGATGGAGCGGGCCAAGGCGCAGACTCCGGAAGCCGCCTTGCGCCGCCGGCTTGGAGACGCCCCCCAGGTCCGCGGCTTTCTCGCCGCACTCGCCTCGCCCGGGCCCATCCGCCTGATCGCCGAAATCAAGAAGGCCAGCCCGTCGAAAGGCGTTATCCGCAGGGATTTCCGGCCCGTGGAAGTCGCCCGGATCTACCAGCAGCATGGGGCGGCCTGCATCAGCGTGCTCACGGACGGGCCCCATTTCCAGGGCAGCCTGGAGCATCTGCGAGAGGTCCGAAGCACCGTCGATCTGCCGGTGCTCCGGAAGGACTTCGTGATCGACCCGTACCAGGTGGTGGAGGCTCGCGTGGCAGGGGCCGACGCCGTGCTCCTGATCGCCGAGTGCCTCGACGACGATGCCCTTCGGTCGCTCTATGCCGAAATCCTGGGGCTCGGGATGACGCCTCTCGTGGAGGTCTACGAGCCGGAGAACCTGCCACGAGTGTTGCAGCTTGGTGCCCGGTTGATCGGCATCAACAGCCGCAATCTGCGGACCTTCGAGGTGGACCTGGAACACATCCTCCGATTGAAGGCCGAGATTCCGGATGACCGGCTCGTGGTCGGCGAGAGCGGCATCCGGACGCGGGAAGACGCCCGGCGGCTGGAGTCGGCCGGGGTCCGGGCGATGCTTGTGGGCGAGGGCCTCATGGCCAGCGCCGACATCGGGGCCGCGGTCGATCGCCTGTTGGGGCGCCGGACGTAGCCCCCCGGCAAAGCCGCCCCCGGCAGAGTCGGGAGCTGAGGGAAGTCTGGAAGTCGGTCTCTCACGCGGCTTTGCGCCCAAGTAGCCCCGGCTCTAACGGTCGGAACTCGGCCTATTGTAATGATCGTATCGAATAATCTGATGATACCGATCAGCAAAGCCGAATAGATTAACGAAACTTTGCGGAAGTGGCATCGGGGTCTTCTTGCGCATTTTGCGCAGCCGTCGCAAAGCCACTCTGGGCGGCTTCGGGCCGCAAGGCGCACAGCCGAGCTTCACTTCTCAGCATGGAAAGCGTAGCCATGGAAGGCGCGATCGGAAAACGGAAGTTGTTGGGGGCCCTGTTACTGGCGGCGTTGCTGGCATCGCCGAGTGCCAGGGGCCAGGAGGCCATTCCGGAGGACTGCGAGACCACCGCGTCGAACTGCCCGGAGGACCCTAACCCGTTCGTCACACCCCCGCGAACCCCGTGGTACTTCCGGGCGGACGCGGTAATGCTGATGCGCGACGCCGAAGGCGCCACCGACGTGGCTGCACTGGTTGCCCCAAACAACGTCGTGTTCTCCACCCGGGACCTCAATTTCCAGTTCCAGGGGGGGCCGCGACTCTTGATCGGTCACACGCTCAACCCCCGCAATCAGGTTGAGTTCTCCTATTTCGCCCTGGAGCACTGGAGCGACTCGGCAGCCATCCGCGACGTGACCCCCAATGCCCTGGGCGGGTTGGGGAGCCTGAGATCCCCGTTCAGCAATTTCGGCAATCCGCAGGTGTCTGGGCTGGATTACAACGACTTTGTCTCGATCCACGCGAAGTCGTCGCTGGACAACGGGGAGATCAACTTCCGCCACATTGTCGCGATGCCGCCCGGCCGGTTGTCGACCTCGTACTTGGTCGGCTTCCGGTACATGGCAATGCGGGAACGATTCGAGTACGACTCGACGGCTGCGGTTCCGCTGCCGCTGGGGGCGGAGAACTTCGTCCGCACCGACACCGCCAACGAGCTGTTCGGCGTTCAGCTTGGGGCCCTGTTCGAGTTCTACGTGCAGGATCGCTGGTGGGTCAACTTCGAAATGAAGGGCGCCATCGCCCAGAACTCCGCCGAGCAGACCACCGACTACCGGCACGCCGACAACTTCGGCGCCGTAACCCAGGTCTTCGGTCACCAGTCGGACCGCGGTACGGCCTGGGTCGGGGACATTGCCCTGACGGTGGCCTATCGCTGGACCCCCTGTCTGACGACCCGATTCGGCTATCAGGCAATCTGGGTCGAGGGACTCGCGTTGGCCAACGAGAACTTCCAGCGGGACGTGAACGTCCTCACCCTCGGTCCCGCGCAACTTGACCACCGCGGGTCGGTGGTCTATCACGGCCCGACCATCGGGGTCGAGCTGTCCTGGTGAGCGAAGCCGGCAGTTCGGCCGGCGAGGCGCGGAATTCGCCCTCTCTATTCCTCGCGTACTTCCCAGCTTGCCCAATCTATGTTGGCGCCCGTTGCCCCGCCGGGTAGCATCACCCAGGGCCAACATGACCGTGGAGGGCTGGCATGGACGCCATTCTGGTCACAGGCGGTGCCGGATTCATC
>CAYGZA010000194.1:0-12769 GCA_964354135.1 uncultured Planctomycetaceae bacterium
CGTCAGCGAGGACTCGTTTTTTGTCAAGACTAACTTAGTGCCATTGCCTACCGCCTACTGCTCCTATGTTTTCCGGAATCGTCGAAGCCCGAGGGGCCGTTGCTGAAATCCGTTCCGAGCCGCCCGGCTGCCGGCTCGTCATCCGCGAGCCGAAGATCGCGGCCCAGACCAAAGTGGCCGACAGCATCTCCGTGAACGGCTGCTGCCTCACCGTCGTCGCGGCCGACGCCGAGACCATGGCCTTCCAGGCCGGGCCGGAAACCCTTGCCCGCACCAACCTCGGCGACCTGAAACCCGGCAGCCCGGTCAACCTGGAGCGGGCCTTGGCCGTGGGCGACCGGCTGGGCGGGCACTTCGTCAGCGGGCACGTCGACGCCGTGGGCACGCTCCTGTCGCGCGACGACCACGGTGACTGGTCCTTCTTCTGGTTCCAGCTCCCGCGGCGGCTCAGCCGGCAGATGGCCTCCAAGGGCTCGATCGCCGTGGACGGCGTGAGCCTGACCATCGTCGACAGCGAGCCCGAGCAGTTCAGCGTGGCCTTGATCCCCTACACGCTGGCCGTGACTACCCTCGGCCCGCTCCAGGTCGGCGACAAGGTGAACCTCGAGACCGACCTCCTCGCCAAGTACGTCGAGCGGCTGGTCGAATCGCGGAGCTGGGCGTGAACGTGGAAATCGCCAAGCCGACGAAGGGCCGCTCGCCGCTGATAGCCGACCGCTGAAAGCCGATAGCTCCACCCCATGTCCACCGGTTCCTCCTCGAATCAGACGCTCTCGTTTCTCTTGCGGCGCTTTTCCGAGGCGGGCATCCGGCCGCGGACCAAGCTGGGCCAGAACTTCCTCACCGACCTGAACCTCGTGCGGCTGCTGGTGCGGGCGGCCGACTTGGGACCCGACGACGTGGTCCTGGAAGTCGGCACGGGCACCGGCTCGCTCACGGCCCTGATGGCCCCGCAGGTCGCCGCCGTCGTGACGGTGGAGATCGATCGCCTGTTGTTCCAACTGGCCTCCGAGGAGCTTCACGGCCTGGCCAACGTGCGGATGCTCCGGCTCGACGCCCTGGCCAACAAGAACCGCCTCGACCCGGCGGTCTTGGAGGCGGTGAACGCTGAACTGGCCAAGGGCCCCGACCGCCGGTTCAAGCTGGTGGCCAATCTCCCGTTCCAGGTGGCCACGCCGATCGTGTCCAATCTCTTGGCCCTCGACGCCCCGCCCCGCTCGATGACGGTCACGATCCAGAAGGAGCTGGCCGATCGGTTGAGCGCCCGGCCCTCCACGAAAGATTACGGGGCCTTGAGCATTTGGGTGCAGAGCCAGTGCCGGGTGGAGTTGGTCCGAGTGATGCCGCCATCGGCGTTCTGGCCCCGCCCGAAGGTCCACTCCGCGATCATCCAGTTGCGGCTGGACGACGCGCTCCGCGGCCGGATTGCCGACCGCCGGTTTTTCCACGAGTTCGTCCGTGCGATCTTCACGCACCGCCGCAAGCTCCTCCGCTCCGGTTTGATCTGCGCCTTCAAGGACCGGCTCGAGAAGCCGGACGTGGACCGCATCCTCGCCGCCCAGGGATTGGACGGCCATCGCCGGGCAGAAGAGCTGGACGTCGGCACCATGCTCGCCCTGGCCGAAGCCGTCCGCGCCGAGCTCCGCGCGCCCTAGGCCGGGCTTGCGGTCCGGCCGCGCGGTCCAGGTCGGGGCTCTCACCCGGATTGACGATCGGGCAAATCACGGCCCAGTCCTTCCAAGGAGCGTCGCGCGATCCCGCCGACCGTTTCTCGCTTTGCCCCGCGATTGACGCCCGCTTCGATTCTACCTACACTAGGGGGCCAAGGAGAGAATCGCCATGCAGTTCATCGAGATGTCGGGCAGGCAGTTGCTCCGTCTGGCCATAGACACCGGCCCCAGCCCTGAGGAGCTGGCCGAGATCGGCGTGACCGACGACAGCATCGTCCGCGTCAACCGCCAGGGGGACATCGAGCTCCGCCGCGACGACCGGTGGGACGTGATCGGCGGGTTGTTGGGCGACTTCGAGGCCCGCGTCAAGCACGAAACCGGCCTGGACTGGGTGTGAATGGCCTTGCGCGATCCACGGAAATCCGGCGTGCTTAGGAGGTCGGGAGTCTTTGTCTGCCTCGGTGATGGGACCTTGGTGCGGCATGGAACCTGTGACAAACAGAGACTCCCGACTCCTTTTCGCCCTCTGGATTGCCGCTGCCCTGGCCTGGGCAACGCTCGATACCTCTTTTGGAGCGACGCCCACCTGGACGTATCTCTCCAGCGCCGGCGGCAATCTGCCGCCGCCCAACGCCGGCCACGAGCAGACCGCCTGCCTCGTGTTGGACGTCGACAAGGACGGCCTCGACGATTTCGTCATCACCGAGCGGACCCAGGGACCGTCGGTCGTCTGGTACAAGTACCGGGGAAACCACCGCTGGGCGAGGCTCGTGATCGAGAAGGAGCCGCTGCACATCGAGGCCGGCGGCGACTTCCTGGACGTCGACGGCGACGGCGATCCGGACGTGGTCTTCGCCGGGGACTGGAAATCCGACGGCGTCTGGTGGTGGGAAAACCCCTATCCCGACTACAAGCCGGAGGTGCCCTGGAAGCGGCACACAATAAAATCGGGCGACGGGGCCCGGCACCAGCACGACAGCCGCTTCGGCGATTTCGACGGCGACGGCCGCCCCGAGCTGGCGTGGTGGAGCCAGACTGCCAGGAAGCTCTTCGTCGCTGAGATCCCGCAAGACCCCCGCGCGGCCCGGAGCTGGCACTACGAACCGATCTTCTCCTACTCGGGCAACACCGGCCACGAGGGCCTCGACGTGGCCGACATCAACCTCGACGGCAAGCCGGACATCGTCGGCGCCGGCTACTGGTTCGAGCACCAGGGCGGCACGAAGTTCGCGGCCCACAAGATCGTCGATCGCCCCTTCACGCGCACGGCGGTCGGGCAGCTTGTGCCCGGCGGCAGGCCCGAGGTGGTGATCAGCCCCGGCGAGTCCGCCGGCCCCGTGGACTGGTACCAGTGGGACGGCAAGGCGTGGGTTGCCCACCGCCTGCTGGATCGCGTCGTCAACGGCCATGCCCTGCAGATCCGCGACGTCGACCGCGACGGGCACCTGGACGTCTTCCTGGGCGAGATGGGCAAGCCCGGCGCCGGCCCCGACTGCAAGACGCGGATCTTCTGGGGCGATGGCACCGGCAAGTTCACCGAAGAAGTGATCGCCGTGGGCCACGCCAACCACGAATCCAAGCTCGGCGATCTCGACGGCAACGGCAAGCTGGATATCGTGGGAAAACCCTACAGCTTCCAGACCCCGATCCTGCACCTCTGGCTCCAACGGTAGGGTGAGATGCCGAAGGAAAGGAACCCGCCATAGTAGTGGCAAGCGAATCCCCCGAAAACCTTGAGATGGGCTAGTTGACATGTCACCGTCACCGGTTACACTGACGGCATCTGCGATGCTCTTCACCCCTTGACGTTCTGAATCGCACGGAAATCTCCATAACCCAGGCTGCCGACAGTTCTCCGTTTTGCAGGGAGAACGATCATGGCTGAGTCGGGAAACAACGGGCGACAAGCACCATCGCTTGAAGGTGCGGGCGCTTGGTTCTGTTCCAGGTCTACGTTGTGGCCGTTCGGCCCAGGTTCTTTCGTGCTCATAGAGGGGAGGACATGTGATGTCTCGTAGAAATCTCCGGAATCGCGGGGGGGGGGCGTGTAACTCGTAGGACGCAAAGAGCGACGTGCTCGCGATGGCGCCGCCTCGTAGGCCCCGAGCCCATGGAGCTCCGGGCGGCCCCGGGCGGGGGCGTCTTGGAGTTGCTGTTTGCCGCGCCGTTTGTTGAGCCGGTTTTCGGCTCCTACTGGGCCGACAGCGACGCGCTGGGGACCGACTCGTTGCCTGGGCTGACTGCCCGGCGCAAAGATCGCCTCGGGGCCCTGGCCCAATTGGACCCGGAAAGCGAAGCCCTGGCGATGGTCCTTGGGCAGTTACGGGCGGTCTTGGACACTTCGGCAGCGGACAAAGCGGGCGCGGAGGAGTACGTGGAGGTCGCGCGGACCCGGATCACGGGCGTGGCCGACGCCTTGGCCGACCCCGCGGGCGCGGACCTCGGCTCGCGCGGGTTTCTGAGCGACCTGTGGTGGGTGGACGAGTTGTTCACGTCGCTCGCATTTGCCGGGCGGTCCGGGGGCCGGGGCGGGGCCGCGAACTTCGCCCCGGTGGCCGGTGGGGATTCCTTCTCGATCGCGACCAACACAGCCCTCGCGGTCGATGGCTCGGGCGTGCTGGCCAACGACTTCGACCCCAACGGGCGGGCCCTGTCGGTCTCGGTCGTGAGCCCCCCGGCGCACGCGGCATCGTTTGAGTTCTACGCCGACGGCTCGTTCAGCTACCAGCCCGAGGCCGACTACGTGGGCCCGGACCAATTCGTCTATCGCGCCAGCGACGGCCAATTCACGGATGACGGGACCGTTTCGCTCCTCTTGACGAACCAGCCGCCCGTGGCCCGCGACGACGGAGCCTACTCGGCCAAGGGGCAAACCGTGTCCGTCTATGTGCTGGCGAATGATTATGACCCTGACGGCAACTATCCGCTCACGGTGACGGCGGTCACGCAGCCGGCCCACGGCACGGCGGGGTACACCAGCAACACCGTGACGTACGCGCCGAATCCCGACTTCGTCTCCGGGAGCGACAGCTTCCAGTACACGGTGCGCGACAGCCTGGGGGCCTCCTCCCAGGGGTTGGTGACGATCAACATGCTCCAGGTGACCGGTTTCGCCCTGGACCGGCAGCTCCTGGACTATAGTTGGACGCCCGTCGCGGACAACGAGGTCACCTGGCTCTCCGACACGCTTCGCTGGACCGCGCAGTACAGCCCGCGCAATCCGCCTACCGCGACCTCCAGCGAGTGGCGCTACAAGCCGTGGGCCCAGCGCGACAACCCGGCGTATCCGTGGTCGATGTTCATGGTGGTTAGCGGGGACGGCCCGGCGTTGGGGCATCCCGGCGCCGGTGAGTGGGCGATCTCGCCGAAGGTGAACTTCTACAACTTCGCGTACCAGACCGGCTTCTTCGCCCAACTGACGCCCGCCAAGTGGCGCCTCGACGCGCAGATCACGAGCATCGAGTGGAAGACGCACTCCGACTCGCAGTATGCCGGGGAACTCGTTTCCCAGATGGGTATGCGGTTGTACCCGGACGCTCCGCAGCCGGGCCAGTCGGCACACCCCCGCGTCGACGTGCTGGTGAAGGTCCAACCCCAGATGGCGGGGATACCGATCTGCGTCTATTGGTACGACGTGGACGATCCGGACCACGACGGGCCCATCGACACGGACCCGAACTACGGAGGCTGGCAAGGCATCAACCCCGCGGACAACAAGACCACGACGGGGTACGGCCCGACACACTTCTTGGAGGGAGCCCCGATCACCGATGCCAACGGGGAGGTTCGCGGCAAGTTGGACGTGGGATCGATCCAGCCGGGGAACAACTTCCGCGTGGCCGCGGGCGGGCGTGAGGACGAGATGAACCTCGTCAAGCCGTTGAGCCACGACGCGGCGGGGCAACTCTGGTTTGACCGGAACGACAACGGCTACTACGAGCCGGGCAACGCGGAGTCGATCCTAAACGAACAAACCGGCGGCATGGCCGCCTTCCGCGTCACGCCCAAGCTGACCCTCTGGCGCAAGCTGCACATCGAGCGCGACTCGATGGGCGCAGAACCCCCAGGCTACCCGTTCCCAACAAATGACCTGCTCCGCGGCGATGTCCCGAACCCGAACCTGAGCGACCTGCAACTGGCTTTTGGCGAGGCGTACATCCAGGTTGTCCTCGGCACACAGTACGACAACAGCCAGACGCCCTGGCGACATGACTTTGCCAGCTTGGGGGACATGAACGACTACATGGTAGGCGCAAATGGCGAGCGGGGCACTCGGAACCACGAAAGCGCGGCCTACTGGACCGCGTATGTCATTGGCGTGTATGAGGCTTTTGAGCCTGACCATCTCGACAATGACCCTGACAGCGAAGTCGCGTCAACCGGCCTGACGGCAAGCGCGGAGCCCGAGTGGAGCGCGATACCCATGGAAATCATCCGCGATGTCGCAGCACAACACGGATGGACGCCGGCGCAGACTGCGGCACTCCAGAGGTCGGTCGTCGTCCACGAAATCGGGCACCAGTTTGAACTTGGCGATGACTATAACGGAAATCACACGCACGTCATGTGCAGTTACCGTACCGACGTACCAGGTGAACGCGACCAGTACCTCGATCCAATTTCGTTTCGAGAGTCCGACTTGGGAAAGATTCGCGAGGAGACGATCTCTGTATGAGAAACCCAGCATTCCGCATTCGACCGCTGTGCAAGTCAGCCAATGTCGCGGCTTGCCTCACCGCTCCGCTGATCGTGTTGGGTCTCGTGGCGTCAATAGCGCGCGTTGCGTGGCCCGACGGAGGTGGCGCTCAAGAGACTGACAAGAAGGTCGCTGATGAGATTATCGCGAAGTACTCAATAGATGTCCTGCCGAACCCTGCGCTCGGTCTCGCCCGGAAGAACCCGAAAGTAGTTCGGCGGATCCTCGAGAGTACGCGACCCGAGGAAGAGCGTTTTGCCGCCTATGCGCTGTACGTTGAATCAGAAAGCCCGGGGTTCAAGAGCGTGATTCTCCAGGGGCTGAAGGATCGCTCCGAGCGCATCCGAGCGAGGGCGGTTCACTACCTCCCGAAGGCGCTATCCGGCAAGGAACTTGTAGCGGAGCACGTTCGGCTACTCGGCGATCCTTCCCACGCCGTCCGGTACAACGCCGCTGAGGCTCTCGGGAAGAACCCTTCCGAGGACGCCATAGAACCGCTGCTGAAACTCCTAGCGGACAAATCCATCGAAGTGAGGGATCGCGCAGCGTGGACGTTGCTTGTCTGGAAACTGCCAAGCGCGCGAAAAAGGGTGCAAGAACTCCGCGATTCGCCGGACCCTACGGTTGCGGGCGTTGCCAACTACGCGCTCGCCCGGTTCGGGGAGGCACGCATTGATCTTGGCGCTATCCACAAGTACCTTCGGCAGGAGCTCAAGGCTCTCACTGGTCCCCCGTATTCTGGCACCGATCACGTCGTAGGCATCCTCTGGGTGCTTCGGGATCGCGGTGATGTCAACTCGCTGCCCGTTCTTCAGGAGGCGACTCGGCACGAGCATCGCTCAATCCGCGAGGAGGCCCAGAAGGCTGTCGAAGAAATCAAGAAACGACCTCGTCCCGTTACTGAGGCAACAAAGCACGCGCGCTAGACCGCTTCGGGCGACGGCGCGCGGGTGCCCCGGCTCAACGGGCCGATCGACACAACGGACCCGCCTGCCGGTAGCCCAGGCATTAACCCCAACGACAACTTCAGCACGGCCGGCTACGGGGGGTCGGTGCTATATCCCCCGCCGGGGCAGAAAATGGGATAAGTCCAATTTGTGCGAAGCCCCATGCGCGCCGTTTACGGTGAATTGGACTTATCCCCTTTTTCCCATCAGTCGGCCGCATTTCCGCTCCGTGTCCTCCGTGTCTCCGCGGATCACTTGCCGCCAAGTGCCTCGGCCACGGCGGCCATCATGAGTCTCTCGGTCATCGGCGGGACCCAGCAGTAGGAGTCGTCGTAGCCGTCCTTCCAGCACTGGTCGGTGGGAATGTAGCCCGGGGCCCCGTCGCCGAAGCCGGCCACCATGACGAAGCCGTCGGGCCGCATCCGCTGGGCGGCAAGCTGGTGGCCCACGAACGCCTCGGCCGGCATGATGAGAAACTGGGCGGCGCCGCCGAAGTCCAGGCACGGCACGTCGATCGGGCGGCCGGCCTCGACCCGCTTCCGCCAGCTCAGGCCGAGCGCCGCGGAGATCCGCTGCCAGCGGCTCGCCTTCGGATCGGCGAGCGTTCTCTTCTGGGCCTCCAGGGTGAACTCGCCGGTGTTGCGGACCGGCAGGCGCAGCTCCGCCACGCGGAAGTCGATCTTCTCAAGCGGCTGCCGCTTCGTGGCCTTCCACGCCGCGAGCATCCCCTGGTAGAGCCGATCGGCCAGGGCGGGCCGGTTCTGCGGCGCCCCGTTGTTGTACTTTCCCGCGGTCGTGTCGCCGGCACAGCCGGTAAAGTAGACCTGGAACACGCTGGGATCGTCTTTCTGCCGCCGCGAGCGGGCCATCCCGGGGAAATCGGCCGAAACGCCGCCGCGGCCGTAGTAGCTCATCGGGTGTACGGCGTAACAGCTCCAGGCCACGACCGGCCGGTCGCCGTCCCAGAGGCTGAGGGTCTTGAGGTAGGGGTCGATTTCGCCTTCGGGGGCGTTGGGGAGCTGGTCGCCGCTGGAACTGCCGCGGTTCCAATGGGCCCTGCCGCCGGGCGGGTCCACGCGGCGGTTCGAGGCGACCCTCTCGACCTTCGCCTGGCCAATGCCGAAGTGGGTCACGCGGCGCGTCGCCGCAAGCGATTTTCTTAGGGCGGCCGCGGTGTGCTGGACCGCTCTCTCGTGGAACTCCGGGTCGCAGTTGTAGCCCACGAGTCCCTGCTCGTCCAGGAGCTTCTGGGCGGTGAGGTCGCAGATCGGGGCATCGTGCTGGTGGACCGTGGCCAGCATCACCCGCCGGGGCGAGGTGCCGGCGGCCCGGGCGAGCACCTCCCGCCAGCGGTCGTACGAGTCGTTGTTGCACTGGCACCAGTCCAAGGCGACGACCACGATCGGCCCCCTGGCCCCCAAGAGCACGAAGCCCTTGGCGTAGAGCGGGTCCACGATTTCCTTCGCGTCGGCCACGCCGCCTCCCATGCAGGCGTGGCCGAGGGGGACGGTAACGTCGGCCTCGAACGCCGCCACGCGGAATTCCGCCGCGGCGACGCCCCTAACGCCGATGGCGGACGCGCAGAGGACACATGCCGCCGCGAGAAACACCAGCCCGCTTCGCACGCCGGTCGCACGATTCATAATGAAGGCCTCCGTGAGGGTGGCATGCTCTCACGACGCGCTCGCGTCGGGTGAGCATGTGTTCGCAAGAGTTGCCCAGGACATGCCGACCCTGCCTGCGGCAGTGACGGCATGCCACCCGATTCAGAGCCGAAGTCGTCGTGCGGTTCCACTTGGCTTACCATGGGTCTCGCTTCGTCCGCCCCACGCTCAATGCTGCGGTCTCGGTCGCGGGCCGACCTTGCTCAAGTCGATCTTGCGGAAGCCGAGCTTGAAGACCGGCGACTCGGGCTTGAGCGAGAAGTCGCCCTTGCCCGGATCCGCGAACATCGGGTCCGCCACGATCGAGTTGGCGTCCAGCCCCTTCTTCTTCCACTCCTCGAAGCTCATGCCCAAGAACCGCGGCGGCTTGCCGCTCGTGTCATGATAGAGGTTGTAGTCCATCAGGATGTCGTAATTCGCCCAAGCATCCGGCCGGAAGAGCTTCGACCGGCCGCCGTCGAAACAGAAGACGTTGCGGTAGAAGACGCCGGTCTGGTCCAGCTTCCCCGCGTCGCCCGAGCGATTCACCAGGGCGTCGCCCGCGAAGGCCAGGACGTTGTTCTGGATGACGTTTCCCAGGTCGTTGAAGTTGAACAAGAGCGATGAGACGGCCACGTTGTGGACCACGTTGTACTCCACGACGATGCCCACGCTGGAGTTGTCGAGCACGATGCCGCTGCCGCCGCCGGTGACGTCGTGGATCAGGTTGTAGCGGGCCGCGGTCCCCGGCTGCACGCCGAGGAAATAGAGGACGCCGTGCGTGCCCAGCACGCTCGTGCCGACGTGGTGGCAGTGGTTGTACTCCACCAGGTTGTCGCGGGCGTTGTTGGGCGGCATGTAGCCCCAGTTCCAGCCCACCGACACGGCCCACTCGCAGCCGCCGGAGATCTCGTTGTGGGCGACGCGGTTGCCGCTGCTTTGGCCGACGTAGACCGCGGGGGCGCCAAAGTAGACCTGGGCGCAGTCGTGGATGCGGTTGTCGGTGACGGTCGTGCGGCCCGTCTCCTCGGCGTCGTCGAAGGTGGTGTCGGGCCCGCCGATGCGGATCGCCCCCGCGCCCAGATCGGAAAACCGGTTGCCTACGACCGCGTTGTCCTTGCACCCGCCCTGGGCCAGGTAAATGCCCCAAGCCCCGGTGTGGGCAATCTCGTTGTCCTCGAAACGGAGACGGCGGGCCCCGCGGGCGGAGATCGCGGCCGGCACGGGCATTTGCGACTGCTCGGTGCTCGGGCCCTCATCGGTTTGCCAGCCCACCCAAAGGGGCTTCTGCGGCATGAGTTCGATCGAAGCCTGCGGATAGCTGTATCCGAGCCGCTTGCCAAGCCCCCAGGCGGAATGGCGGAATGCGAGACCGCGGAAGGTCACGTGCTCGACGAGCTTGCCCGTCTTGTAGTCGCCCTCCAGCCGGAGCCACTGGGTGGCCACCGGCGCGATCACCTCCAGCTTGTTCGGGTCCTCTCCCGGGAGCGGCCAGTAGTGGAGCGTGCCGGTCTGGCGGTCCAGGTACCACTGGCCCGGCCTGGCGAGCCCCTCGAAGACGTTCTCCGCGTACCAGCCCAGCGACCAATTGGCCGGCCGGAAGCAATCGCCGGTGAACCGCACGGTGCTGGTCGCCTGGTCGATCGCGTCGATCCGTTGGCGTGCCTCACTCCAGAACTGAAGCACGACGACCTCCACGTCGCTCAGGTTGCGCCACTTCGGATCGATCTGGCCGGGGCTGAACTTGAAGGCCCGCCGCGGCGGATCGGCCGGGGCAGCCACCTTGTAGTTGCCCTCCCGCGGCAGCCGGGCCCGCGGCCGGCGCTGGCCGCCGACGTGCAGTTGGCGGAAGTACCACTTGCCTTCCTTGACTTCTTGGATCTCGGCCGTCCAGGTCTCGCCCGGTCCGCGCTTCCAGCCGGTGATCGCCTTGCCGCCGCTCAGGACCGGCTTCTCGCCGGGAAACGCCGTGTAGACAACCGGGCAGGACTCCGTGCCGGAGTCCTCGGGAGTGAAAACGACCGGCTCCGCGAGCCGATACGTCCCGCCGCGCAAGAACACCGTCATGGGCATTCGGGCCTTGGCGTTGGCCGCCCGGACCAGGTCGCGGGCCCGCGCAACGCTCGCAACGGGCCGGTCCTTCGTCCCCGGGTTGGCGTCGCTGCCCGAGGGGGCGACGTACACCTCGCCGGCAAAGGCCGAAGCGATCCAAAGAACGACCCAAGCCGCCGCAAGTAGTCCCAAGCGTATCATGGCAGGTCCTCCGGTGTTTCGCGATTGACCGTACCACACGCCCCCCGGGCCCGCAATCCCCGGCGCGGTTTGACACGGCCGCGAGCCCTCGATAAGCTGGCCGGTGTTCCGGGAGGAATCGCCGTGACTGTGCTGAGGGCCATTCCGAAGAGCTGGTTTTCATGGAGCTTCGATGTCTCGGAAGACGGTGTATCGGTTGGCGCCGTGGAGACGGCATGGTCCAAGGAGCGCGGCAGGCTCTGTCTGGGCGGCGTCACGTGCCAGCTCTCCCGCCGCGGTTGGCTGAGCGGGGCGTTCATCGTCGAGTACGAGGGGCAAGTCCTGGCCGAAGCGGAGAAGCCAAGCGCCTTCGATCGGTCCTTTATCGTCCACTACGAGCAACGCGAGATCCGGCTTGCCGCGGCGTCCCCCATCAGGCGCCCGTTCGTGGCGCGGGAAGGCGGCGCAGAGATCGGCTCGATTCGGCCCGACCACGCCTTCACGCGAAAGACGACGATCGACCTGCCCGGCGACCTGATCCTCCCCGTGCGGCTCTTCATGTTTTGGCTTGCGGTCCTGATGTGGCGGCGTGCCGCCCGCGCCCGAAATGGCTGAGCGCGTTCCCCAAGAAAAGGGTCCGTACGCGTCGACAACCACCCCCGACAAGAACATCCGGGAGAAACGTCATGGCGATTCGAGCTTCAGTCCGCGTTTGCCTTCTGGCGATGGCGGTGGTGCTTTGGCCCGTGCGTGGCGCTCGGGCAGATGAGCCGGCCCGCGCAACAGACACCGCAATTTCCGGCACGGCGGAGAAGCCCGCCGACGCGCCGGCGCCACCGCCGCCGCCGCTTTGGCGCCACGTCTGCCAGGACGCCGGGGCCGGCGGCTACGAGGCGTTCCCCGACGTCTGCCGGCTGAGCGACGGGCGGCTGATGGCCGTCTTCTACGCCGGCTACGGCCACGTGGCGATGCCCAACGCACAATTGCCCAAAGGCGGACGGATCTGCTATTGCACGTCGTCCGACGAGGGGCACACGTGGAGCCCCGCCCGGGTGCTCTACGACGGCCCGGACGACGACCGCGACCCTTCCATCGTGCAGCTCAAGGGCGGTCTCGTGGTCTGCAACTTTTTCTCGCTCGGCAAATCGGATGACCCGAAGAAACCCTGGATCGGCCGCGGCACCTGGATCGTCACCTCCGACGACCTCGGCAAGACCTGGTCGCCCGCCCGGCAGATCTACGCCGACTACTATTGCAGCACGCCGGTCCGCGAGCTGCGCGACGGGCGGCTTATTCTCGGGCTGTACCAGGAGACGGCCAATAGTGCGCACGGCGCGGTAGGCATTAGCGGCGACGGCGGCAAGACCTGGAAGCAAGCGGTGGATATCGACAACGGCGGGACCCGGCTGGACGCGGAAACCGATGTTGTCGAGCTGGCCGACGGCACCCTCTACGCGGCCCAGCGGCCCGCCATGTGCTACTCCGTCTCCAAGGACCGCGGCGCCACGTGGAGCGTCTCAAAGCCGATGGGCTTTCAGGGCCACTGCCCGTACTTCCTCCGCACCCGCGACGGGATCTTTT